>CAZOTB010000126.1:0-19102 GCA_964582645.1 uncultured Verrucomicrobiota bacterium | reverse complement strand
GTCCATCTCCTTCGGGAAATCCATGAACTCGACGCCTTCGAGCGACACCTGCGGATCGTCCGCCGCGCGCCCCATGCTGTGCAGGATGGCGTACTTGATGCCGCGCCGCTCGAAAAATTCCTCGCCCGGCACCTGCCGGCGATTCATCGGCCCGTAGGTGATGAACCCCAACCCGCCGTCCACCGTGCCGATGCGTCCCTCGACGGTGCGGAAGGCGTTGACGAAGTCGTAGTAATCCTTCGAGCCGGTGGGATAGACGGCCCATTCGAGGGTGTGGGACGCGCCGGGGGCGAGCGCGAATTTCTCCGTCCCCAGGCCGACGACGCGCGGTTCGTTATAGAGCACCGATTGCACGATGAACACGTCGTCCACCGGCACGATCCCGAGGCCGGTACGGCTGTCGGTCACGAACACGCTCGGGCTGAACAAATCCGCCGTGCCCGCTTCGGCCCGGACCGGCCCCTCGAATCCGCCGAGGAAACTTCGCTCGATCTGGCCGGGTCCGGCCGGCGTCTCGTGATAGATGAACAGGCCGAGATCGTTCGTGGTGAGGTTCGTGAAGGTGTCCTTGACCGAGACGTGCGTCGGGAACACTTGAATCTCCCTGCGGAGTTTGTAGAAGTCGCCGCGCGCCTCCACTTGTTGATCTTGGATGCTCACCTGCCATGACTTCTCGCCCGTCGTGGCGGGGGCATCGGCGAGCTGATTGAACTCGCCGCGCGGCCAGGAAACGCGGGTCTGAAACGGGTATTCCGCACCGGCCACCGTGAGGGTGAAGCCGCCCGTTTTTCCCATGCGAAACTGGAACGGCGTGGGCCCGGGTCGCGCCGGCAACGCGGGAGCAGTTCGATCCTTCGGAGCCGGCAACGACAACGGCGGCGGCGGATATGGGAAGGTCAGTTCCTCCACCGGACGAGCGCCGGCTTCATCGGTCAGCGTCAACCGAATGACATACCGGCCATCAGCCCACTTCGCGGTTGGCAGGACGATTTCCGCCTCGCCGCTCTCCGGCAGGGTCTCGATGCGCTCCCGGTGGACGACCTTGTCCCCGAGCGAGAGCGAGGCTTCGATGCGGGCCGCGCCGCGCAACGGTTGCAGTCCTTTGTAGTCGGCTTCGAGAACGATCCTGCCCTGACCCGACGGAACGGGGACTGTCCCCCTTTCTGCCGAGGACTGTCCCCGTCCCGTCGGGTCGAAGTAGTAGAATGGGTTCACTCGCACCCGCTCGAACCAGCGGCGATCGAACCCATACGCGCCCGCCTCGCGTTTGAAATGGGCGACCACTTCCTCCGCCGACAACGCGCGGTTGTAGAGGCGGACCGAGTCAACGCCGCCCTTGAATCGGGCCTGGCCGCTTTCGCCCGGATCGCCGATGGTAAACACGCCGTCGAGGGCGTATTTCTGCGCCTTGGATTCCTGCTGGCCGACCTGGCGGCCGTTGATCCACATCGTCATCGTCTTGCCGTCGAACGCGCCGACGACGTGATTCCATCCGTGCAGAGTCAACGCGCCGCGCACATTGTTCCCGCCGTCGCCGATGTACCAGTAACAAAGCTCGGCGTTGTAGTACGTGAGGACGAAACTTCGCATCCCCACGCCGAGCAAATGGGCTTCGCCGTGGCCTTTGACAACCGGCTTGACCCAGGCCTCGATGCTGACCGGGCCGGTGAGGCCGGTGTTGGTGAGCAGCGGCCCGCGGACGTGCTGGCCCGGGCCGTTCAATGAGAGCGCGAAACCGTCGCCCTGCGTGATCCACCTAGCGCCGCCGAGTTTTGCGTCGTGGCCGTTCCCGCTGCTGTCGTGGACGACGTGGCCCGTGCCTTCGTCGAAGTTCCATTGCGCCAACAGGCCGGCTGCGAGGAGGAGACAGGAAACGGGGACATTCATAATTTTCCGGTCCGGGCCGCGCCCGATTCGGACAAGGGTTCGCCGCGGGAAATTATGGATGTCCCCTTTTCCACGGTTCCGTTGTCGGTGTGGTCGCGGTGCGGGTTGTGCAACGCCCGCACCATCGCGCGGATGTCCCCGATGCCGCCGATGGTGAACCAAATCACGGAGGGGACGGCAATGCAGAGTTGCAGGATGACATAGACGCGCCAGAAACGGCTCCACCACTCGGTGCTGGTGCCGAGGGTGAAATGGATGGCGGTGATGACAAGAAACACGGCGAACCATCCGAAGTTCCAAACGATCAGGGCAATCGCCAGCACGCGGTCAGTGAACGTGAAGTGCGAGGTGATGCCCACGAAACGCAGGAATCGTATCCGAAGGGAATCGATCGGTGCGTGTGCTTCCGAGGTCGAGGCGTTGGATCCCCGGTGCAGCATCGTCTCCAGGTGGAAGGCCCGTTGCCTGCCCCCGGTGAGCAGCGACACCACCGCGTACACCCCCAACGAACTGACCATGCCGATGAACCACAACCATTGGCCGTTGATGGGAAACTTCTTGTCGAACAACGCCATCCAGATCGGATCGGCAAACAACCCGCCGACACCGAGCGTCGCGCCGACGATCATCGCGGCGAACGCGCCCGGGGTTGTCCCGCGCCGCCAGTAGAGTCCGCCGATGATCACGGCGCCGGACCCGCCCGGGGTTGTCCCGCGCCGCCAGTAGAGTCCGCCGATGATCACGGCGCCGGACCCGCCCGCCCAGATGGTGCCGGTGATGGCGAAGAACATCATGATCTTGTGTGTGGGCACGTACAACCAACTGAACAGGAACGCGAACGCCGCCACGCCGGTGATGGACCAGCGCAGCCAACCGATATGTTGCTCGGGTGTGAGCGGCTTTTTGCGGAACGGCATCACCACGTCTTGAATGAAGATGCTTCCCCACGAGTGCATGTAGGTATCGTGGCAGGTGAAGGAAAAAAACAGCATCGCGGTCGCCAGCAATCCCTTGACGCCAATCGGGAGAAACTCCGCCAGCGCCAGCGGCACGGTCATCTCGCTTTGCACCGCTTTGTTGTCAATGCTCTTGAGCGAGTCCGCGACGGCGCCCGCCTGCTGGGCGAACTCGGGCAGGTTCAACACCGCCAACGCCGCCACCGGCAAGAGCGCGGTCAGGAGGTACCTGGGAATGTTCCGCCACACGCCGATGATGGCGCCCATCTGTTGTTCGTGCGGACTGCGTGCGGAGCTGTTGAACCCCTGCGTACCCTGCCAGGAGAGATAGCCGTAGAACGACCCGAAGATGCCGATCAGGTAGAACCAGATGCTGAAGTCGCCCACCTTGCTGGTCTGGTACGGGTGGATCAGCGACGCGTCCGGCCCCTTGGCCGCCAGTTCCAGCGCCTGGATCATCTGGTCCCACTGGAGTTGCACGAGCACCGTCGCGATGATCACGAGAAAGAAAATGCTGGTGAGAATACCCTGCACGCATTCGGTGATCATGACGGTGATCTGTCCGCCCATGCTCACGAACATCAAAGCAAGCCCCAGGTCCACCGCCATGACGACGGGAAAGGTGGCGATGTCGAAGGGGATACCGGGGATCTGGAACAAGTCGGGCAGCCCGCAGAAGTAGATGAAAAAGCGCGCCGCGACCGCCGGGAAGACGCCGAAATTCAACACACCCGCTCCCCAGCACAGCAACCCCGCGAAAATTCGGAACCGCCGGCTGTAGCGCATCTCGAGAAATTGCGCCATCGTCATGGCCCGCGTCTCCCGAAACCGGTAATAGACCCAGCCGCTCAGGATGATGACCGCCGTGACCGGGATGGACATGAGTCCCCACCAGATCGTTGGCATGCCCGCCTCCGCATAGACCTGCCAATAGGCCACGAACGAAATCGTCCCCACGCTGGCCATTTCCCCCGCGATGGAAAGCAGGTAGCGTCCGGCGGAGCGATTGGCCGACAGGAAATCCGCCACGCCTTTCATGCACGTGCGGGTGCTCAGGCTGACGTACCGCAGCGCGATCACGGACGCGACCAGAATGGTCCAGTCAATCCAACTCAGGTTCATGGTTTCAGGGCGGTCGTCCGCAGGCTACGTCAAGCGCACGCGCGCATAGCGGATCTGGGTCACGGACAACTCCGTGCACCAGAAGCTGCAAAACACGTCGCCGTTCTCGAGCACCGTGGCCGTCGGCGCGCCGTAAGCGATCGTGTCGTGCGAGCGCGGATACGATTGCGGCGCGTGCACGCCGATCTTGTCGCGGCCGGTGGCGTCCCAGACCAGGAGTTGCTCGTCGAGATTCCACGTCCTCCCGCCGTCTTCGCTGGAGGTGACGTAGAACCCGGGCGGCTTGGTCTTGCGCACCGTGTAGATCGCGATCATGCGTCCCTCGCCGAGGTCCACGGGCCAATTGGTCTGGCCGGGGATGTTGGTCGGCCGCGGCTCGCTCCATTGCCGGCCGTCGGCGCTGCCTTCACACCAATGCAGCGACAGGTCGCCAGCAGGCTCGCTGGTCCTGGCCGTCCAGAACAGCGTGAAGAGCCGGTCATCGCGCCGACGGATGATGCGGCCATGCCAGTGGCCCTTGCCGGCTTTCGCGCCGTCGGCGAACGTGACCGGCTTGTTCCAGGTGCGACCCTGGTCGGTCGAGAACAACCCGACCGTGCGCGGACGATACGGGCCGGGATCGTCGAACGCGTGCCATTGATCGGTCGCGAGAAACCACGCGCCACTCTTCAACACCACCATCGCGCAACTGGGCGTTAGCAGCAGGCCGTCGGGGTAAGGCACGACCTCGGGCGTGCTCCAGTTCTTTCCGCCATCGTTGGAGCGCAGCAGGATCGTGTCGGTCGGCGCGATGCCGCCGGTGGTTTCGTTGAACAACGGCTTGGCCGGGTCGGAGCGATCAATGCGCATCGCGACCGCGACGAGCGGGCTGCCTTCGACACGAGTAAGCACCGGGCCGTGATAGGAGTAGCGAACTTTGTCGCGCGCGGGGTCGTGGAGAAGCCCTTCGTCCGTCCAGGTCTTGCCGCCGTCGGTCGAGCGGGCTTGCGCCATGACTGAATCCACGCTGTAGAGCGCCTGGCCGCGTTGATAGGAGCAGAGCAGTTCGCGCGGGCCGAGTTCGACCACGTGGCTGTGACACGCGAAGGTGTATTGGTAGCCGGGATTGGCGTTGCGGTAGATGACGCCGCTGTCGAGAAGTTCGAGACGGGGTTTGTTCATAAAGAAGAATCAACTCCCCGCAGATTCGGGACAACCGCAGATTGGGGAGAAAACCAACAAAACAATCTGCGGTTGTCCCGAATCTGCGGGGGATAATCATTCATAGAGCCAATCGAGTTCAACGATCGCCAGTTTCAGGTGCATCCGCGAGCGGCCCAGTTTTCCGGGCGGGGTAAGGCTTTCGTATTTCGAGGCCTCGTACACGATAATCAACCTGCCCTCCCGCGTCACGATGGCCGCCGGGTTCGTAAATTCCCAATCCGGGTCCGACTCGATGGCCTTGCTCCTGCCCCACGTGCGCCCGTCGTCTTTCGACACGGCCACCGACAACGGCGAGCGGACTCCATAATGATCGAACTTCGGATCGTAGGGGCTGTCGTTCCAAATCAGCGCCAGGTCGCCCGTCTGCGGAATCCGCAGCAGGCCCGGGCACGACTCGGGCGCGCGCAGGCCGGTGGTCTGTGGCTTCGACCAGGTTGCGCCGCCGTCCTCTGAGATCGACTGGAAGACACTGCCCAGTTGTGCGCGCATCACCATCAGCAGCCGGCCGTCTTTCAACTCCTCGATCTTCGGCTCCATGCAACCGCGCATCGGTAGCCACGAGTAAGAGTCGCATTCCTTCCAGGTGCGGCCTTGGTCGTCACTGTAGAAACTACCGGCGACGGCAGTATTGGTCGGCGCGAGCAACCCCTTCTTGCCGTCGTCCTGCAGGGCGGTGCCTTCCATGTACATCGCGGGCAGGATGATTCGGCCAGTCGAGAGTTGACGCATATCGCCTTGAGAGCAGGCGTGGTGCGAGGACTTGCTGAAGATTGTAATCGGCTTCGAGAAGGTCCGGCATTCGTCATCGCTGAAGCACGCGTACGCGGAGATGCTCCACGGTTCGTTCTGAACAAAATGATGGTAGCGCTCGTAGCGGAACAGAATCCGCCCATCGCGCAACCGGAGGAAACTCGGGCTGTACGCGGCGGTCTCGCCCTTCTCGCGTTGGATCATTGGTTGCGGCGCGCTCCAGGTGCGCCCGCCGTCACGCGAGGCCAGGCGAACGATGTCGGAAGGCGCGTCGTCGCCGGCGGCGTGTGGCAGGCCGCTCTTGTGAATCAGCATCTTCGCCAGCAGGAGCGAGCCGTCGTTCAACTCGATCAAATCCGCGCCGCCGTGCCGGGGATGCTCGGCGGTGGCTTCGGCGACCATCACGGTCTCGACCCCTCTCAATTTCCGGTACCGGCGCGACTGGGGCGTCAACACCTCGCGCACCGCCGCGAGATTGGCGGCATACACACCTCGCAAGGTGTAGTCGGGCGTGTCGGCCTCGAAGAAGCGCATTCCCTTGCCGGCCCAGTGCGCCACCTCCTTTGGGTCCTGGGTCGGGTAGCCCACCGCCACGCCGTGCCGGGCAGCCACCTCGAGCACGCGTTCCACTGCGGCGTTCACCTCGGGATGTTGATACTGCCCGATGTGCCCCATCGAGTTGGACAGGTCGGCGATGCCGAGATGAATCACATCAATGCCGGGCACGGCGGCGATTTCCTCGATGTGGGCGAGTCCTTCCACCGACTCGATCATGATGACCAGCAACTGACAGTCATTGGCCGAGGCGACGTAGCCGGGGATGTTAGCGCCCTGGTAGCGCACCGCGCGCCCGAGGCTCATCTCGCGGCGTCCCAGCGGCGCGTAACGGCAGGCGTTCACCACCGCCCGGGCTTGATCGGCGGTGTCCACATGCGGCACGTGAATGCCGGCCGCGCCCTGATCGAGCGCCTGCCGGCAGGCCGCCGCGTCGAAGCTGCGCGGACGAAATACCGCCGGCACACCGGCGGCCTGGGCATGCGCGAACATCGAGCGCACTGTCTCCGGCCCGATCATGCCGTGTTCGGTATCAATCAGCACCGCCTCGGCACCGGCGAACCCGGCGATCTCGACCAGCGCCGGATCGGCCAGCGTGATCGGCACAATGACCAAGGGCGGCGTCGAGGGGTCCGCCAGCCGTTGACGCAGACAGAATTGTTTTTTTCGTTCCTGAATCATGGTGAAGATTGTACCGCCTGACGGCAGGACTACGAATGTTGAATTGTGTGTGACCTACCGCCCACTACTTGTAGATCGCCGGATCGCCCGAGCCCCACATGCCGTCCTTGTTGCGCGCCCAGTCGGCGGTCGAGACGCGGCGCACGGAGCCGTCGGCGAACAGGAAGTTTCCGCCGCGACCGTGGACCGGGTTGAAGGCGTTGTACGGCCCGGCGCCGCTGGAGATTTCACCGCTGGCGCTGTCGTTGACACCGTCGCCGTCGTAATCGCTGTTCAGGTTCCACGCACCGCCGTTGGCGAGCGGGTGGAGAATCTCGCTTCGCCAGGGACCGTAGCGGCTGCGGACATCGGCAGCAATGAACACGTGGCCGGGGACGTTGGCCAGCTTGGCCGAGCCGCTGAAATACGGGGCCGTGAACGGCGGAACGTAGTACGAGAGGATCGTCCAGTAGCTGACCCCGTAGGTCTGGTCGTAGTAACTGTCCGGCTTGCTCGAGGGGCACCACATGAACCGCTTGTACGTCGGATCGGTGCCGTTGTAGCCGAATCGCACGCTGATGCTCTGTCCCAAGTACGGCGACACCATCTCATACCACCCACGGTTGATCGTGCTGTCGGCATAGGAGGGCAACCGGCTGCCGTTGTCGTCGGCGTAGAGGTAGAACGCCAAGCCGAGCTGTTTCAGGTTCGACGCGCACGACGCGGCGCGGCCCTGTTCCTTTGCCCGGTTGAGCGCGGGGAGCAACAAGGCCGCGAGAATGGCGATGATGGCGATGACCACCAACAGTTCGATGAGCGTAAAGCCACGCGACAGCACCGGCTTGGCCCGGCCTGCGGGGAGAACCGCGGGGGCCGCCTCGGTGGCGCGCTTGGACTTCACCTTGGGACGACGCGAGAACTTCAGCCGCACCGTCCAAGTGCGGCCCGCCGGCATCTCTTGGGTTCGTTTGTACACGGGCGCGCGTGGTTTAACGTCGCCGACGCAGCCAGAGCGCCATCGCGGCAAACCCGATCAGGCACGCGCTGCCCGGCTCGGGGACTTCCCAGCGAAAGTAGTCGAGGTGCACCGTCGGCCCGCCGAATGCCCCGCCGGCGCTGCCCCAAATCAGCAGATCGGTGGCGAAGTTGCCGCCGTTCGGCAAGGTGTGAAGCAACACGCTGTCCCGGTAGAACTTGATCGGCGTAGGGCTGCCGCCATCCTGCTCGACGCGAAAGACGTGGAAGTCGTCGGTGTTGTCGGCGGTGTCCACGGTGATGGCGCCGTTGCCGACCATGGTGAAGCTCTTGCCGACGGAGAAAATGTCGCCCGCCGTGCCGTCGCCAAACAGCACCGCGAATGCGCCCTTGGTTCCCTCGGCAAAGTCATCGTCCACCTTCAGCCGGAACTCGAACGCGAACCCTTCGTGGTGATACACATCCCAGTCGTTGGCCGAATAGTAGCCGCCGCCGGTCGGCGCGCGGAACGAGAAAATGTCCCCGTCGGTGGACGGGTCGACGATCACCGGGTTCTCGGTGTAGTTCGGCACCGGATAGGTGTCTCCATTGTACTGATGGCTGAAGGCGGTGGAACTGACGCCCGCCAATGGATGCGCGCGCGATTCCAGCGCGGCGCCAATCTGAATCAAGGCGACCGCCAACGCAACGCACAGACCCATGCCAGTGTGGTTTGGATGCTGAATGTTCATGCTACTTTCCTCCTGAATTGTTGATTGTGCCCAAGGCAAAGCCCGTGGAAGAACCATTCTTCCCTGGCTCCGGCTGCGAACTGGTTTTTGTTTCGTGCCCATCTTCGCTTGCGGTGGGCAGACTGACATCCAGCGCCCGAGACTACAAGGAATGTTCTGCCGGCAATTAAATTGACCTCCTCCGGGATTGGCAACGGGCGCGAACTTGCTACACTGGGACCGTGACACCACTTTCGCTCAAGAGCCGCCTCGCCGAGCGCGTGCGCGAAGCCATCCGCGCCGAGGTCCTCCAGGGTCGTTGGAAGGACGAACTGCCGTCGGAACGTCACCTGAGCATCGAGTGCGAAGTCAGTCGCCCCACGTTGCACACGGCGTTGCGTTCGCTGGAACAGGAGGGCTTGCTGCGATTCCGACGGGGATTGCCGTGGTTGGTCCTGCGATCCCATCGAAGTCCCCGCCGGCTGCCGCCACGTCGTCCCGAGGTTGTGATGATCCGCAACGCCCAGCTCAAGCCGGACATCACTTCGCTGTTGCCGTTCATTGACCTCCTTCGCCACGATCTGCACCGGCTCGGGCTGGACCTGGTGGTGGTGGACGCGATGGTGCAACGTGCCCGGCATCTCGACAAGACGCTCTCCGAAATCGAGGCCGAACACCGCGCCAGTTTCTATGTTCTCCTCTCGGTACCCGACGCCGTCCATCGGTGGTACGAACACCGCGGTCTGCGGGCGGTAATCCTGGGGTTGCGCGCGTCCGACGTGACGTTGCCGGCCATCGAGTTCGACTCGCGCGCGGTGATCCAACACGCCGTCGAGTACCTCGTCCGTCGCGGGCACAGGAGGATCGGGCTTCTGATGTCCGTCCTCGCCAGCGTGGGCGACATCGCCAGCGTGGAGCGCTTCACGCGGATTTGCGCGTCGCGTGCCAGCGAGGGCGTGGAAGGTATTTGCGAGGTGTGCGTCACGCGCGCACCTGCGGTGAAGAACGCCGTTCGCAAGCTGCTCACCCGTCCGTCGCCGCCGACCGCTGTCATCGCCACCGATCTTGAACACGTCCTCGGCCTGCACGCCATCGCCGCCGATCTGGGACTGCGCATTCCGAAACGGTTGTCCGTGGTCTCGACCAACCACTCACCCATCTTCGAGTACCTGTCGCCCGTGCCGACCTCGTACCAATTATCGTGGAAAAAAATGGCGAAGCGCACCACGATGATCCTTCGCGATTATCAGCGGCTCGGGGTGTGGCCGAACCGATTCCACAATCTGCTGCCGACGTTGCGAGAGGGTCAGAGCGTGCGCACGCTGTCGTAGCCGGTGGCGCTGTCAAACGCGCGGTACCTTCGCCCTGCGTCCTGTTCGTTCGGCTGCCCGGCAAGCGTCGGCTATGGCAATCGCTTGCACCATCTCGTCGCTCAACGGATCGGGCTGGCCGGTCTTCACCATCCGCTTGACCCGTTCCAGGATGATCGCAGAGCCTTCCGACGCATCGAAATCGTCCATCGCCTTGGCTTGGATCGCGCCCTCCGGCCCGTAGGCAGTGACGAACATTTCGGTGAATCGAAATCGCGCCGTGCCGCAGTTGATGACGACGCCGTGCTCGGGGCGGTCCGACCGCGTGCCGTAATCGAGGTGCAGGGCGGTGTGGTTGCGCGCTTTGAGACATGACACCGTCCGCACGCCGGTACCGAAGACGTGATGGGCAATGCTGATGCCATGGATCAACGCCGCCCAATGCGTGTTCCAACACGTGATCGTGCCGAAGCTGACCTTACCCACTTCGTCCAGCCGCCGACGGATGCGCGCCGTGGCCGGGTTCGTCTGCAAGATTGAGAGCGATATCACGGGCGCGCGATGCGTCTGGGCAAGCCGCAGAATCGCCCTCACATCGCGCAGGTTGTTTGCAAACGGCTTGTCAAGAAACGTCGGCACGCCCTTGTTCAGCCCGGGCGTGGCGAGCCTGAGATGGTCGCTGCCATCGCCGTTGCAATCGGCGATGAACACCAGGTCCACGTCGTCGCTGCATTCCTCGAACGAGTCGCACACCTTGGGTCGTCCGTGGAAGACGCGCGCGAACATTTCCGCGCTCGGGCGGTCTTCGTCCCAGACTTTGGTGATGCGAAAGCCCTTCACCTGCCGGGCGGTCATCCGCCAGGGGTGACAGTAGTGGGTGTAGAAGAAGTAATGCACACCCGCCGTCTGCCACGAGTAACGGAAGTTCTTCATCACCGGCATCGGCTCGCGAAGCAGCAGCGGGTCGTGATCATCCATCTGCGCGCCGAACCACATCCCGTGCGTGTCGCAACGGATCAGGCCAACTCGGATCATAGAGCGGACATCATTTCAGGTCGTTGCGAGCGCGGTCAACGATTTTGGCGGTTCACGGCGTGATCTCCAGCAGCGGCGGCTCGGATTTCGGCCAGGACCAAACATTGGTGACGCCGCCGAAATAGTAATTCTGCGGGGCATCGCCGGCGCAATCGGGTTTGTCGCACACGGCGGAGATGCGGAAGGCCGCAAAGGGGAGCCTGTTCATCTGCGCTTCCTTTACGAATTCGGTCACATCCAACTCGATCATTTGAGGATTCGAAGGGAACGTGATCTCGATGGACTTCGGGAGAAGCGGCTTGCTGGCGCGGTCGTCGTCCAAGATGTGTCGCGAGTCGGCGGGTTGGATCAGGTCGAGCCGGGGGGCGACCTTCGGCGAGCCGGCCGTGCCCTGACACCACAAATGCAACCGCGCCTGTGTGATCGTCGCCGGCGCTCTTGACAGGTCGAAGCGAATCACCCAGCGCACTTCTGTCCAGTCGCCGGGATCAGGGTTGGGCCGGTGCTCGACGATGACGCGACCGGGACTCTGCTTCGGCGGGAGGATGACTTGGGCCCGGGAATGGTCGGGCGACTCGCGATCGAGAATCAGCACGGCAGTGTCGGCTTCCTTGAGTGGTATGAGGACACGATCCGCCGCCCCGCACGAGACGGCGATGAACAACGACACGCAGATCAGCTTTTTCATTGGGCCTCCATTTGGAACACACGGGTTGTGACTTTGGGCAGAACCAACTCGAATTGTGATTGGTTCGTCGCGACGACTGCGCCACTGTAAAGGTCCGTTACGGTTGCGGGTTTGGGTAGCTGCACCGGGAACTGCCTCGGGCGTTCGTTGCCGTTGTGCAACATCAGGGTGCGCTCGTTCGCGTCCACAATCACGTCGAGTGGCGCGTAGAAATGCACACCCGCCTGCTCGGCGACGCGGCGCAGAATCGAACGCGGCAGGGTAGGAACGGCGCTATAGACGGAACGCCACGAACCGAAATCGCGCTCGGCGAACCGGACACGCTTCTGGTCATCCAGGCCGAGGGCGGTGGCCTTCGCGTCTTCGACGACGAAGTTAGGGAAGATTTCGGTGGGCATGATGGTGGAGAAATTCAGTTGCGAGCCGAACGGCTCGATGGTCACCGTCTCGCCGCTGTTGGCGCGGAACACGGGCGTGTTGCGTTCATCTAACAGCTCGATACCCAAGCCGGTGGTCTTCGCCACTTGCTCAACGCTCAGGCCGTGTTCGTCGCTCACGTAGCCGGGCGCGTAGAACCACAAGAGCGTCCGCCCGCCGCCTTTGAGCGATTCAATCCACTTGCTCTCGTCCTTTGTGAGATAGAACGGGTTGATGAACACGAAGAGTTTGTATCGGTCGCGAACCTCTTTTCGCTTTAGATCGTCAATCAGCAGCACATCGAATGGAGTACCGAGATTCGCCATCTCCTGGTAGATCACCGAACAGATCAGCGTGTTGTAGATGACAGCCGGGTAGGCACAGTCTTGATGCCACGGGCTTTTCGAGGAGACGACGACCGCGATCTCGGTGGACTTTCCCGCAGCGGGCGCTTGAGCGTAAATCGAGCGCGCCTTCGAGATCGTGCTCAGGATTTCGTCATCGAGGAAGAAGCCGTGCGACTTCCTGCCCGTGCCCGAACTCCAATCGGCGAACCACGCGCCCGAGCCGCCGATCCTGGTCGAGGCGAGGTCGCGCTGGAGCACGGCGACGGTTTCCTGCTGGCTGCGTTGCCGACCGTAGGTCGGGTCGCCGCAGATGAACGTCCGGTAATCCATCTCGGCGACGTACAGTTTCTTGTGCAGTCCGATGCTGCCGTACGGCTGAAACGGGAAGAAGCGATGCCCGGCCAAGCGCGAGTACTCATAGTGCAGCGGGCTGACGAAGAAATCTATATCCGGCGAATCAATCACGCGCATGAAGCCGAAATGATTGTTCTGCTGCGTGCCGCACGGCGGGTTGACGCCGCGCAAGTTCTCGACGACGTAGCCAAAATACGTTCCGACCTTCGCTTTGCCGTCCGTCGCTTCCTTGATCGTGCGCGCGACTTTCTGCTCGAATACGGTCGGCACGATGCTCGACAGGAACTCAAAGTAGTCTGCCCGCATCCTGCCGGCGCGGGGATCGCGGAAGAGATTGTGGTCGGGAGCGGCTTCGACGAGTGTCACCCGGTCCGGTGTCGCCGAATCAAAGGTCGCGGTTTCATCTTTCCATGCGGCGCGGAGTTTCTTGGTGTTGTTACCGTATTTCTTTCTGAGAAACTCGCGAAACCCGGCGACCGTCTGCGAATTCCAGTCGCCGACCGTCCACTTTGCACGATCCACCTGGCCTTCATTGCTCTCGACCCCGCCGAGGCATGACTCGGGCACGGGCGCAAACTCGGGAATGTAGCCGATGACGCGGGCGGCATACGGTTGCGACTGGACGAAGCCGATGACGCGTTGGAGATAATAGACGACCGCGTCCTGGTATTCCTTCGCCATGATGCATTCGGCGCGTTTGCTGCCGAACGCATCCAGCAACAGCGCTTCGGGATGCGCCCGCTTCCATGCGCCCGAGGCGCGGAGATCGAGCTCGACGATGACCTGCGCGTCCGGCACGGTGCGGAGGAGGTGGCGGATGTGTTGATCGAGGAATCCCAGGTGTGGCGTCGCGTAGTCTGTGTCCGGCTCAATCCGGTAGGGGTACATCTGGAGGTGAAAGACCTTCGGGCCGGCTTGGGCGTATGCGTGGAAGCGTTCGTAGCTCGGGCTTTGCAAGGCCCAGAAGAGGGGCAGGCTGAAGCCTGAACTACGAACGCTGGCGCTGGATCGGCCTTCCGTTTGGAGTACCAGCTTTAGCTTGTCTGCGTTCACGAATCGCAATGCTCTGCCGTTCCCGTCCACTGCAAGGGCGGTGAGTTGGATCGGGAGTTCACCGCCGGGCGCGTATCCGGGAATCTCGAAGGTGAACTCGGTTGCGGGAAACGTGAGCGGGGCGGTCACCGACGCGACTTCGTAATCGCTTCGATCGCGGTTGACTTCCTTTTCCCCGACCCGCGCCTGCACGAGGTAATTGCCGGATAGCGCTTCGTTTGTCTCGAACTCGAACCGAGCCTTCACGGTCGAGCCGGGCCTCGCCACGGGTGGATCGAACCGGGCCGCGACCACCCGCACGGTCGCTCCTTCCGCGACGACATGGAACGGGATGCGTCCCCACGGGCCTTGCGGGGGCTTGAGCAACATGGCGGCGTTTTTCCAGCGCGAATCGTCGAAGCCGGGACGATTCCAATCGCTCGCGCGTTGATCGCTCGACTTCCATGCGCTGCCGGACGCCACCGTGATCACGCCGGAGCTTGTGTTCACGGTCAGTTCGCCGAGCAACTCCATCAAGCCCCAGCCGGGATCGCTCCGCGCTTCTGCTTCGTACGCGAGCACATTCTCGCCTTCGCGCAATGCGTCCTTTACCGGCACCGCGCGGATATCCACGTTGCCCTGCGCCACTTTCTGACCATTCAAATAAGCAGCGTAGAAATCGTTCGCCCGGCTCTGAAGAAACGCGCTGCGAACGGATTTGAGATCTGGAATCTGGAATTTCGCGTGGAAGTAGCGCGGCTTCCCGACTTGAATCTTGTGACCCAATTCATCGTGCCAGATGTAGCTGGCGCTCCAATAGGGGCGCAGCCCCTCGATGCTCGGCGAAGCCACGCCGGTAGCCTCGATTCCGGCCAAGCGCACCGGCAGACCCGAAGCCTTCGTGATCGTCGCGCGCGCGCGCCGCGTTCGGACTGGAGGAAAACGCAGGCTGGCATTCGACGATTCGCCGAGCGCCGCCCAGCGCCCGTTCTCCCAACATTCCGCCCGCCACGTTTCGGGCACGGTCGGCTCGGCGGGTCGGATTCCCAGGCCTTCGAGCGTTACCGGATCGGGCCAGCGTAGCTCGATCCACTGCGGCAGCGAGAGATCGAAGGCCTGCCACACCGTCTTTGGGTCGCCATCAATCAGGTTCTCGCTATAGAGGTCGGTGGTGTTGGCGAACGACGAGACGAACACCATCGCTCCGCTGCCATTCAATGCCAGATTCCGAGGAGCGACCTCAGCCGATGAAAGGGTGGCACTCAGGATCAAGGCGAGGCCGGTCCGCCCCGGAAGTGAACTTACCACGTGTCGCCCCAGATGCCCTGCTCGTTCGAGGCCCACTGGCGCACTGTGAGCGCTACCGCCGAGCCGTCGCTGAAGACGAAGTTGGCCATCTTGCCATGGATGAACTTGACGCCGTTGTAAGGGAACGCATCCGCGCCGGCCGCCGAACCGGAATCCGAAATCCCGTCGCCGTCGTTGTCAATGTCGAGATCCCAGTACGCCGACGTATGCGGCCAGTACAGGATCGGACGTTGGAGGTACGAGCCATCCGCGATCATATAAACGCGCGACTTCAGCTCGGACAGTTTCTGGATTCGTCCGTCGTAGAACGTCGTGGGTGGCACGTGGTAGCCCGAGAGCTTTCCGTAGTTGATGCCGATGGTGTAGTTGTCGGCCTGTGTCGGAAGGTAGAGCGGGTTGCGCGCGGGGCAGCGGAGGAACGTCTGGCCCACTTGATACGCCCAGCCGCCGCCGAGGTAGTTGTCCCACGCAGTGAACGGCTCGCCAATCCGGTGGCCCAGATACGGCACGAGCGTGGTCGTCCAGAACTGCGGCGTGCCCGGCGACACCTCGAACTCCGAAGGCGGCAACCAGGCGTTGTTTTCGTCGGCGTACATCAACAACGCCAAGCCCACCTGCTTCAGGTTGTTGAGACACGATGCCTGCTTGCTCTTCGCCCGTGCGCTGTTCAACGCGGGCAACAACAGCGCCGCGAGGATCGCGATGATCGCAATCACCACCAGCAACTCGATGAGCGTAAAGGCCGACCGCCGCTTGAACCGACGGATCATCGTCGTCGCGAAAGATACAGCATGCCCGCCCCTGCCAGCAACGCCATCACGCTCGGCTCGGGGATTGCCGCAGGTCCGTTGCCGCCGTTGAACAACGACGTCACCTGACTTTGATCGAGCGGTTGATCATAGACCTGAATTTCGTCCAGATCAGCGCGCAGGAAGTCCGTGAACAGACCTTTGCCCATGGTGAAGTCGCTTGCGGTGCTGATCGGACCGGTGATGTCCGCGGCGGTCAACGTGTCCCGCAGGCTGCCGTTGCGGTAGATGTCAATCGTCTTGGTGACGGCATTGAAGGAAAACACCAGATTCACCTCCACCTCATTCGCGTCGAAGTACAAAACGGACGGCACGCTGGCATTGGCGCCGCTGGTGCGCCTCGTGTATCCGTACGTCAGGATGTTCTCCACGTCGTCGGTTTGATTCAGGTAGTCCACCGTCAGCGCATAGTTTCCGAGGTTCGAGAAGTCGGCCTTGCCGGCAATCAACGAATCCCGCCGCGCGGTCTGCGCGGTGTGGACCGTCAGCCACGCCGCGATCGCGAAGCTGTTGCCATTGAAGTCCAGGTTGTTCCCGCTCGCCGCGACGCTGAGGAAGTCATCCACGCCGTCGAGCACGATGGCTTGTCCCGCGCTCGCGCCGACATAGCTGGGCGTTCCTCCGTTGAAGGTTGCCGTGTGACCGAATCCCGACGAATCGCTCAGGTCGCCGTTGAACCGCCAGTTGGCAACGAGATTGGCTGGCGTTTCCGTCGGCGCCAACCAGACGCCCACGGCCGCAATCACGGCCAGCGGCCCCCACGACGTTGGTTTCCATTGCATTCGACTTCTCATGTTTGTGTTCCTTTCTTGTGTTTCAGTTGATGCGTGCCACGGAACGACGCGGCACCAGAGTGAGTTTCAATATTTGAACGTGCGGCTTCAGAGGCGGGGCCGCTCCGCGAGCGCTGACCACCAGATCCACCAACGCCTCCGCCACCTCGGACAGCGGTTGCTTCACGCACGTCAGCGCAACCGGTCCGAACTCCGACAAGAACGTCCCGTCATAACAGGCCACCGAGACGTCCTCCGGCACTCGCAACCCCGAGGCTTGGAGACAGTGGATCAAGACGTACGCGCCCACCTCGTTGGTTGTGACCGCTACCGTGGGTCGTGGCGAAAGTTTCAGAAAGCGATCCGCCACCTGCCGGGCCAGCTCGAAGCTCTTGTCCACAGCGGCGCTGTGTGGGCCCGAATCGCGACGTTCATCCGGCAGCTCGCTCTCCTGTGCATAGAGCACCTCCAACTTCGCTTCTGGACAGGACCGCAGTGCGTCGCGCAAACCGAGCTCGCGGTCGGCCCGGTAAGCGACCCTCGTAGCTACCGTCTTCGGCGGCAGGTTCGGCGAGAGCAATGCAATGTGCCGGTGCCCCATCTCAAGTAGAAACTCTCCCAACTCGCGACTGCCCTCCTGGATGTCCGTATAGACGGTCCCGCGAACGCACGACGGAATATGTTCGGGAGGCACGTACCCGAGCAGTGAGATCGGTACCTGGCGCAACGACGGGGCCATCTCCTCCAACGTCGCGAACGTCGTCTGCGACGCGGGGAGCAAAATCAACCCTTCGACCTGCCTCTCGACCATCGTGCGCAGCATCGTGGTTTCTTCGCGAGCGCTCCACTGGTGGAAAGAGACCTCCAGATGAAATCCCCGCTTGAGCGTTTCGGCATACAGTGCGTCGAGCAACGTCGCGTAGTACGGTGAGGTCGCGTAAGGAAAAATGACGCCGAGCGTCTTCGTGGAACGCCCGCGCAGCGAACGGGCCATGAAATTCGGAGAGTAACCCCTGTCCTGGGCGAGCGCACGAATGCGGTTCTGCATCGGCTTGGACACGCGATGGCTGCCTCGAAGGCCGAGCGAAATCGTGGAGTGATGTACTCCAAGTTCAACCGCCAACTGCTTAACCGTGATCCGATTTTTCATAGTCACACGTGTGACAAGGCTGAAATACAACAAATCCGATCAGATAAAGCAAGGGAAATCTTTGGCTACAAAAGCCCCAACCGCGACACGGTCCCGTGTTTGCAGCGACAGATCCTGTTACACGCTTGGTGGACCAATGTTGAACGCAATCGTCTTCAGGTCGCTCATGAACTCGAGCGTGTGCCGCCCACCGATGCGTCCCATGCCGCTCTGGTTGGAGGCCATGCCGCCGAAGGGAAGATGATGCTCCCAGAAATGAGTCCAGTCGTTGACGACTGTGATGCCGGTGTTGAGCGACTCGGCCCACTGCCACGCGCGATCCACGTCTTTGGTGAACACCGCGGAGACCAAGCCGAGGTCGCACGCATGGATGTAATCCCATGCGTCCTGGTCGGTCTGGAATCCCTTGATCGGTGCGATGGGACCGAACGTCTCTTCCTTGTTCACGAGCGAATCCATGCTGAAGTCTGTGAGCACGGTCGGTTCGTAGAAAAAGCCGGGCAGGTTGGGGCGCTTTCCGCCCACGACGATCCGCGCGCCTCGCCGTTTGGCATCGTCGAGATGCGCGGTCATCTTGTTGACGACAGCCATGTTGTTTTGGGGACCCATGGTGACGTTCTTGTCCCACGGGTCGCCGAAGACCCATTTCTTCGTCTCCGCAGCCATCGCATCCACGAAGTCCTTTTCCAGGTTTTTGGCCACGAGAATCCGCTCCGCGCACGAGCAGACCTGTCCCGCGGCAAAGAAGCACGCGAAGGCGATCGCCGGCGCGATCTGTTTCGGGTCGGCGTCGGGCAGGATGACGACGGGGCCGTTGCCGCCGAGTTCGAACAGCCGCGGTTTGAGTCCCGCGCGCGCGGTGATGATCCGCGCGGTTTGCGGGCTGCCGGTCATGCCGATGGCGTGCGTGCCGGGATTGACCACGAACTCGTCGCCGACTTCCGCGCCGGGGCCGGTGACGAGATTGATGACGCCTTTGGGGATACCGGCTTGGTGGATGCATTCCATCAACTTGACCGCGATCACCGCGGCCGTCGGGGCAGGGGACCAGCAGACGGTGT
>CAZOTB010000125.1:0-19109 GCA_964582645.1 uncultured Verrucomicrobiota bacterium | reverse complement strand
TTCTTGAGAACCTCGGGCGGCTTCGTCCCGAGCGCGAGATACACATTCTCGAGGTGCCGCCGAAACAGGTGATCGAACATGGAATCACTGTCGGTCTGAAAATCGGGGCCGTACCACCAAAACCAGTCGCTCCCCTCTGCAGCGTAGATTTCCCAAAGTGCCTTGCGACGTGCCTCCTCACTTTGCGTACTCCCCTGCCCTTCCAGGTAGCGACGTGCCTGGCCGAGAAGCTCCCAAGCGCGATTTTCCTCGGGATCACCGATCCAGATGTCGAAGTCCGCGCGGATCCAGGAACCCGTATGCAACTTGGAAATCCTGGCTGCCGGCTTGTGCGCCCGGAAATAATCACCGAAGGTCAGTGGCGCCAGATGCTTGTCGCTGCAGAGAGTACCGTACAGTTCGCGCAGAAACATCTCGCCGCCGTCCGGGAAGTATTCCCACGCGTTCTCCCCGTCGAGGATGATCGGCGCGAGGCCGTGTTCCTTGTCCGCGACCTCGGCGATTTGCCGGAGGTGACCCACGAGAAATTCCGCCGCGCGAACCGGGGTGTTTTTCGAGGCGCTGAATCCGATGAAATCCGAAAGCGACCGGTCTCGAAACGCGGCAGAGACACGCGCCCCTTCGTACTCGATTTCATAGCCATGATACAAGGGCAGGCGTTCCCTGCCCTTCTGCAGGGACATGTTCTCGTTGGCCAAGCTGCGAAAAAGGATTTCCTCGTCGGTGCCGAACCACTCGATGCCCATGTCGTGCAGTAACGGAATCATCTCAGGACAGACCGAACCTTCCGAAGGCCAAAGACCACGCGGGTTCGATCCAAATAACCTCGCGTGCTGTTCCACGGCGAGGCGCAGTTGTTCGCGCGCGTCCTCCGGCTGGGAAAACCGGGGCGGCAACGCCGTGTGGGGCATGCATCGTTTCGCAAAGTCGGTGTCGAACACGAGCGGCAGGATCGGGTGGAAAAACGGGCTCGTTGTCAGTTCCACCTGGCCGCGCTCGGCGAGTTCGCGATATTTCGGTAACACCCGCTGCAGAATTTCGCGGTGCACCCGTACCACCGCCTGCTTGTCGGTTTCGCTGAACCCCTGCCCTTTCGTCTTGAGTTCCTTCAACTCGGGGAAATGCGACGTTGCCTTGTAGCCGCACCACGCGAGGTTGAACCACACTTGCAGGTCCCGAAACTCAGCTTCGCTCCATTGCTTCGCGGTCTTCTTGAGGTCCACGTGACGCAGGTCCATGCCACGTTTGTGCAGCAACTGCCAGTAGCGCGGGTGCGGCCGGATGAGATTGTCCCAGTTGATTTTGAAAAAATGCTCCAGCAGGTGCACGCGTTGCATCTCGGTGAGCTCCGCGGCCGGCACGCGAGTCCATTCCCACCACTCATCGCGCACGATACCGCTCGCCAACTCCTCGATCTGCTTCACCAGCACGGGCGTGAGGTTGAACGACGCGCGCATGTGCGGGTAGTCCTCCATCAGGCAAATCATGTCCCAGTAACCCTTGACCGTGTGCAACCGGACCCAGGGCATCACTGCGGTCTGCGTGGACGAATCCACGTAGTACGGCTGGTGCATGTGCCAGAGGAAACAGACAGAGAGCATGGCAGTACCGCCGCCGACTTCAGACGCTCATCTCACGCAGATACTTCGCGGCTTCCTCCGGCACGGTCGGGTTGATGTAGAACCCCGAACCCCACTCGAATCCGGCCACCTGCGTGAGGCGCGGCATAATCTCAAAATGCCAGCAGAAATCCTGTTCAATCGTGTCCCAGTAGCCGCGACGAGGATGTCGCGCCGGCGCGGTGTGGATGATGTAGTTGTAGTGAGGGTTGTTGAGTGCTTTGGCGAGCTTGTTCAGGGTGACTTTGAGGCAATCGGCGAGCGACATGATTTCGTTCGGCGTGATGGTGTGGAAATCCGGCGATGCCTTCCGAGGCTGAATGGAAATCTCAAAGGGAAACCGCGACGCGAACGGGCAGAACGCCACGAACGCGGCGTTCTCATATACCAACCGCTCCCCTTCCTTGAGTTCCTGGCGCAGAATGTCCTCGAACACACTTCGGTCCTTGTACTCGAAGTAGCTTTTGGCGCCGTTGAGTTCCTCTTTCACGCGCATCGGCGTCACGGGCGTCGCGATGAGCTGCGAGTGGGGATGCGGCAGCGAAGCCCCCGCGGTGCGCCCGTGGTTCTTGAAGATCAGCATGTAGCGAAAACGGACGTCCCGCAGCAAGTCCTGCATCCGCGCTTTGTAGGTATCGAGCACCTTGGCGATATGCTCGATGGATTGCTGCTCGAGAGTCGTGGTGTGATCGGGCGATTCGATGATTACCTCGTGGGCGCCGATGCCGTTCATCTTGTCGAAGATGCCCGACCCTTCCTTCCCGAGCTCGCCCTCGATGCGGAGCGCGGGGAATTTGTTCGGCACCACCCGCACGCGCCAGCCGGGCCCATTAGGCGTGGAGTGGGGATCGCGAAACGCAAAAATCTCGGGTGGCGTCTTCGATTCCTGCCCGGGACAGAACGGGCACCCCATCCCCTCGGGATCGGCGGGCATCGGCGCGAAATCAAGTGGGCGCTTGCCCCGCTCGGTGGCAATGATAACCCAGCGCGCGGTGATCGGGTCTTTGCGTAATTCCGGCATAAATGATTCTCAACCTTTCTCGTACAGTTCCAGGTATTGGTCGGCGCACGACTTCCAGGAGAACTCGCAACTCATCGCGTTTTGCTGCAGTTTTCGCCAGAGTTGCTTGTCCTCGTACACCCTGAGCGCTCGATCCAAGCACGACATCAAACCACTAGCACCAAACTCGGCAAATGAAAAGCCGTTCCCCTGCCCCGTCCGCGGATCGAACTCATGGATCGTCTCCGTCAACCCGCCCGTGGCGTGCACAACCGGGATTGTTCCATAGCGCAGGCAGTGCGTTTGGTTCATTCCGCACGGCTCGAACCGCGATGGCATCAGAACCAAATCTGCGCCGGCCTCGATCTGGTGGGCGAGCGGTTCATCGTATGCGATCCGTACGCCGACCGATCCAACGTGCCGCTTCGCTGCGTTCATCCAGAAGTCCTCATAAGGTGCCTCGCCCTTACCGAGAACCACGATTCGCACTCCGGTCTGCAAAAGCTTCTCCAGTGTCTCCTCGATCCATCCCATCCCCTTCTGTTCCGTCAGCCGCGAAACCATCCCGATCAGAGGTTCGTCCCCTGCCCCATCGAGCCCGAACCGCCTCAGCAAGTCCGCCTTGCAGTCCGATTTGCCCTCGATTTGGGCGGCTGAATAGTGCCTCGTGATGTGCGGGTCGGATTCAGGATTCCATTCGGTGTAGTCCACGCCGTTCCGAATACCACGCAGCCGGTCGGCACGCGATCGCAGCAGGTTCTCCAACCCCATCCCGTGCCCGATGGTCTGGATTTCCTCTGCATACGTGCGGCTGACGGTGGTGAGCATATCGGAAAAAACCACACCCGCCTTGAGCAGGTTCATCTGACCGTAGAACTCAAGTCCCTCGGGGGTGAAGAACTGCCATGGAAGATTCGTCATCGGGAAATCGAGACTCCAGAACACGCCCTGATGCGCGAGATCGTGGATTGTGAACACCGTCTTGGTCCCGAGCCGCACATGCTGCGCCTGCTCCTCCAAGCGCAGCAAGAGCGGCACGAGCGCTGTCTGCCAGTCATGACAGTGCACCACGTCTGGAGTCAGTTCCCGTGTTCGCAACCATTCGACGGCAATCTTCGATAAGAAAATGAACCGTTCCGCATTGTCCTCGTAATCCCGCTCGGACGTTCCATACAGCTCCGAGCGGTCAAAATACTCATCCCTCCTGACAAAGACCACTTGCGGTGCTTTTCGATCCGCGATTCCGGATTTGCGCTCGCTCTCCCCTCCCCTCCCCTGCCCCATCGCCTCCTGCTCCCCTCTCTCACTTTCCCAGATCTCCGCCGTCATTTGCTTCTGTCCGATCGGCACAGTCAGTCTCATCCCGGTCGGGCTCGCGTGCGCGGAATCCCAGGAGCATCGATAGTACGGCACAATGCAGGTAACTGCATGCCCGCGGGCCGCAAGCGCGCTCGCCAATCCCGCGACCGACTCCCCCAGCCGGCCGGTCTTCGAGTAGGGTGCCAACTCGCTTGTTACCATCACGATCTTCATCGGATTACTTGGCTTCACGTCGGTGCCGACGTCTCGTCCGCGGGCGCTTCTTGGCCGGCCGTGCCGGCTCGCTCCTCCCAATGCTCTCGCTGGCATCTGGACGGATTGCATATCCATGCGATTCCGCCACCGGCGCCACTTCGATCTTGCGCAAGGCGATGATGTCGGCCCCGCAGATGATCGCCACGTGTTCTCCCCGGGCAGCGCTCTGAAGCCAACGCCCAAGATTCTTTTTTGCATCGGTGATAGTAAGAGTTTTCATAAAGCCTATATAACGCCGTTTACCAGCTTTGTAAAGTACCATATAGAGATTATTAATCGGCGTGTAATAGACGATATAGAGACTTATGTCGATGGTTCACATTCATCAACATAGTAGCTTGGTGGAGCCAAATCATCTGGGCATGCCGCTGAAACGTTGCACGCAGAACTTGGCACGATCGCATTGTTCCAGTAGATTCGCCGACTGGTGAACATATCCTTCAGTTCCGAATGGCCCGTATTGCTCGTGATCGCGACAGCGCTGGCGTTGCTCGCGTTCACGATCTGGTCGTACCGCCGCGTGCGCGACGCCCGGGTTTCACCCCAACTGTTCTGGGTCCTCACCTCTCTGCGCGTCGCAGCGATCATCGCTCTGTTGCTGTTGCTTTTGCAGCCGATCGTACGGAGTTCGCGTCAGATTACGCAACGCGGTGTGGTAGCCGTGTTGCTCGATGGCTCGGAGAGCATGTCCATTCAGGACGAGCCAGGGGGAAAAACGAGACACGACGTTGCCCTGGCGTTGCTTGCCGATCAGGGCAAGCTGATCGCGGAGTTGGCCGGGCGGTTTGACACTCGCCTGTTCGCCTTCGGTTCCGGCCTGACTCCGCTTGAGCTGAAACAACTCTCTGCGATCAACCTCAAGCTCGAGAACGAGACGTTGCTCGGCAAATCACTGCAGGAGTCGCTGAACGGTCTGCGCGGCCAGCCTGTTTCTGGAGTTGTTCTGCTTTCCGACGGGCAGGAGACCGGCGAGATCAACGCACCGGCTGTCGCGGCTGGTTTCCAGGTGCCGATTCATTGTGTCGCGTTCGGTGCGAAGGCGAAGGAGGCTCCTCCGGATTTGTTCGTCAAACGCGTTCAGGCCAGCGAACAGGCGATCATCAACAATCTCGTTCCCGTCGAGGCGGTCGTCGAAGGCGTCGGCATCAAGAAGGATTTCGTGAAGGTCAACCTCAAGCTTGGCGAGCAGGTCATCGCCAGCCAGAACATCGTGCTCGACCCTGCTGTGGGCGAGACCAAGGTGAGCATGAGTTTTCGGCCGACCCAGAAGGGCACCTATTTCTACACCGTTGAAATACCCGCCCAGCCGGATGAGTTGGTGAAGGAGAACAACAAGCAAAACTTCAAGCTCTCGGTGATTGATCGCAAGATTCAGGTGCTGCTCGTGGATGGCAAACTGCGTTATGAATACAAATTTCTCAAACGCGCGCTCGAAGCCGATCCGAATGTGAACGTCTTCTCGCTGCTGAAGAGTTCCGAGGAGAAACTCTACGCACAGGGCACGCCACCCCCGGGTGTCGTGCTCTCCGGGTTTCCTTCGACTGCCGAGCAGATGAAAGCCTTCGACGTGATCATCCTCGGTGACATTTCGAAGCGCTACTTCACCAGCGGCCAACTCGAGGCGGTCGTGCAATACGTCTCCAATGGCGGCGCGTTCGTGATGCTGGGAGGCTATGAAACACTGGGCTCCGGCGGTTACCGCGGTTCACCCGTCGAGAAAATCCTGCCCGTCGAGTTGCCGGCTGTGAAAGCCGCGCAGTTGGAGGAAGGGTTTAACATCGAACTCACCGACGAAGGCGCGAATCATCCTGCGTTCTCTCTGGGACGCGACTCCCGCACGACCAAAGATACGTGGAAGCGCCTCGGGGTGCTCGACGGCCTCACCATCGTGGGAGCGCCGAAGCCCGGCGCAATGGTGCTCGCGGTGAACCCGTTGCGCAAAGCAACCTGGGGTGGATTGATCGTCGTCGCCGCACAGCCCTACGGTCGCGGCAAGACAATGGTGGTGACGACGGACACAACGTGGCGCTGGGCGTTCGGCGCGACCACGCAAAGCATGGAAATGCATCGGCGGTTCTGGGGACAGACCCTCCGCTGGTTGCTACCGCCGCAGAAGAGCGACGAAGACAAGTCGCGGCGCATCACCGTTACTTGCGACCGGGACAAGTATGATTATGGCCAGCCCGTCCATGTGCTGGCCATTTGTATTGACGAGAAAGGCACGTTCATCAACGACGCCACTCTCACCGGCAGCGTCGAAACTCCGGCTGGCAAGACGATCGATGTCGCGCTCAAGAAAGTAGCTGAGAAGGAGGGTCAGTATGCGGGTACGTTCACACCGCGTGACCGGGGCATCCACACGATCAAGGTCGGCGCCATCGCCAAAGGCAACAAGCTCGGCGACGACACGACCTCGATTGACGTGAGCCGGAGTTCGCAGGAATTCGAGCGCGTCTATCGCAACGAGGAACTGCTGGCCGAGATCGCCCGCAAGAGCGGCGGCAATCTGTACGAAGTAGCCGATGCCGTGAACATCCCAAAGAACCTCAAAGACACGAGCCGGAAAGTGACGCAGAAAATCGAGTTCCGCCTCATGGACAACCCCGCTGCGTTGGCGGTGTTGCTCGGTCTGTTGGGCGTGGAGTGGGTGTTGAGGAGAAAGAACAACTTCAAGTGAGAATGCGAACTGGAAGAATGAATGTTTGGACAATTGGAAAACGGGGCAACGGCAGCCTTCCATTCTTCCATCTTTCCACCATTCCATCCTTCCCATGAGAACCCTCATCATCGGCGCCTCCGGCTGCGTGGGTGGCATCCTGCTCAATGACTTCGCCAAGCTCGGTGCCGTGCGCGGTACCTACTGCGCGCATCCATGGGGCGATCTCGTTCACCTCGACATGACCAATCCCGCGCAGGTCCGGCAGGTTCTCGATGATTTCCAGCCCGACCTCGTTCTCCAACCGGCCGCGCAACCGAACGTGGACGGCTGCGAGGAAAACCCCGCCGACTCGCACCGCGTCAATGTTGGAGGCACACGCAACGTCGTCGAGGCGCTGCGAGGCTCGAGCGCGAAGTACGTGTTTTTCTCCAGCGATTACATCTTCGACGGAAAGGCGGGGCCGTACCGCGAAGACGACCCTCCAAACCCGATTCAAGTCTATGGTCGCCACAAGCTGGAAGCCGAGCGATTAATCCGGGAGCGTCTCGACAATTTCCTCATCGTTCGCGTGCATGGTGTCTTCGGCTGGGAGCGTCAGGGCAAGAACTTCGTCGTGCGTCTCGTGCAGTCGCTCTCTGAAGGCAAAACGATGGCCGTCCCGAGCGACCAGATCGGCAGTCCCACGTACGCGCCGAACTTGTCAAATGCGTTGCGCGAGTTGATCGAGAAAGACAAACGCGGCGTCTATCACCTCGTCGGCACGACGGTGATTGACCGGTATTCGTTTGCGCGGCTGATCGCCAGGGTGTTCGAACTCGATGAGAAGCTGATCGTGCCCAAGACGACTGCGGAGTTGAAGCAGAAGGCAGCCCGTCCGCTCAAGAGCGGCCTGCGTGTGGACAAAGCGCAGCGGGACTTGAGTTCGCGATTGTGGAGTGCCGAGGAAGCGTTGCTGCACATGCGCAAATCAAAGTAGATCGGAGCACTGGCGAATGCCGGATGCGACCGAATCCAGCGCCAGCGCATGTAGTTCAAGCTTTAGCTTGTCTTCGTTGCGGACTCGGCCGAGACAAGCTGAAGCTTGAACTACATACGCTGGCGCCCATCGCGATAAGCCAACGCGTCAAGGACGGCAGGGCTACCAAGTCACATCGCTCTTGGAACCAGATCACAACCCGGAAGTGATTGTGTTTCCGTGGAGGAAGGCCCT
Source organism: uncultured Verrucomicrobiota bacterium (assembly GCA_964582645.1). GTDB lineage: Bacteria > Verrucomicrobiota > Verrucomicrobiia > Palsa-1439 > CAZOTB01 > CAZOTB01. The sequence goes on along the minus strand of CAZOTB010000125.1, from coordinate 11,046 downwards.
TTTCTGGACAGGCCTGACTGCCGCCGCCGCGATGGTAATGATAGGTATGTTCCTACCGGCAATGAATGCCGCCCGGGAGAAAGCGCGCAAGCCTGCGATGTTCAATATTGGTTCGGCCTCCACGCAATCCTCCCTCGACGAGCCGCAACCCACAATGCTGCAAGCAGGCTATCAGGCAGCGCCGAAGACACGGGTGGCCCCCGCTCCTCCGGAGGACAGAGCCCCAGTCTCGAAAACTCCGTCGCTGTACGCGTACGGTGGCTCGTCGCGGAACGAGGTGCCAGCCAATGAAATCAACGGGGCTTCACAGACGCCTGACGGCGGCAGCTCCCTCTCGGAAGGCCACCTACAGCTCAGGAAGCAATTGAAGCGGCCCCCGCACGCTACACGACGCCGGGTCCTTCGAGATGCTACAAAGCCTGCGTTTCTGCCGCCCCCTTCGGTCCCACGATACGCCCTGAACACACCTGAAGTCGAATACGACGACTTCCGTAGCTGGGGAGAGCTGGAGCAGCCCAAGGAGATCAATCGCGGCAGTCCAATGCAATGGCCCGGCACCGAATCCTACGAGCACGTGCGCGACAATCCATTCCTGCGGGTGAACGAGCATCCGCTCTCGACGTTCTCAATTGATGTGGACACGGCATCGTATGCGAACGTGCGCCGCTTTCTCAACCAGGGACAGCGTCCCCCGCGCGATGCGGTGCGGATCGAGGAGCTGATCAATTACTTCCCCTATCACTACGAACCGCCGCGCGGTGGTGATCCCTTCGCGGTCTATCTCGAAGTCGGACCGTGCCTGTGGGAGCCCGCCAGCCGACTCGTCCGCGTCGGCATCAAAGGCAAGGAGATGGCGAACTACAAGCGTCCGAGCTGCAACCTTGTGTTCCTCGTTGATGTCTCCGGCTCGATGCAGCCGTCGAACAAACTGCCGCTCGTCAAACGCGCGCTGCGGATGTTGGTCGAGCAGATGACCGGCACGCTGGTGACGATCGCCAAGGATGTGAAGGTGCAGATCGAGTTCAATCCCGCGCACGTCGGCGCGTATCGGTTGATCGGTTACGAAAACCGCGTCATGGCCACGCGGGATTTCCACGACGACCGCAAAGACGCGGGCGAGGTCGGTGCAGGGCACACGGTCACCGCGCTCTACGAGGTCGTGCCCGCGCCGTGCGGTTCCGCCCGGCTCGCGCCCGACGAGTGGAAGTGTCAGCGCGTCCCTTCGCCCGCGATGCCGCCCTATACGGACGAGTTACTGACGTTGAAGTTGCGTTACAAGCAACCCAACGCCGACACGAGCAAGCTGATGGAATTCCCCGCGCGCGACCGGGATGTCCGGATCAGCGAAGCGTCCGAGGATTTCCGTTTCGCCGCGGCGGTCGCCGAGTTCGGGATGATCCTCCGCGACTCGGAGTAGAGGGGCAACGCGACGCTGGATCACGTGCTCGAACTCGCCGAGTGCAGCCAGGGATATGACCCCAAGGGCTAGCTGGTGGAGTTCGTGGAGTTGGTGCGGAAGGCGAAGGCGGTGAGGTGATGGCTGCACAATCTACTCGATTTCTGATCGGATCGGATCACAAATCGAGTAGGTAGTAGTTACGAATCATTAGGACTTTATACATTTCCATGCTCGCATCGGTGGTTATGAAGTGCACGATTCTTGATCCGATCGGATCATGAATCGTGCACGCTTCGTCTTCGTGCGAAGACGAGGCCAGCCACAAAACCGAGACCGTACGCGAAATGTGTGAGGATGATGCCCGCGCCAATGGCGGGAAAGCGCAAAACAGAACGAATCAGGCCTTCCCCGAAACACACGAGCAGATAGACCAGAAGCAGACTGCTGCAAACCAGGCGCGTCGGCGGCACGAACGAACCGACAACACACAACACCACGCCGGCGATCAACAACGTTGGTTGCCAGTAGTACCACTTCTTCAGGCCGTGGACGGTGTGGTAGATTTTCGACTTGTCCACCGCGTACTGCCAGACCTGCCGGGCGTGCGGGAGAAACAGCTAACGGCGATGATGGAACACCACTACATCGGGACGATACAATACTCGTTGACCGAGTGCGCGAATCTGGAAACAGAGCTTGGCGTCCTCCCCGGTCAGGATGCTTTCATCGAATCCGCCGACTTTCTCGAATGTGTCGCGTTTTACGACGAGGTTGCATGAAGGCAACTCGGGAGCGTCCTGCGGTTTGGCCGCGCGGTACCGGATGTAGAACCGTCCCATGGCGAGATAGGTCGAGTACACGTCGCCGCTGGCCTTCTGCAAGTAGGAATCGTCAGGCGGGTTGACGTTCGGGCCGCCCACGCAGCCGGCGTCGGGTTGTTCAAGGTGCCGGCAAGCGCTGGCCAGCCAACCCTCCCCCGGCACGGCGTCGCTGTCAATGAACGCCATGATCGAACCGCGCGCAAGCGTGACGCCCTGGTTGCGTTTGGCTGCAGGCTTGACCTTGCCGGTGGCCACAACCTTCACGTCGCCATCGAATGTGGCATCGCTCGGTGTGTCCGGCAGCAGGATGATCTCGGCGGGCACGTCCTTCTGTTGGAGGCAGCGCTCGACGCACTCGCGCGTGTACCGATCCACTTCGCGGCAGGCAATGATGATGGAAGCGGCGGGAGCGCTCATCCGTGCCGACCTCGCAATCCGCTCGTGCAAGGTTTGGTGCGCTCTGAGGTCATCTCACACCACTTTCGACTTCGCCGATTTGCCATAGGTGATCGCGACAAACAATGCGAGCGTTGCCACGCCGAACACCGCTACGATCGCCACCACATGCCGCAATGTGTCGTGCCAGAGCGCGAACCCGACCAGGTAAAGCACAGCGGTTGTGACGAATGACACAAGGAAACCGTATCGCCCTCGCGCCATCACGAAGTTCAGAAACACGTTCGCCACGCCGATGGGCAACATCGCCCACGCACAAAGCGGAATCAGCGCGGTCACCTCCGCGTCAGCGCGCCCGAGCAACAGTTTCGTGAGCAATCCCGAAGTCACGGTGCAAACACAAGCAGCGGCAATGCCGAGCCCGGCAGCGGCCAGCAGGAACTTCAGCAGCAACGCACGGTTGGCTTCGTGGCGGTTCTCGTCCCACACATGCGGGAACAACACCGTGCACAGAGGACTGATGAGCCAGCCGACCGCGCGTCCGAACAAGCTCGCCGCCGCGTACTGCGAGGCTTCTTCGGGCTTGAAGTAGTGTTTGACGATGATTAGGTCGAGGTTCACCAGTCCCGCGTAACATGCAAGGGAGATGAGCGTGGGGAGCAGATAGCGATATACGCCAGCAGTATCCAAGGTCTGCGCGGCGACCTTGCGTCGCAACACCGCTGCGAGCGCGAAGCCGGACAGCACCAGCATTGCCACGTTCCCCGCGAACGTGCCGCACAACGCGCCGCTTGCCTTCCAGCCTGCCCACACGAGCGCCACACCGGCCGCGATTCGAATCAGTGGCGCTGCGATGCTTGTGGCGCTCATCCACCCGAACCGTTTCAATCCCTGCAAGGCGCCGGCAGCGACCGGAATCACGATGCCAATTCCGACCATGACCGCCGTGACATAGATCGGCCCCGCGGTGGCGAGTTGGAGATAGTTTCTCAGCCAGGGCGAGAGGGCGAGCATGGCCACAAGGACCACCACTGCGGCCAGCCCTGCTTTTCGGCTTGCGCGACGCAGCAACGCCGCGATCGAGTCGAGTTCGCCACGATCGGCATAGATGGCCGTCTGCCGGGCGATGGCAAGCTGCAACGCGGTTGCGGGAATCGCGAACATGCTGAAAATGTTGAGCATGGTGTTCATGACGCCGAACTCGCCCGGGTGCTGGCCGAGAAGTCGTCCCATGATCATCTGGAAGATGAAATTCGCGCCGTGGGCGAAACAAGTCGCAACAACCAGGATGGCACCGCTCGAGAGCGGTTGGTGGTGTGAGTCGTCGCCTGCGTTCGAACCCGGCATGGAACACGTCTAGCCGACGGGTGCCAGGGTTGTCAATGATGCCAGAAGTGAGTCGCCCGCTACGGGCCGACTCGCCGTGTTGTTGCAGGGCGCGAATGCCCCTGTCGCACGCCGTTCCGCGACAGAGGTTTCGCGCCGTGCCGGACCAACAACGCACCGCAGCGCGAAACCTTCGCCCCAAACGGCAGGGGCGGAGGCATTCGCGCCCTACAAGTGGAGTCGGGAAAGCACGAAGGGCTGATTCTCCGTGTGCAGCATCCGTCGTCGCTCTGCTTCCCACCAACGCGGCTTCAAGTTGGCAATTGCGGCGACGGCTGTGCCGCGCACGAGCCAATCGTTGGATCGCAGGTTCGGGCGCAACGCGTTGGCAGCCTTGGCATCCCCTACCCTCCCAATGGCCTCGATCAAATACGAACGCGCGCGGTCGGCAGAATTTGGCAAGGCGGCGAGCATCGGAGGCAACGACGGTTTGCCGATCTTGATCAATGCGGCCTGTGCGACATAACGGACATTCCACAACGGATCGTCCAAGGCGGCGATGAGTTGCGGGATGCCGCGTGGATCGCCCAACTTGCCGAGCGCGGCGTTGGCCCGCATGCGGACGGACTCCTGCGGGTCGTCGCGATACCGGGCAGCTTCCTCCATCACAGCGGGCGCTTTCAGTTCGCCCAGTGACCAAAGGGCAATCGCTCGCACCTTGTCATGTGCGAGTTGCTGGCGCAGAAACTCGGTGGCACCATCCACTTTGAGTTTGCCGACGTAATAGCACGCCTGGCGTCGAACGAGTTCATTGGGACTCTGCAACGCTTCGAGCAGTGCCGGAGCGGCGTTGGTCGCGCCCATCACGTCCATGAACTCATCAAGCCTCACTCGCACCATGAGCGCATCGTGGTCGAGTTGACGCAGCCAGAACGGCAGCACCGCCGCGCCGTCGCGAAGGAGCAACTCGTAGGCAATGGCTTTCTCTCGCGCCTTCTTTGCGGTGTCCGGGTACTGGATGGCCTGCCGGATCAGCTTCTGCCAGCGTCGCTCTTGATCATCGCGAGGCCGGGAAAGCTCGGTGGGGCTAGAAGCAAAGGATAAAGGATGAAGGATGAGGGATGAAGAAGGACTCTGCGGTTTTGGATCGCCCACTTGCCCAGTCGCCCGTTCGTCCATTTGCTCCTTCTCCGTGTCGAGCACGCATCCATGCAGCGGCTTGAGGGCGATGAAATCATCCCGCGGCCCGTTCGAGTAGTTGTCCTTGCCGGCGAGATCGAGCAGCAACGCGATGGTACCGTACTCGCGCCGTTCGCCGTCGTGGCCGGCAGCTTGTGTGTTCGAGCCCTTCGGACTCGCGTAAAGATCGTTACCGGCCGAGTCCGCGAGCAAAGCCGTGGAATTGTACAAGGCAGAACCCTGCGCCGTGCTATCAGCGACGTATTGATCGTTGCCCTGTTTGTCGAACAGCATCCCCACTGACCAATCATGCGCCGAGCCTTGCAAGATGGCGTGACCGACGTACTGATCGTCGCCCTGCCAATCGGCGAGGATGCCCGCGGCGAGATGAATACCGGCACCCTGGCCGTATTGGTGGCAGCGATACACATCGTTGCCCTGCGCGTCGAGCAGCATCCCGAGGCTGTAGAAGTAACCGACGCCCTGCCCGTAGATATCGGTTGTATAGACATCGTTGCCTGCAAGGTCGCAGAGAATGCCGACGCCACCACCGGCATCGGGGCGCATTCCGTAGCCGAAGCCTTGCGAGCAGGAAAGGTAATGCTCCGGCAACCGCTCGTGATCGGCGTACTTGCCGCCGGCGTAGTACGTGTCGTTGCCGTTCCCGTCGAGCAGTAAGCCGAGTCCGCCGGTGTAGCCGAAGCCTTGCGAGGATTGCCGGGCGAAAAGACGATCGTCGCCCCCGCGATCCCAGAGAATGCCGACACCAAATATCCCGGCGCCTTGGGCATTAATGTCGCCGGTGTACGAGTCGTTGCCTCCATAGTCGGCAAGGATTCCAACCCCAAACAATCCCGCGCCCTGACAAAGATGTTTGCCCTCATAGATGTCGTTGCCGTCGCAGTCCACGAGGATGCCGATGCCGAAGACGCCCGCGCCCAGCGAGAGAGTGCCGCTCCGGTAGTGATCCCTGCCGCTGAGGTCTATGACGATGGAGATGGGCCTGTCCGCCAGGCCGTTCGCACCACCGGCGTGGCAATCGTAGATGTCTTCTCCACCCAGATCGATTATGAGCAGAGCGTCCTCGGTGTAATGCGTCGTGCCGCTGCCGCCGATGAAGATGGGGCCAAGACGGGTGTCAATTCGGATCTTGGCTTCACGCGGGACCGAGTTAGTAATCTCGCCCCAATGATTGGTCAAGATTTCCACTGTGTTGTCCATTGCCCACGCAAGGATCGCCGCAGAAGCCAAGAGTTTGCCTCGATCTACCCCGCCCCAAGCGGGGAGCAGATCGCGGGCATATTCATCATCTTCCGCCACCAGGGCATCGTCACGGGCAATCATCTCTCTCATCAGCGGTGCGTCAAAATCCAATCTGCCCAGGGCTTCAAGTTCAGTCGGATCAGATTCTAATCGTAGGTTTTCGACTGCATACCGGGCGATTGCGCGCTGAGATATCGCCGAAGGATGATGGTGAAATGCGTCCTGTAGGTACTCGTGCGCGAAACTTATCCAGCCGTCAAAAAGCTGCATCACATTTTGCAGCGCCGGAGCCAGCGTTTGAATGGCTTGGCGATCTACCAGACCTCTCGTCATGAAGTCCATTGGAACCGAAACAGGCTGTGCCTCCATTTCGTGAATCGCAAACCTCGTCAACGGGATGAACGCCTTTGCATCTTCTAACTGGCGGGTCACCTCTGCTGAATACTTTGCCATCTCAAACGGCTGCCCTAGAAACCGCTGCACCTTCTCCAGCCGGTAGGGCGCTTCGGCGTAGTCCTTCTTGTAGCTGAGGTCGGCCGGGGTCATCTTGAGACAGCGCAATGCTTCGACCACGGCGGCTTGTTCGGATGCGTCGAGCAAGGGAGGCAAATTGGTGGTCTGGGCCGACGCAACCAAACACCAGCCGCTCGCGAGGAACAGAACGCAGCGGCCGGCAGCGGTGTCGAACATGCAGGCAGGTTATACGTACGCCCGACCGGGATTGCAACGCGGTTTGTAGTAGAGCGCTTTAGCGCGGGCTTGCCGATTAACCAGGAGTTTCAATCCCGCGCTGAAGCGCTCCACTACGAACATCATGAGTTTGAGTTTGCAACGCGGAAGCGAATCGAACATGAGTCAGCAACGATGAAGCGGAAAGGATCAGGCAGAATGATTCAGGGCAGAATGATTCTGCCGGCAATCATTCTGCCTCTGTTCTTCGCCACGCTCTCGCCGCACGCGTACGCCCAATGGACCTGGCCCGGCTACCAGGCGCGGCTCGTTCTTGACGTCGAAGATCAGTCCATCCCAACGGCGTCCCTCTCGTTTTGTTTTGGCGGCCAAATCCGCCCGGACGGCAAGGACATCCGCATCGTCTCCGTGACGGGGCTGCCGGTGAAATCGCAGGTGTTGCACGCAGACCCGACCGGCATTTCGCAGCTTGCCTTCGCGCCGATCCTCGGGATGCGACGCTATTATGTTTATTTCCACAACCCCGCCGAAACCAATCCGCAACCAGAAGGCTGGGAGCCGACCTCGGGGTTGCTTCTCGATATGCGCCGCTCGCCGGGTGGGACTCCCTACGCCGATACGCTCGACGCCGCCAAGAGCCTCTTCCAGAAGGCGGACGAGAAAGTGGGCAAGATTTTCGTCCCGACAATCTTCTTTGGCGACAGCCCCTTCAAAGCTGCGGGCGAAGTCGCCGTGTACCCGATTGTCAGCTACATCAAAGGTTTCCTCAACATCACCAACGAGGGCGAGCACTCGTTCGCCACGTCGTCCACGGATTCATCGTTCGCGCTCATTGACGGCAAGCTGGTTTGCCAATCGCCCGGCGCGCACGGCTGGACGGGCGGAGCACATTTCAAGGGCGAGGTCGCGCTGAACAAGGGCGTGCACGTCGTCGAGTACTACCACGTCCAGCGCGCGCACGTGATGACCTGCGTGCTGGTCTGGAAACCACCCAAAGCGCAGGGCTATCAGGCGATCCCGGCCAATGCGTTCACGCCGGTCGCGCCGGTGAAGATCGTCGGGTTCGAAAAGCCGGGCCTGCCATTCGCCGCCGACTTCGATGTGTCGCGCGTGGGCGACGTGCTGCGCGGCGACACGCAGGCGACAATCTATCAGTTCAAAGCGCGCTCGTGGGGTCAGGAGAAACCGACCGCCTTCACGTGGGATTTTGGCGATGGCACGCAAGCCACCGGCCAGACGGTCGAGCACGCGTACTTCGCCTGGTGGAAGCCGACGGTGACCCTGACGGTCGCGAAGGGTGCCGTGAGCGACACATTCGCGCGTTCGTTCCACATCTACCCGGCCGAAGGTTCAATGGACGAGGGTCAGGTGCTCGCGAAGGTGGCCGAAACCGTGAAGTCCTATTCTGCGCGCGATCTCGAACCGAAAAGCGCGGCGGCGTTGATTCAGTTTCTGAAAGGGGCGCGACTCAACGCGGTGTTCGTGCATGTCGTCGAACAGCAAATGAACTCGCCACAAGGCATCCCGAAGGAGAAGCTCGACGAATATCTCCCGCTGCTGGCCGATGCGTATCTCGACGACAGCCAGTTCGCCAAGGCGCTCCAGCGCTATGATGAACTGGTCGCGAAGGCGGCCACGCCGACCGATCCCGAGACCAAGCGCGCCCGGCTGCGCGCGGCCGAATGCTGCATTCACCTGAGAAAGTTCGACGAAGCGATCCAGCGACACAAGGCACTGTTGCAGGGCGTGAAGAGCGACGAGATCCTGACGCCCATTGAACGCGGCTTCGCACAGGACAAGGTGAAGGCGGCGTTGCGTCAGGGCAAGTACCCGGGCGCGCGGCAGTTGTTGGAGGAGTTTGTGTTGAAGAATCTGAACGTGCTCGAGGACGACATCACGTTCATGTTGCGCGGCAAGATTTCTTTCGGCGAAAAGAAATGGGAGGCTGCCGCGACGGATTTTGAGTTTATCGAGAAGCTGGAGCCGCGCTCGAACTTCATCCCGGAAGCCTTGTTCCTTGCCGGTCATTGTTACCTGGGTCTGAACAAGCCTGCCGAGGCAAAGAAGGCGTTCGAGCGCGTGGTCAATCGCTACGGGAACAGCGCGTTCGCAGAGCAAGCCAGGAAGGAACTCGCCAAGCTCTGAGAGAGCGCAACCTCCGCCTCACAGGCCATTCACCCGGGATGGCGTGGGATGCGGATTGGAATCCGCCGCACCATTCCCCAACTGCCCATGAAGGTTGCCACCCCACGTCCAGATCGAGCCATCGCGCAATAGCGCCACGCTGTGGTAACGCCCGCCTGCGACGGCGATGACATTGGTCAAACCCCGCGTCGGGACTGGATTGGGTCGCCACTCTGCCGTCCCGTCACCCAACTGCCCCCAGTAATGGTTGCCGCCCCAGGCCCAGAGTATGCCGTCGCCTCGAATCGCCAGCGAATGAACGGCCCCGCATGCGATCTTGACCGTCTCGGCAAACGGAGGCGCGTTCCCTTCCGTGGGGATGACTGCCTCGCCGGACGCGGGCACATTCGTCAATCCCGTCACCGGCACGGGTGCGAAGCTCGTCATTGTAGTCCCATCGGCGAGTTGCCACGTCTCCGACCAGTTCTGTCCCCATGCGAACACAGTGCCATCCTTCTTCAACGCCAATGTGTGATAGTACCCGGCAGCGATGGCGGTCCCGTCGGCCAGTCCCTTCACTTGCACCGGAGCGAGCCGTGGCTCCGCCGTGCCATCGCCGAGACGACCGTCGCTGTTCGCGCCCCAGACCCAGACTGTGCCGTCCTTGCGAAGCGCGACGGAATGATGGCGTCCCGCTGCGATGGAGACCACATCGCTCAATCCCGTGACCCGTGCCGCGGCAGCCGCGGAGTTGGTCGTGCCGTTCCCGAGTTGGCCGCGATGGTTGAGTCCCCACGCCCAAACGGTGCCGTCCTTCTTGAGTGCGAGGGAATGCCCCCCTCCTCCGGCGATTGCGACGATGTCGGTGAGCGTGGTTTTCGCTGGCCGTTTCTCATGTCCCGCGCCGAACGCCCAGACGGAGCCGTCTCTGGCCAATGCAAGCGTGTGCGTTGCGCCTGCCGCAACGGCTTGCACACCACCAAGACCCTCGACCCGCGCAGGCCTAGCGCCATCCTTGGTCGAACCGTCGCCAAGTTGGCCCCGATCGTTGCGACCCCATGCCCAAACGGTGCCGTCTGGCTTCACCACAACGGTATGTTCTTCGCCAGCGGCGATCGGGCCCATCTCGCCGGCGCGGGCGACCATGCAAATGAGGAGGGATAGAAAGCAAATCGAGATTCTCACCACAGCTTGCTTCCTTTCTGGAGTTCGGCGGTGGACGCGGCGCCGTTCAACGTCCCGTCGAGGTTGCCGTCGAGGTGCATCAGAAGGAAGGTGTCCTTGTCCGGTTGGAACGGTTGCGTCGGCGGGTCGAAATCATCGCGGTAACGCACCACGCGGGAAACGCGCAGTTCATCGTACAACTCCCCGACCGGCTTGCCGCCGTATTGGTGGCCGGATCCGAAGCGTACCGATGCCGCGGGCGGCAGCAACTTCGACGGCGGGACATCGCCTCGCATGCCCACAGCGTAATGGTGGAAATCCCTCTTCCGCCCGTTGATGAAGATGTCGCACTCGCTGTTAGCGCCGTCCACGTTCCAAGTGAGGGCGATGTGATACCATTTGCCCGATTGCAGATACACGCCCGCGCGGGAGAAGCCTGCCTCGCGCACGTGCAACTCGAGGTAAGCTTGGTTATAGCGGCCCGAGTTGCCGGGGTTCGGATCCACGTTATAGGCCAACGACTCCGGCCCGGCCTGAAACAGTTGCATCCGAATGGTGGCCTTCTTCGATTCAAAATCACTCGCAGCCCACATCGGACGCACCCAGAACTCGACCGTGCCACGCCCGTGCGGAACACCCTGCGCGCCCTGGGTCGGGACCTGCGCGAACTGGTTCAGCCAATAC
>CAZOTB010000124.1:0-19245 GCA_964582645.1 uncultured Verrucomicrobiota bacterium | reverse complement strand
GATAGCCGTGTTTGGCGAGCAGGTCGGTAAGCAGGCGGAGGTTGGCGGGGGTGTCGTCCACCACCAGAATGTCCGCCGGTGCGGGAGTCGGTTGGTTGTCTTGGCTCATGATTTTTCCAGCAGTTTCAACAGGCGTTTGTAGTCAAGCTGCTTGGCCAGCGTGTCCAAAGCTCGACCGAGCGCAGCGTCTTGAGCGGTGATCTGCGCGATCAGTGTCTGCGTGCGAACGGTGTCCAGTTCGATGACGGCTTGACGCAACTCCTGCCGCAGTTGCGCCGGTAGGGCGGCCAACTGTTCGGGGTTCAGCGTTGGCGCCGGCGCTGCGGGTGAGCGCCCTGAAGGCGGTGTTTCCTCGTAGATATATTTCAGGTGCAGGTGCCGGGCCAACGCGCCGAAGAGTTCGTGTTCGTGAAATGGCTTGCGCACGAGGTCGTCGCAGCCGGCGGCCATGATGGGTTCGCGCTCTTCTTCGAGGGCGTGAGCGGTGAGCGCGATAATTCTGACGCCGGTGCCAGCCGGGGTTGACCGGATCCGCCGGACGGCTTCCAAGCCGTTCATGACCGGCATGCGGATATCCATCCAGATCAGATCGGGATGCCATTGCTCGAACAACGCCACGGCTTCCTGTCCGTTGACGGCTTCGCGCAACTCGAAACCGAGCGGGGCGAGAAGTTTGCGCAGCAGCAGACGGTTCTCCGGTTGGTCTTCGACAATCAGGAGCCGGTGCCGGGGCTGGCCTGCGGCCAATCCCAAAATGCGCCGGTGCTTCAACTCATCGCGCTCGCCCACCGATCGAAGGATGGTCACCGGTATCTCGAAGTAAAACACCGATCCCTTGCCGGGCTGGCTGGTCACGCCAATCTGACCGCCCATCAGTTCGACATATTGTTTGCAGATGGCCAAGCCCAAGCCGGTGCCGGTTGGCGCGGGGACTTGGTCGCTCAGTTGCACGAACGGAGCAAAGATGCGCTGGCAATCCTCCGGGCTGATGCCGGGGCCGGTGTCCGCCACTTCAAATCGCACCTTGGCTTTTTCCGAACTGTGGATGCTGGCGAGCCGGGCGCGGAGCTTCACGCTGCCGGACTCGGTGTACTTGATCGCGTTGCCCAACAGGTTCAGCAACACTTGGCGCAGTCGGCCGGCGTCCACGGCAACATACCGGGGGAGATCGGGATCATGCTCCAAAGCGAACCGGAGTCCCTTTTCCACCGCGCCGGCGCCCATCAGCGACTGCATTTCGTGCAGCAACCGGGGCAAGTCAACTTCGGACTCCTTGAGGGCCACCTGACCGGACTCGATCTTCGCCAGGTCGAGGACGTTGTTGATGAGATTCAGCAGGTGCTCGCCGCTGCGGACAATGACATCCAACGTCTCCTGCTGCGGCGGCGTGACGTCCGGATCGTTCTTGAGCAGTCGGGAAAAACCGAGCACGGCGTTGAGGGGGTGCGCAACTCATGGCTCATGTTGGCCAGGAACGTACTTTTCGCGCGATTGGCGGCTTCGGCGCGGGTCTTGGCTTCGGCCAACTCTTCCGTGCGTTGCTTCACCAGCTCTTCGAGGTGCTCCCGGTGCTTGCGCAGTTCGTCCTCGGCCAGCTTGCGGTCCGTCACATCCATCGCGGTGCCGACGTATTCCACGAGTTTCCCCGCTTCGTCGTGAACCGGATGGCCGATCGCATGAATGTGTTTGATGGTTCCATCGGGCAGGAGCAGCCGGTGATCATGCTCGTATTCCATGCTCTGCTGCGCCACTTTCGTGAACAATTCCTGGACCTGGTCGCGATCCTCCGGGTGGATGCGTTGCCAGAATGGTTCACCGATCGGCACACCGTCCTCAGGGTTACAACCGTAAATTCGGAACATCTCCTCGGACCAGTACAACGCCTGGACCGTGGCGGGGCTCCATGCCCAACTGCCCATGCGGGCCAGCCGCTGGCCTTCCGCCAGATACGCCTCACTTCGCCGCAGCGCATCCTCCGCGCGCTTGCGCTCGGCGATGTCGCGCATGCTGGAGCGATATCCGAGTCGCGCCCCTCGTGAGTCGTAAATGGGCTGCCAGGAAGCCGCCACCCATACCAACCGGCCCTCTTTGTGACGCACCCGGAACTCGAAATCGTTCCGGCTGGAGCCTTGAACCGCTTCTTTCATCTGTTGTGCGAGCGATTCGCGGTCAGCCTCGGCGACGAGGGGGATCGGAAAATCCGGCATGGCCATGCATTCACCGACCGAGTACCCGGTGATTCGCTCGACGGCCGGATTTACCCAGAGCAGTTTCCCGTCAACCCCGACCCAGTTCTCCCAGTCATACGTGTAATCCGCGATGGCGCGGAAACGCTCCGCGCTCTCGCGCCGCTCTTCTTCAGTGCGCTTGCGCTCGGTGATGTCGCGCACGAGGGCGAGATTGTACCCCCGGCCTTCAAACTCGAAATAGTTCGCGCTGACCTCGACCGGAAACAAGCGACCTTCCCGGGTCCGGTGGCGGCTTTCGAAGGTCAGCGTTTGTTGTTCCTTGAGAACGCGCCAATGATCTGGCCAGCGCTCCGACGGGAAGCCTGGGTCTATGTCCGCGACACTCATCCCGAGCACTTCGTCACGTTCGTAACCGAGAATCCGGGAGGCACTCTCGTTGGCATATTGGCAACGTCCCTGTTCATCTATCAGAAAAGCGGCCTCGCGGACTCGGTCCAGGGCAAAATTGAGCAGGGAGACTTTCTGCTCCGCCTGTTCGCGCGCGGCCCGGGATCGCAGCGTGACGATGCCGAACGCCAGGTCGCCCGCCAGTTCCTCCAGCAACCGAATCTCGTCCGCAGTGAAAGCGTTGGGCTGTGCGGAATAAATGTTCAGGCCGCCAAATACCCTGCCATTCTCGTCCTTGAGCGGCAGGCCGACGGCGGAACGAAAACCGTGCTGCAACGCCATCTCCTTCCAGGGCGCGCCGCGAGGATCCGTTACGTAATCCTCAAGGCAGGAAGTTTGCCCGGTGCGGATGGCCGTTCCGCAGGGGCCGCGTCCACGCTCGGTGTCGGCCCAGGTGACGTCGAGTTTCTCGAGATATTCCTCCTCGACCCCGGTCGAAGCGACGCGCCGCACGCTTTTGGTCTCGTCGTGTTCGGCATAGCCCACCCAGGCCACGCGGTAGCCGGCCTCGTCGCGAACGATTCGACAGATTTCCCGGAGCAGACTCTGCTCATCGGTGGCGCGCAGGAGGACCTGGTTACAGTCGCTGATCGCCCGCAGTTCGCGATTCAACCGATGCAGGGCCTCCGCCCCCTTCTTGGCGGTTTCATCGCGTTCTTGCGCGGCTCGCCGAACCGCCTGAACCAATCGTCGGATTGTGAAATAGAGCAGCGCGGCGGTCACGAAGACAAACAGCTCCCCCTTGATCGTGTTCACGAACGGAGGCAGCTTGAGAATGCGGACGGCCGCGTCACTGAACGCAATCCACAGCGTCGCGAAGATGGCGTAGCCGAGCGCGATTCGAACGGGGCTCAAGCTGGAAATTCCAGAAGTGGGGATGACTCGAATCTTCATAGCCGCAATCCTCGCCAAGGCCGGTAGCGCATCGCTTCGCGCACGGTTGCCATGCGGGTAATTTGGCAAACCCGGGGCTGAACGTCCACTGCAATTCGGACAAGTTTTTGGACGTGCAAGATTTCGTTCCGCGGGTCACGACAGCCTCCTACTTCATTTGTCGTTGTTTTCCGCCTGATTCGAACGGTTCTGCCTGCTGGCACCGAAACTGTAAAGGGAGTGTGGCAGATGGAAAGGCAGTCGAAATGATGAACGAAGAACAGACCAACTCGCGAAACCCGGGCGTCAGAGTGTTGGTGGTGGACAGCGACTTCCTCGGGCGGCATCTGGTCGGCCGGTTTCTGACCGTGAAAGGCTTCCAGACAGCGCTGGCATCGAGCGGGGACGGCGCCCATTTCGACCTGCTGGTGTCGGATGAATAAACAACATGAACGCGTGGGAAGAAACGGAGAAAGGAACATGATTACTCTGGGCATCGTCGCAACCGTCGTCGCAGGGGTGGCGCTGGCTGTTGGGTTGCTGCGCCTCCGCGATGCGTTGGAGAGCCGCGCGCACCTTCGCCGGCGCATCGCGATGCTGAAATCGTCGTGAATTTCGCCAGCTACCAACCGCTGGCTTGGAAAGGCAGACAACAAACAATGAACAAGAACAGCAAACATCGTATCCTGGTCGTGGACGATCATCCGCATGGCGCAAAGATCGTCATGCGGTTGTTGGTGCGGGAGGGTTTCACAACCATCCTCGCATCCAGCGGCGAGGAGGCCATGAACCGCCTCGCCGAAGAAGCGTTCGACGCCGTGATCAGCGACGTGCAGATGCCCGTGATGGACGGCTTCGAGTTGTTGCAGAACATCCACATCCGTTACCCGGCCATTCCGGTCATTCTGATGACCGCCTTCCTCGAGGAAGGCATGCGCGAGTCGGCGCTGGCTTGGGGGGCGGCGGGTCTGTTGCAGAAGCCGTTCAGCCGCGAACAACTCAAAGCAGCGCTGGCTTCGGCATTCGCGAACGCGATGCCCGGGTGGGAAAATCACCAGACTCGCTACCACGCAGCACTGGCCACGGAAGAGGAGGCCGCGCGGAAATGACCGGCGCCCAACTCTATCGCGCCCCGGAAGCGCTCTTTGCAGGTCCGCACCAGGGCGTAGAGATCTGGCATCTGACGGGCAACACCCCGCGCCAGCCCGACACTCCGGTCGCGGGCGAGCCGGTGACCTTGCGGTTCGGCGTCTCGGCCATGCAGCCGCACATGCAGTTGTGCGTCGTTGTCGAGAACGACCGCGCCGATGCCCTGGACGCGATGCCACAGATCATCAAGGCCACTCGGAGATTGGACAGCAACGGCTCCAGCTACTGGCAGTGCCAGATCGGTCCTTTCGAGGAGTGCGATACCGTCGCGTATTTCGCGGTCGGCAACTGGGGCGGGCGGGAAATCATCTGCGGCAAGCAGCACTGGTTTCGCGTCTGCCCGCCTTGGGCTGCCGAGGGAACAGGAGACAGCACAGGTCCAAAACCAAACCCACAATCCGAAACAAGAAGGAGAGCACACCATGGCAAGACAGAAGAAACAACCGAAGGCCGTTGATCCCGTTCCAGACGGGATCAGCGCCAGTGTTCAACCATCCCAGGCGGAGATTGCTCGACGCGCGCACGAAATCTATCTGGCGCGAGGCGGCGCTCACGGCTTCGACCTGGAAGACTGGTTGCAGGCGGAGCGGGAACTGAAGGCCGGTAGCAAGGCGGCGATTGAAAAATCATGAACGCACTGTGAAAGCACTGCCCGAGCCGTACAACTGCGGGCCGGTCAAACTGTCCGGTGAGGCGGATGCATTCTACGAACGTCACGTGACGTTTGATCATGTCGTGCCACACACCGAAACGAGCGACCAGTTCTCCAGTGACCGCACCATTGCCGAGTACGCGAGGGAGATTTGGAGCGCTAAACCTTGTTGGACCGAGTAATCGCACTACGAGGAGGTGAAACATGAACCAATTCAATCTAAACGCCCATGCACTGACCGTCGGCGAAGTCCACCACAACCTCCCGCCGAGTTCGCTGTACGAGCACGCGATCCGGTATGAGAAAGATGCCAGCATTGCCGAGAATGGCGCGCTCGTCGCGTACTCCGGCTCGAAAACCGGCCGCTCGCCCAAAGACAAGCGCGTGGTGAAGAATCCCGCCTCCGAGAAGGACATCTGGTGGGGCAAGGTCAACATCCCGTGCGACGAACACACGTTCGAGATCAACCGGCAACGCGCGCTCGATTATCTCAACTCGCGCGACCGTCTCTACTGTTTCGACGGCTTTGCCGGCTGGGATGCGAAGTATCGCGTCAAAATTCGCGTCGTTTGCGAGCGTCCGTACCACGCGTTGTTCATGCACACCATGCTGATCCGGCCGACGAAGGACGAACTCGCCAACTTCGGCCAACCAGAGTTCACGATCTACAATGCCGGCGCGTTCCCGGCGAACAAGCTCACGACCGGTATGGGTTCGACCACGAGCATTGACCTCAGCCTCGAAGACCGCGAACTGATCATCCTCGGCACGGAATACGCCGGCGAAATGAAGAAGGGCGTCTTCACGGCGGCCAACTACATCTGTCCAAAACGCGGCATCCTCTCGATGCATTGCTCGGCCACCGCCGACAAACAAACCGGCCGCTCCTCGTTGCTGTTCGGCCTCAGCGGCACCGGCAAGACCACGTTGTCCGCCGACCCAAAACGTCATCTCATCGGCGACGACGAACATTGTTGGAGTGACGACGGCATCTTCAACATCGAAGGCGGCTGCTACGCCAAAGCCATCAACCTCACGCCCGAGAACGAGCCGGACATCTTCCAGGCGCTGCGGTTCGGCGCGGTGCTGGAGAATGTGGTGCTCGAAGACGACCGCACCGTGGACTTCACGGACACCAGCATCACCGAAAACACACGCGGTGCTTACCCAATTCATTTCATCCGCAGCGCGAAAATCCCGTGCGTGGCCGGTCACCCGACGGACGTGATCTTCCTCACGTGCGACGCGTTTGGCGTGTTGCCGCCGGTCAGTTCGCTCTCGCCGGCGCACGCGATGTATCACTTCATCAGCGGTTACACCGCCAAAGTCGCCGGCACCGAGGTGGGCGTGACCGAACCGCAGGCCACGTTCTCGCCCTGTTTCGGCGGCCCGTTCCTCGTCTGGCATCCGAGCAAGTACGCCGAACTGCTCGCCGCGAAAATGAAAAAGCACAACGCCCGCGTCTGGCTCGTCAACACCGGCTGGGGCGGCGGCGCGCACGGCACCGGCAAGCGCATCAGCCTCAAACACACCCGCGCCATCGTGGACGCGATTCACAGCGGCGCGTTGGCGAACGCGAAAACGCAGCGTGATCCCACGTTCGGCTTCGACGTCGTCACCGAATGTCCCAACGTCCCGGCGGAAATTCTCATCCCGCGCAACGCGTGGGCCGACAAATCCGCTTACGATGCGACCGCGAAGAAACTGGCCGGCTTGTTCAAAGAAAACTTCAAGACCTACGAAGCCGCAGCGGCTGCGGAGGTCAAAGCCGCCGGGCCGGCATGAACTGGCTGTTCCAACTCGACACGATCAACCCCGTCGCGCACGCGGTCGCGGCGCTCGCGCTGGTTTGTTTTGCTGGCATGGCGCTCGGCAGTCTCAAAGTGCGCGGCATTGGGTTGGGCACGGCCGGCGTGCTATTCGCCGGCATCATCGCCGGGCATTTCGGCAAGCCGGTCGATCATCACACGCTGGAATTTGTGAAGGAGTTCGGCCTGATTCTGTTCGTATTCACCATCGGCCTGCAACTCGGGCCGGGATTCTTCGCGGCGTTCCGACGACAGGGCATGCAGCTTAACGTCATCGCCGCCGTGATTGTGCTTTCGGGCGCGGCGCTGGCGGTGGCGCTGGGCTGGCTGCTGAAAATGGATTTCGCCGCGGTGCTTGGATTGCTGTCGGGTGCGATCACGAACACGCCTTCGCTCGGCGCGGCGCAACAGACATTGGCTACGATCCCCGGCGTCTCGGACGACCGGCTGGCGCTGCCGGCGCTGGCTTACGCGGTGACCTATCCCGGCGCGATTGTCGGCATCATCGGCACGCTGCTTGTGTTGAAACATGTTTTCCGCATTGACGCGGAGCGTGAGGCGGCGACGATTGCCCAGCAACAACGGGGCCGGGTCGAGCCGTTGGAGAACCGTACGCTCATCGTCGAGAACCCGAACCTGGCTGGCGTGGCCATTGACGACATTCCCTCGCGTGTCGAAACCGGCGTGACCGTGTCGCGCCACCGGCGCGTTGGCGAGACCGAGGTTCACGTGGCGGTCGGCAACACAGTCTTGCAATGCGGCGATGCGATCGTGGCCGTCGGCACGCGCGCCTCGCTCGATACATTCCAGCGTGTGGTTGGCAAGCGCGGCGACGAGGATTTACGCCGCGCGCCCGGCAATGTGACCTACCGGCGCGTGGTGGTGACCCACAAAGACGTGCTCGGCAAGACGCTCGGCGAACTCGCGCTCGACACGCGTCACGGCGTGGTCGTGAGCCGCGTCACGCGCGCGGACATCGAGTTGAGCGCCACGGACGATCTGCGGTTGCAATTTGGTGACATGGTGCAGGTGGTTGGCGACGAGAAGAGCTTGGAGCACACCGCGAAGCTGTTGGGCAATTCCGTGAAGGAACTGAACGAGACCCATTTTATCCCGCTCTTCCTCGGAATTCTTCTGGGGATTGTGGCCGGAACGATGCCGATCGCGTTCCCCGGTCTGCCGCAACCCGTGCGGCTCGGACTGGCCGGTGGCCCGCTGATCGTGGCCTTGGTGCTCGGCCGCTTTGGGCGCATTGGACGACTGGTGTGCCACATGCCGGTCAACGCCAACCTCGCCTTTCGCGAATTTGGCATCGCGCTATTTTTCGCCGCAGTCGGACTGGCGGCTGGGCCGAAGTTCTTTGAAAGCGTGTTCAGTTCCAACGGCCTGCTCTGGGTGGGCGTCGGTCTGTGCGTCACGATTGTGCCGCTGTTGCTGGCCGGGTTGTTCGTGCGCGGCGTGCTCAAAACCAATTACGCGGTGCTGGCTGGTCTTCTGGCCGGCAGCGTGACTGATCCGCCCGCGCTGGCGTTCGCCGCGAATATCACGAAATCCGACGCGCCGACCGTGGCCTACGCGACGGTGTATCCGCTGACGGTGCTGTTGCGTATCCTGTGCGCGCAAGTGCTGGCGCTGGTTTTGTTTCAATGAAAGAAGAGCGAAACCATGAACAGGTAAACGCCGCCCAGTCTCCAGCGATCGCACCATTGCCGAGTACTCGAGAGAAATTTGGAACGCTGAACCGTGTTCCATTGAATGACATCGGCTGTGTGGACTTAGCGCCATCCGGGCATCAAGCAGCCACCGGCCGGAGTTGCAGCGCGGCACAGGCATACCGGCAGACGTACCGGTAGGCTTGCTCTTACCGGCTCGCGTGGCATACTGCGCGACATGACCGCAGACGATTTTCTCAAAAAGCTTCAGGTACACGCGGAGTCGTTTGCGAAGGCGGTGGCCACGAATGAAGGCGAGTGGATTATCAAGGGCTTCATTGACGTGTATCGCCGCATCTACACAATCTCGGTGGATACGAAGATCGTTTCCAAGGTGCTGGAACTCCTGTTGTTCCCGATGTTCGTCGAGTTCGCGAAGAAGCACCGGCTGAAAGTCGAGTTGTGCCCGCAGCAGAACTTCTATCCTGATCTCACGTTTACCCACGAGCGTTCCGGTCGGAAGTTTGCCTTGGATGTGAAGAGCACCTACCGAACGAGCGAGACGTAAGTGAATGGCATGACGCTCGGCGCGTTTACCGGCTACTTTAGAAATCGGGACAGCAACAAGAACACGCTTTACCCATACAGCCAGTACGCCGGCCACTTCGTGCTCGGCGTCATCTACTCCAAGTGTGACGAAGTCGCCGACGAACGAAAGCAATTCAAGCTGGAAGATTTGGCAAAGATTCCGTCGGTCATCCGGGATTTCCAGTTCTTTGCGCAGCCGAAATTCCGCATCGCCTCTGCGCGACCCGGCAGTGGGAATACGAAGAACATCGGCTCAGCGACGAAGAATCAAGAACTGGTGTGTGGGACAGGCCCATTTGCCGCTTTGGGTGAAGAGGTCTATGACGATTACTGGATGTTTTATCTGACGCGGGACATGGCGCAGGCGTTGGGTGTGAAAAGGCCGTACACGAATTTGAAGACCTATCTCGAATACAAGGAACGCGGAGTGGACACGCTTCGCGCCCACAAAAAGGAGATCGCCAAACTCGCGGAAGAGGAAACGCCAAAAGCCGAGGAGGAAAGCGAATGAGCCTGCCGCCGCTCGTGCCACCTCTGAAATGTCAGGGCATCAAGACCAAGCTAGCTGGCGAGATCAGCCGGTTTGCGCAAGCCCAGCCGTACGACCGCTGGGTCGAACCGTTTTGTGGCTCGTGCGTTGTCGCGCTGAACGTCCAGCCCAAGCAGGCGCTTCTGAGCGACTCAAATGTCCACATCGTTCGGCTCTATCAGGAAATCCAAGCCGGCAGCCTGACGCCCGCCATCGCGAAAGCATTCCTGACTGAGCAAGGCGAAAAACTGCGGGTCACCGGCGAGCCTTATTTCTATGCCGTGCGCGAGCGTTTCAATGCGAATCCCACGTCCTTGGATTTTCTCTTTCTCAACCGATCGTGTTTCAACGGCGTGATGCGATTCAACCGCTTCGGAAAATTCAACGTTCCCTATGGCCACAAGCCCGAACGCTTCGCGCCAGCGTACGTGACCAAGATCACCAACCAGATCAGACGCATTGCCGAGGTCATCTCGGCTTGTGACTGGACGTTTGCCATATCGGATTTTCGGCAAACACTCGCCTCCGCCAAACCGGGTGACTTGGTTTACGCTGACCCTCCGTATGCCGGTCGTCACGTGGATTATTTCAATTCATGGTCGGAAGCCGACGAGTCGGAACTGGGTGAACGCCTGAAACAGCTTCCGTGCAAATTCATTCTCTCGACGTGGCACAGCAACGAGTTCAGGACAAACGCGATGATTGAGCAGAACTGGAGCGACCCGCGCTTCCATCTTTTTACCCGCGAACACTTCTATCACGTCGGGGCAACCGAGGACCTGCGACACCCAATGATCGAAGCGCTCATCACGAACTTCCCTGTCGACAAGGTTCATTACGAAACGGTGGCAACCGAACAAATGGCATTCCTGGAGCGACGCGCCGAAAGCTACGGCCTTGCGAGAGCGCCGGCGAAGAACGAAGAGGCAGCGGTTCACCACGGATTGCACTGATCACACGGATTGCTTCAGGATATCTCTGCCTCATTCGGCTTCGTTGCGCTGGCAAATGAAACGGCATTTGCGCCAATCTTCAGTCGTGAAGATGATGAACCCCCGCTGGCATTACGACAACGAACCGGAAACGCGCGCCGCGCTTGACCTGATCGCCGGCGACCATTTCAGCCGGCACGAACCCGGCATCTTCGCGCCCGTCGTTGCTACGTTGCTGACACACGGCGACCATTACCGGCACCTGGCTGACCTCACAAGCTATGCGCAGGCACAGCAACGCCTTGGCGAGTTATACGCCGACCAAGAGGCGTGGACGCGCAAAGCGATCCTCAGCATCGCCGCCTCCGGCCAGTTCTCCAGCGACCGCACCATTGCCGAGTACGCCAAGGAGATTTTGGGCGTGTGATTACCAAGGCAAACCGTTACCGCTTGAAACTGCATTGTGGACACCTGCCGGCAGGATTTGGCGACGCGGCCCGTTGCTGGGATGAATGATGAAGTCGCACCACGATCCGGGGTCGTTGTGGAGCGCTCACGATGAATGGCCGCCGCCGTTTGCGCGTCGGTGAGATTCGTTGGTGCTGATCGCGATCCTGGCGGCAGCATACCTCGTGTGCTCGGTTCGCCGAGCGTCCAGAATTCATCGCTCCCACCTGTCCGCTGGTTGCTACTCCACCCCTGGGTGCAGACAAACTTTTGGACGTCCAAATTTCCGTCTTTCCAGCGGCTTTAGCCTTCCGTTCGATTTGGCCCATTTTTCTGAACATTTCAGGC
Source organism: uncultured Verrucomicrobiota bacterium (assembly GCA_964582645.1). Taxonomy (GTDB): domain Bacteria; phylum Verrucomicrobiota; class Verrucomicrobiia; order Palsa-1439; family CAZOTB01; genus CAZOTB01. The sequence continues at coordinate 7,631 of CAZOTB010000124.1, read as the reverse complement.
AATTCAGCCGCTTGGCATCGAAACTGTGATGGTAGGTAAGCAGATCGAGAGACAGTCGAAAACATGAACTCAAACGAAGTCAACAAAGCAAAGGTCGAGATCACCGAATCAAATTTCGAGTCGGAGGTCCTAACCTCGGAACCGCCGGTCCTGGTCGCGTTCGTGACGACGTGGAGTCGGCCTTGCGCGGTCCTCTTGCCGGTGCTGGATCAAATCGCGTCCGAGTGTGACGGCAAGCTGAAGATTGTGCGAGTGGACGCGGACAAGAATCTCGATCTCAGTTTGTGGTACGACGTGCAATCTATTCCGACGCTCCTCTATTTCGTGGCCGGCGCCGTCCGCTCCAGGATCGTCGGCACGGCGACCAAGGAAGCCATTCTCTCCAAACTGGAGACAACTCGAAAGGCTATATGAACGCAACACTCGAAATCGGATTTCAATCTCGGGGCGCTGGGCGCGTTCCTCCCAACCGCCACAGTTCTCCCGCTGTGACCCCGCCTCAAACCCTGCTCCCCACTACTGACGCCCAGCGCCCCCGAGAAGGTCATATCGGCGTCTTCGCCAAGGTCCGTCGTCACTGGCGCGTCCTGCTTGTGCTGCTGGCAGTGAAAGTTGCCATCGTGATCGCCGGCTTCTACTACGTGCGGTTGGTCACGCCGTTTGAATCCACTGATAAAGCCTTTATCGCGGGCCGCGTTGCTCCGTTGGCGTCACAGGTGCCGGACCGTGTCGCAGAGCTGCCCGTGACCGACCAGCAGGCGTTCAATGTCGGCGACGCGCTGTTGAACACTGATCCGCTCGATGAGGAAGCCACTCTGGCTCAAGCGCGCGCCGAATTGGCAGCAGCACGCCGCCGATTGGATCAATCCACGGCGCAGGTGGAAGCAAGTCGGACGAAGGTCGCGCAGGCGCAGGCGGCGGTGGTTGCCGCCGATGTGGAGAATCAACGGGCCGCCGAAGTGTGCAAGCTGTACGAATCGGTGGACAGTGGCGCGATCTCCAGGAGCGAGATGGACGCAGCACGTTCCCAGGCGCAGGCGGCCAGCGCCAATTTGGAAGCGGCACGCAGTCAGGCCAGAGCTGCCGAGGCAGAACTGGCGTCGAATGAGGCGCTGGTTGAGGCCGCGAGTGTCGCCGTCCAACAGGCCGAGGCGAAACTTTCTGATGCACCAATCACTGAGCGAGAAGACGTCCGCGTGATGCACAGCGTTGTGGACAATGGCGCGTACATCCAACCCGGACAAGTGCTCCTGGCCAACGAGCCCCGCCGGTATTGGATCATTGCGACCTTCAAAGAAAAGCAAGTGAACCGCATGCGCGTGGGCCAGCCGGTCGAGGTCGTGGTGGATGCGTATCCTGGCCGCACATTCGAAGGGCATGTCGAGAGCATTCCGAGTGACTCTGCCGCCCGGTTCAGTCTGCTCCCGCCGGAGAACGCAACCAGCAACCGCATCATCGTGCCACAACGCGTGCCGGTGAAAATCGTTCTGAACGTCACGCCCGGAACCGAACTCGCGCTAGGTCCCGGCATGTCGGTCGTTGCCAAAGTGCGCGTGAACTAGCCTTCAACCTCAGCCCAGCACCAAATGAGATCTATTGAAAATGAACACAACCTCACGAATTGAAAAGATCGCCGCGTTTGTCTGCTTGGCACTCGTGCTGAGCGGCTGCCAGACGGCGTCCCGCACCCAAATCCAGGGTATCGGATTTCCTCAACTCGCCGCCACCGCCCCGGACCAGGTCCAGATCTTGCCGGCTGCGCCCACGCGCTCGCATGTGCAGGTCGGCGCGGTGCGCGTGGAACATCGCAGCAGGAAAATTGACCCGGCCACAATCGAAGCCGCTCTGCGCGACGAGGCCGCCCGACTTGGTGCGGACGCTGTCGTAGTCGTCAATGATCACACCCAGCTCCATGCGCCGCGGTGCCGGGTCGTGGTCGGAATCGCAATCAAATATCTCTAAAGGTGACATGATGAAACACAAGAATACCCAGATCGTCCTCCACTCCCTCTTGGTCATCCCGCTGGGGCTGATTCTGACTGGCTGTGGAACAAAGGAAACTAAAGAGCCGGAGAAAAGCCTGGTGCGCACCGCGGTCGTCGAGTCGCTGGACAAGGTCCGGTCCGCCGGCGAGGCGTCGTACCTGGCGATCGTCAAGTTCGACAGCGAGACGGACCTCAACTTCAAAGTGGGCGGAATTGTGGTCATCATCGGCCCTGCGGCCGGCACCGATTGGGACGAGGGGACGCCGGTGAAAGCCGGGACGGTGCTGGCTGAGTTGAAGCAGTCGGATTTCAAGAACGCGTTGGACACCGCGCGCGCAAAAGCGGAATTGGCCGTCAAGACTCTGGAGCGTTTTCGAAAGCTGCGCGAGAAAGATGCGATCTCCCAGCAGGAAGTGGACGTGGTCGAAGCGGAATGGCGTACGGCGCAGGCGGCGTTGGATCAGGCGGAGCAGAATCTCAAGGATTCCCGGCTGGTGGCGGACAAAAACGGCGTGATCTTGGCCCGCTATATCAATCGGGGCGTGACTGTGTCGCCCGGCCAGCGCGTGTTGCGCTTTGCGGATACGAGCCTGATGTCCGTCGAATTGGGATTGCCGGATCGGTTGATTGGAAAGCTGACGCCCGGTCAGTTGATTGATGTCGAGATTTCGGCGCTGGAAGGAATGCCGCCGTTCAAGGGCCGGGTGTCGGAGGTCGGCGTGGCGGCGAGCGGCGAAGGCCGGTTGTTTCGGGTCGTGATTGATGTGGAGAATCCCGACGGCTTGCTGCGTTCCGGTATGACGGCGCGCATTCGCGTCGGCGATACCGCAGCGGCATCCGGCACGGTTTGCATTCCGCTCTCGGCGCTGGTGACGCTGGTGTCCGACGGCAGTTCCCAGGTTGGCGGGCAAACGCAGTTGGGAGTCTTCGTCGTCCAGGACGGCAAAGCGGTGAAGCGCGCGGTGAAGACCGGCGACATTCTCAAAAGTTCCATTCTCATTACCGAAGGGTTGCGGGCGGGCGAACGGGTGGTGACCTCGGGCGCGAGTTTTCTTTACGACGGCGCGCCGATCGAAGTCGCTCCGGAACTGGTCGCGAAGTGAGCCGACCGACAACCTGTGACCATTCACTCAAAACAAAACCATTCACTGAAAACAGAAAGGACATCACCATGAGCAAACCAATCCAAACGCCGCCCCTTGCGGGCATCTTCAATGTGTTGGCCAGAAGAATATCCCCACCGCTCTTGACTTTCGTGGCGGTCTTGGCCTGGGCGATATCCGCGCCTGCGCAGTCTGTGCCCGGAAAGAGTGGTTCCGACGCTGCCGCGGAGATCTCCCCAGCACAACGGAATTCGACCGCGAGCATCGAAGACGGAAAGATGGCGGAACGGGCGCCAAAGCTCGATTCAGAGCCATCTGCCGGAGCCCTTTCGGCGAATGAACTGGCCAAAGAGATTTCCAACCCCGTAACCAGTCTGTGGCAACTCCAGTTTCAGTTCAATAACATGAAACTCGAATCCGGCAACACCCCGGTGAGTGACAAGTGGGCGAACAACCTTTATTTCCAGCCCGTCCTGCCGGTAAGCCTCACCGAGAATTGGAACCTGATTACGCGTCCGGTGATCACGCTCTACAACAGCGTGCCAAAGCCCACCGGACCCACCAGCAGCAAACGGACAACGACTTTCGGTGACACGACCCTGGCGACAGTGCTGTCACCCGCCGGCACCGAGCCGTGGATCTTTGGCGCAGGACCGACCTGGATATTTCCGACCGCTGGATCGGATTTCACGGGCCAAGATAAGTGGCAGGTCGGGCCGGCTGTCGGCGGCGGCTACATCACCAGCAAGTTCATGATTGCGGCTTTTGCCCAGCAATGGTGGTCGTTCGCCGGAGACGATGACCGGAAAGCCACGAGCCAACTGAATCTTTTGCCGTTGATCTATCGTTTCTGGGGAGACGGCTGGAGCGTTGGATACTCAGGAAACATTCTGGCCGATTGGAAGGCTCCCAGCGGTGAGCAATGGACTGTTCCGCTCGGAGTATCGCTAGGCAAGGTGGTCTGGTTCGGGAAGCTCCCTGTGCAGATCCAGCTTGGCGCACAATATTTCGTGGAACGCCCGACGGGCGGGCCGGAGTGGAACTTCCAACTCCAGTTGACCCCGGTGATTCCGAGGCTGATAAACAAGACTCTGTTCCGGTGATCTGTAATCGAAACCCAATTAATTGAAAGGAGACTTTATTATGTATCAATCAATATCCTTATATGCGGTTCTCGGGTGGTTCGGCTTGTTGGCCGTCAGTATTGGCCTCAACGAACTGTGCCGGCGCAGCAAATGGTTCTCACTTTTTATGTTCCTGGCTCTACCGACTGCTCTGGCCATCACTCTATGGCCGACGACCGCAGGCCCCGGAACAATCCATGGCACTTGGTTCTACTGGGTGAAGGTTTTTTCCGTGATGGCCGGTTGCCTGGGCTTCATGGCCATCCGCTTCATTCCTGGCTTGGCCAAGAAGAAATCGGTCCTCTTCTTTCCCGCATTCATCTTCGCGCTGAACATCGCGGAGGCGGTCGTCCGCGATTTCGAGGTCTACGGTATGCATGCCACCGGCCAGGTCATCGACGGCATGGGCTTGCTGAGCGGTCCCTGGAATATCATGAACGGCATCGCCGGCATCCTGAACATCGTGACCATCTCCGGCTGGCTCGGCATCTACGTCACCAAGGACAAGACGAAGGACATGATCTGGCCAGACCAGCTCTGGTTCTGGGTGCTTGCCTACGACCTGTGGAACCTCGCCTACGGCTACAACTGTGTCGGCGACCAATCGTTCTACTCCGGATTCTGCATGCTGGCCGCCTGCACCATCCCGGCCCTGACCTGGCGCAAAGGCGCATACCTGCAGCACCGCGCCCAGACCCTGTGCTACTGGATGATCCTCTGTATGAGCGCATCGTGGGTCCTGGACGATTCTGTATTCGCCGTGAAGGCCTCGCTCAACCCGACCGCACTGTTCCTGGTCAGCCTCCTGGCGCTTGTCGTGAACATCGCGGTCTTCGTTTACCACTTCGCCAAGGTAATCAAGTACAAGCGCAACCCCATCACCGCCGAGGTGCATACCGACCTGGGTGAGTACAAGGAGCTGATCGCCGAGCGCGACGGCGTCGGGGTGCATCCCGACTTGGGCGAATACAAGTCCCTGCTCGCCGAAGGCGGAAACCCGTCGCCAAATCGTTGATCCAACCGAGGAGAATGACCCATGAAAAAGAATATGCCCGCTGAGAGCTTCGAGCGCCTGTCCGTCCGAGACACCGACATCGTCGTCGAGGGTCACGGCGAGACGACCTTGGTCATGGTGCATGGGTGGCCGGACACGCACTGTCTGTGGGACGGCCTGGTCGAACGATTGAAGGCCGACTTTCGCTGTGCGCGCTTCACGTTGCCCGGCTTCGCCTTGGACGACCCACGGCGGCTCAGGACGCTGGGGGAGATGGTCGGCGTTCTCGAGGCCGTCGTTGACGCCGTGAGCCCGGACAGGCCCGTGACGCTGGTGCTCCACGACTGGGGGTGCTTCTACGGCTACCAGTACTACATGAAGAACCCAAAGCGAGTCTCGCGCATCGTGGGCATTGACATCGGCGACGTGGAGTCGAAGGAGATGAAGCTGCCGCTGGCGATGGTTCTGTTCACGGTCGGCTATCAGGTCTGGCTGGCCGGCGCCTGGATCATCGGGGGCCGGGCCGGCGACGCCATGACGAGGCTGATGGCGCGCGCCGTGGGAGCCCGCGCGGATTCCCGCCTCGTCCACTCCGGAATGAACTACGGCTATTACCTGAAGTACAAGCACGCTCTCCTCGGGAGGTCCCCGGGCGACGTGCCGTTCGAACCCGCGTGCCCGATGCTCTTCCTCTACGGCCGGAAGAAGCCGACGATGTTCCACTCGGACGCGTTCGTCGAGCGGCTCAATCGCACGCCCAACAGCAAGGCCGTCGGCTTCGACGCGGGTCACTGGCTCATGCTCGAGCAGCCCACCGAGGTTGTGAGCGAGATTCGCGACTGGGCGCGTGCTGCGTCCACGCCCTCTCGCGCATCTCAAAGCCGAGGATCCCAAATCCTCGATGTTCAACCGTGCCCCACCAAGCGCAACCTCGCCCTCGGGATGCACCCCGACTTGGGCGAAGCCAGGGTCCAAGCCGCATCACACTGAAACACAGGAGAAACATTCCCATGTCAAACCACGTTGAAAACAAGAACGAGTCCGGGGGCATCGCCCAATTTTTTGTCGAGTATCGGGAAGTGAGTTGGCTGGCCTTGATTGCGGTGTTGGTGTGGGGCGTCGTGGCTTACACCAAGCTGGGCCAGCAGGAAGACCCGACGATTCCCCAGCGCACGGCGATGCTGGTGACGATCTTCCCCGGCGCGACGGCCTCGAAGGTGGAGGAACTGGTTGCGAAACCGCTCGAACGCAAGATCAGCGAGCTGGATTCCATCGAGGAGATCAAGACGACGGTTCGCCCCGGCGTCGTCACGATGAACATCAAACAGCTTCCCGCCTCGGAGGCGACGATTGACCAGCAGTGGGACAAGGTCCGGGACAAGATCGCGGAAGTGCAGTTGCCGGATGGCACGCGTCAGCCGTGGCTCAACACGGATTTCGGCAACACCATCACGCTGCTGTATGCGTTGGTCAGTCCGCCCATCACGGACGCCGAATGCGTGGCGCGCGCCAATCTGGTGCGTGAGCGTCTGGCGGAATTGCGCGGCGGATCGGTTTCGAGCGACCGCGCGGCGGTGGCCGCCTTCCTCCCGGGCATCTCCCCGGGCGATCGTGACGTGCTCAGCGCCCGGTTTGAAACCGCCCTCCGCGCAGCCGGGCTGGCCAAACAGGTGCGCTCGGCCCCGGGACAGTCGTTCCTTCTGGTGGACCTGGAAACCTCGGCCAGCCGCGCTGACCTGGAGAAGTTCATCGCTGATTTCACGCGCAGCGTCACCGGCACGGACCGCGAATTGTTCCACCCCGATTTCACCAAACCGATCCTGCTGATGGGCGACGAAGACCCGCTGCCGCAGATTCGCGCCACAGCGCCGCCGCGCTACAGCTATCGCACGCTCGAATTGCTCGCGCGGGATTTTGAGGATGAACTCAAGCAGGTCGAGAGTGTCGGCAAAGTCACCAAGGTCGCCATCGTGGAGGAAGCGGTGTATCTCTTGTACTCGGACGCCAATCTCGCCGGCTACGGCCTGACGCCCAACGCAGTCATGGAATCAATCGCTGCGCGCAACGCGGTGATCCCCGGCGGCACGATGCGCACCGAGGGTCGCAATTTCCCGCTGCAGGTCTCCGGCGAATACATCACCGAGCGGGACATGCTCGGGACGATGGTCGGCATGAGCCGCGACGGCGCGCCGGTTTATCTCCGCGACACGTTTGAAGTCCGCCGCATGTATGAGTCGCCCATCTCGTACAAGGTGGATGTCCTCGGGCGGCTGAATGCGGAGCGCGGCGTGCACGCCCCTTCCGCCCACGACTCGCATGCGACCGCCAAGCAGCCTGCAAGCCGCGCCTCGGAGTTGGACTTGCGCCGGTCCGTGATGGTCGCCATCGAAATGCGCGATGGCAAAATCATCCGCCATTTCAACGA
>CAZOTB010000123.1:8072-19378 GCA_964582645.1 uncultured Verrucomicrobiota bacterium | reverse complement strand
ACGTAGATTCCGTCCGCGCCGCAATAGTCCGCGCCGCCGTCGTAGAGGGTTGCCGCAGCCGCCCGGAGCGATTCCGGGCAGTGGTGCTGCGGTCCGTGGTTGAAGTCAATGCCGGCATAGATGGGGACGGGGTTTTTGCCCATCGCGCTGCGCATCTGTCCAATCGGCATCCCGAAGTCGGTGGTCAGGAAAGGTTGTGCCACGAGCAGATCAATTGAACCCTGCCGGGCCCATTCGCCCACGTCCAAACCGAGACGCCGCAGCCCGTCCGGGTTGCTGGGCACTCGACACGAGAGCAACACCGGTTTGCGCGCGGCGCGGAGCATCTGACGCACGCTCGCCACGAACTCGGTCAGCAGTCCGCGTTTTTCCCAAACTGTTTCTGCGTTGCCGCCGAGGTGCCGGGGGAAACGCATCCAGTCCAACTGCAATCCATCCAGGTCGTATCTGTCCAGAATCTCGCGCAGAAGCGCCAGGAAGTATGCGCGAACCTCGGGATGGGTATAATCAAGACAGTAGGCCATCCAGTCACCCGTTTTGGTTGCAGCCGCGCCCGGGTCCACCACAAACTCCGGGTGGCTCATTCGGAGCGGAGGCGTGTTCCATTGGCTCGGGTCCGTGGGATCGTGAACGTCATTCATCCGCACGGTGACGAAGGTTTCCTTCCCCGCGGTGCGCAAGGCTTTGAGGAACATCCCGAACGGGTCCAGCCCCTGGGCCCACGCGGCGTGCAGATGGCGGCTCGCCGGGAATCGAGGCAGCACCGGCGTGATCTTTCCGACTTTGGTCGGATACAAATACGTGCCCGCTCCGGCACAAAGCAGGTAGGTCGTCACGTGCGGAGGGCATTCGGACACCTCTTGCGCAATGCACCCTTCCACCTCTTCGGTCATGGACTGAAGGAAGAAATTGGTGCCGTCGTTGTCCAGGAGAAATCGCTTTTTCACGGTGGCCGGGTTGAGCAGGTTCTGCACTTGGGTTGGGGCGGAGAGAGCGTTTACCGATGCGGGAGGCGGGTCCAGTTCCACGCTCCGCGCATTCAAAACTTCGGGGGGAAATAGATGTTCATTTGAGGAACGTAGCTGAAGGTGACGAGCTTTGCGTCATCACTTCTCCAGGACTCGACGTGTCCATCCATATATCCGGCGTTCATCCTGATCCCCTTCGGCACGGACGCAACGGGGGTGTCTTTGGCCCAAAACACGCGCTCGTCGCGCTTCCAGTAGAACCAGCCGGAGGCCTGACGGTGGCTGCTGACCCAGCGCGTGCCCCAAGCCCAGTTGTTGTAGTAGTAGAGAACGTCGGAAAGGAGCAACTGATTGCCTCGATCCGTCAGACGGGTCGGCGGATCAAAGCTGGCCAGACAGCCGCGATAGTTCCAGAGGAGGAAATAGGAGCCATGCAGGTATTGGGTGTTGGCTGCCTGGTAATCGCTGGCGAAGTTCGAGGGCAGATCGTTCAACATCGGACAGATGAAGATCCGGATGTTCGGGAGATAGCCGCCGAGAAACCTCCAGACCGCCCCGCCGTCGTTTTGGCAGGTTTGGTTCTGGGCGGCATAGTTGAGCATCTCCGACACGGACCAGAAGTTGTTAGGGACGCAATGCGCGATACAGGGCGGTAACAACCCGCCGTAGTCCGCCGCGTAGAGGGTGACCGCCTGAATGATCTGCCGTTGCTGGCTGGCGCACACCACGAACCGCGCCTGCTCCCGCGCCCGGTGCAGCGCCGGCAACAACAGCGCAGTCAGGATCGAGATGATCGCGATCACCACCAACAACTCGACGAGCGTAAAGGCGCGTCTCATAGTTATCAGTCATCAGTAATCAGTGGCTGCCGACCGACCGACCTGACTACGGATTACTGGTCACTGATCACTCCCATCTCCTCCTCCCCAACAACGCTCCCGCCGCCAAGAGCAAACTGAGGGTGCTCGGCTCGGGAATGACCTCGCCGATTTGAATCGAGGAGCCATTGTGCCACAAATATTCCCACTTTGACACGCCGGAATCCCCGCCCGTGGCGTCGCCAAATAGAACCCTCGGAAAAGAACCGTTCAGAAACGAATTGTTGATCAGCGTGTGGCTGATGATCGGCGAAACACCACCGTCGTAATAGACGTTGACGGCGCTACCAGCGGTCGTACCGGCAACCTCGATCCGATAGGTGTGGAACGCGCCATCGGTGTCCACCGACGCGCTCGGTCCGCGAACCGAAATGCCGTTCGCCAGCCACAAGTCATCCTGCGCCAAGTAGAGGATGTTGCCGATGTTGGGGGCGGTGGTAAACGCGATATTCATCGGTGAGTTGTAGTTCAGGGTCGTGTTCCGGGAAACGAACCGCGTCCGAAATTCAACCGTCAGGTTGCTCGGCATGGCGATGTTGTTGCTCTGGCGATAGAACATGGTCTCAGTATTGGCCGCCGTGCTCAGAGTCAATTCGCCGCCTGTCAGCGTCGGGTTTGCGGTGGCTGTGTCAAAGAGCACCCAGTTCGGGGTTACCTGGTCGGGCAGCAGGCCGCTGCTGGCATACCAGGCGTTGGTGGCGGCCCGACTGGGACTCGCAGCCAGCAGGAAACAAAAACCGACCGCGATCAGTGGATGTGTGTAGTTCATAAGTACTCCTCTTGTGTGGCGCCTTCCTAAAACTTCGACCCCGCGTCGCTGTACGTCTCCATCCGGTGTATGATCTGGCGTATGGGATCCGCGCGAAGCGAGGATTCCGCCCTGCTTGGGTGTGTTTGCTCCCATTCGTAATGCGCCAATGCCCGGCGCCGGCTGTCCCGCAAGTGCGCCCTCATGAGTTTCCCCGCGGCAGCGCCATCTGATTTCCGCAACGCTTTGAGAATCCCGCAGTGCTGACGGTAGGCAACCGTCATGGAGTTGAGAAGGCTCACGGAAGGATCGTAGCGCTTGAACGCAAACACCGCCGTCATCATGCGAGAATCGCTTACGATTTTCATGATCTTCCGATTTCCGCTCGCGCGCAGAATCAACATGTGAAAGGACAGGTCGGCAACGATCCATTCCCGGGGGACATCCTCGACATCCTTGGAACCCTCCGTGCGGCGAAATCGCTCCAGAATCGCGCGGGATTCGTCGCAAAGCTGTTGCAGTTCCTCCAATTCGTTGGATCGCAATCGCGAGGCCGCACGCTCAGCCGAATCGGCTTCGAGCAATTCTCGCAGGTGGTAGATTTCCTCCAGTTCTCGCCGATCCATGGATTTCATGAACGTGCCGAAGCCCGGCACCTGTTCCACGAAGCCCTCGCTGGCCAGGAGGTGCAATGCCTCCCGAATCGGCGTGCGGCTGATGCCTAGATTCTTCGCCAGAGCAACGTCAGACAAACGGCTCCCGGCGGGGAATTCGCCAAACATCAGCCGGTCGCGCAAGTGTTCGTACGCGCGCAACTTTTGGCTGCTGGGTGTCATTTGCATATTGTATATACAGAAAATACAACCTCGGTCAAGCCGTTAGTTCTGCATCGCATTACGGCGGGCGCGTCCACAAGTTGTTGGTTGGAATTTCCGCGACAGGACGAGCTGAAACAAGCTGAAGCTTGAACTCCCAACGGAACCCTCGCGAAGTTTGCGTTCGGAGTTCAAGCTTCAGCTTGTCGGAGTACCAACAACCAAGGGATGCACCCCATGACGGCCCACGGCTGATTCATCTGGTTTGGGAGAAGCAGGAGAGCCGCCCATGGATGTGGCTTAGGCCATTCTCTCTCGCACACCGACGCGCCGGCCCGCTTTTCCGTGCGCGGCGGCACCCTGCCGATGCGCCGTGCGATTCGCGTCTTCGCCCAAGGTCACGTCGCGCCGATAATGCGTGCCGTTCTCGATTGCCGACCAGTGGCCGCGCAGGATCGTTTCGAGTCCGGCCAGGTCCGACTCGGGCACGCTCAGGCTCGGCGGAAGGGCCAAACCGTTACTCTTGATTCTGCTGCAAGACTCCCTGTTTTCGGAAAATGAGCAATTTCGGTTGGATCAAAACGGGATGAGGCCACCGTGAGAGGCGCCTCCGCGCGCCGACCGGCTCGGGCATCCTCACGCGACCGTCGCATCCGTGGAGGTGACCGACGTCCATTCCTGATTGAGATGCTCCAATGAGGCGGTCACGTCGGCGAGTTCCCGGTTCAGCTTTGCGGCGGTGCCGTTCGAGTAGCTGGCCGGGTCTTCCAGCGCGGCGGTGAGTTCTTTCTGCCGCGTCTCCAACCGCAGGATCTCCGCCTCAATCACCGCGACGCGCTGCTGATATTCTTTGCGGGCGTTCGAACGAGCCTGGCGCTCCTCGGCTTCGCGTCGCTTCTGCTCCTTGGTCTTGTAGCGTGGGGCTTTGGTGGATTTTGTAGGCGTGGGCTTGGCTTCGATCGGTCTTGCGCCCGCGACCAATCCCTCGCGCTCGGAAACCGCCTTGGACTTGTCGAGGTAGTACTGATAGTCGCCGGGATAGAACGTGAGCTTGCCTGCGTTGATATGCAGCACCGTGGTCGCGAGCTTGCGGATGAAATGCACGTCGTGGCTGATGAAGATGAGCGTGCCGTCGTACTGCGCCAATGCGCCGATCAACGCCTCGATGCTCGGCATGTCGAGATGCGTCGTCGGCTCGTCCATGAGCAAGAGATTCGGCGGATCAAGAAGCAGCTTCACCAGCGCGAGCCGGCTTTTCTCGCCGCCACTGAGGATGCTGACCTTCTTGAAAACGTCATCGCCACGGAACAAAAACGAGCCGAGCACGGTGCGGGCGGTTTGTTCGGGCACGGGCTGTTTGGAATCAAGCACTTCTTCGAGGACAGTGTGGTTCGGGTTCAACATCTCCACCCGGTACTGCGCGTAGTAACCGACCTTGACGTTGAGTCCCGGCTCGCGCCTGCCGCTCTGGAACGGGATTGCGCCTGCGAGGATTTTCAGCAACGTGGACTTGCCGGCCCCGTTCGGGCCGACGAGCACGGTGCGCTGCCCGCGTTCCGCCGCGAAATTCATTCCGCGATACACAACCGTGTCGCCGTAGGCGTGATGAATGTCCGTGAGCGTGATCACCTTGAGCCCGCTGCGCGGAGGCTGAGGGAATCGAAATTGAATGCTGCGTCCATCGCGGACGGGTGCCTCGATTTTCTCCATGCGCTCGATCTGCTTGAGCTTGCTTTGCGCCTGCGACGCCTTGCTGGCTTTGGCGCGAAACCGGTCGGCGAACAATTGCAACGACTGGATTTCGCGCTGCTGATTCTTGTACGCTGCGAGAAGTTGTTCCTCGGCGGCGGCACGCTGGACGAGGTATTCCTCGTAGTTGCCGCGATACCGGCTGAGCCGACCCTGCCGGATGTCCACGATGCTGCCAACGAGCTGGTTCAAAAACTCCCGGTCGTGCGAGACGACGACAATCGAGCCGGGATACCCCTTGAGATATTCCTGAAACCAGACGAGCGATTCGAGGTCGAGATGGTTCGTCGGTTCGTCGAGCAGCAACAGGTCCGGCTGCCGCACCAGCAACCGCGCCAGGTGCGCCCGCATCACCCAGCCACCACTCAACGCGCTCGCGGGTCGCTGGAAATCCGTCTCACGAAATGCCAGGCCCTTCAAAATCTTCATCGCCTTGCGTTCGAGTGCGTGACCTTCCAATTCGTCGAAGCGCGCCTGGGCGTGGTGGTATTCCTCCGCGTCCGTCTGCTGCCGTGCCTCGTGGTCTTTCATCAATCGCCGCAACGACGCGATTTCATCCGATACCGCCGTGGCCAGTTCGAGCACGGTCTCGTCCGCGACGGGCGCGGTTTCCTGCGGGAGAAACCCGAGCGTCACGTTGCGTTCGAAGGTGATCTTTCCGTCATCGGGCGTGGTCTCGCCGAGGATCAGCGAGAACAGCGTGGATTTCCCTGCGCCATTCGGCCCGACCAGCCCGATCCGGTCGCCCCGGTTGACCTGTAGCGACACGTCCGCGAAGAGCGTCCGTTCGCCATAGGCCTTTTTGATCTTCGCGAGAGTCAGCATGAAAAACCGCGCACAATAGAGGAGGAAGGCCGTTGATGCAAGCGTCGCTCGCCACTCGGGCTCGCCGTTCGGGTGCGATTAAAAAAGTGACTCAATTATTTTGTGCAGGCAGTTGCGCCCAGTATGCCTCCCAGTCCTTGTTTGCGCGCGCCACTCGTACCCCCGTACCAAATTGCTCCAAGGAGCCAGGCACATTTGGCCGGTTCGTTTGTCGCCGCTCACCGCACACTTTTACTCACACCCGGCCGCTGGCATCCGGTTGACAAATCGCGTACTATGTCGGCGTGAAACTGATTCAGCGCATTGCTGCCGCCGTCATCGGGATTGCGCTTGCTGTTTTCCTGGCGCAACCGGTCAGGGCCGGCACGCCGCTCTGGCGCGAAGGCAAGAAAATGGGCGGGCCGTTGAACGAGCACAACAAGGCGCAGAGCGTGAATGTGAGCGGGAAGTTCGAGTCGTATCGCCTCTCGGACAACTCGATCGTGCTGATGGTGGACGAGAAGAAACAGAAACGTGAGACCATTTTCATCGGCAAGGACGTCAAGTTGATGCGGGGAGACAAGGAAATCCAGCCCAGGCAACTCAAGAGCGGCGACGTGATCTCCGCGAGCGGCACGAAGACGCAGGGCAAGATCACGGCCTCGCAAATCACCGTCGCGGGGAAGTGACTGTACTTACGCGGCGCCGATCCTCGCCGTACCGACAAACACCGCGCCGCTTTCCACCACCAGGTTTCTGGCTTCGACGTTGCCGAACATCCGCGCAGTCGGCCGGAGCGAAACGGTCTCGGTCGCCTGTAGAGTGGCCACCAATTCGCCGCCGATTTCCGCCGAGCCCACCCGCAGCGGTTCGTTCCAGCGGAAGTGTTCGCCGGGCGGGATGACCAGCCGCGTCGTCTGGAAGCTGCCCTTGATCTCGGCGCCGGCATGGATTTCCAGTCGGTCGGCGACCAGCTTGCCGTGGAACCTCCCGCGGATCACCGCTTCGCCGACAATCGAATCGGTGTTGAATACAAACCCCTTCGGTTCGACCACGAACCGGCCCTTCGTCTTGAAGTTCTTGGTGACCGAGTGATCAATGCGGTAGTCGCTCAAATCCACAAAACTGCTGCAGCGTTTGCACATCGTGGACTTGGCCGCGGGAGCGACTGCGAGTTCGGTGCCGCATTGAAAACAGCGAACGTGACGGACCTCCTTCGGTGGCTCCTGCGGCTTCTCTTTCGGCGCGACCGCTTCCTCAATGCGGTAATGCTGCCTGCACTTCTTGCAGACGGTCGAGAACGCGGTCTTCGGTTCGTTCTGCGCATGACCGCAGTGTGGACATATGACCCGCTGCTGGTCTTTGGGACGCTCCTTCGCCCTGGCTGCCGGCTTGAGGACATCTTGGACGCGATAATGCTTCCCGCACTCCTTGCAGGCGGTGGAATAGGCGTTGGGCGACTCGTCCTGCGTGTGCCCGCAATGCGGACACGCCACAGGAACCTTGTCCTGTTTCTTCGCCGGCATTCGAGACGACGCGGGCGCCGGGGCAGGTTATCGGAGGCCGGGCTTCGGCGGTTCGGGGGGCCGCGTCGCTGCGCCCGGCTGCGGCCGCGCGGCAGTGGGGCTGACCTTGTTGGGGTTCACTTCGCTCTTGCCGACGAACGTGACGCCCTCCTCGATGACGAGCTTGGCGGCGCGGATGTCGCCAAACAACTCGGCCTTGGTCTTGATATCAATCTTGTCTTTGGCCTCGATGTTGCCGTTGACTTTGCCGCGCAGGACCACCGAGCTGACATTGATGTTGCCGTTGACGACCGCGTTCTCGCCGAGGTGGAGGCTGCCGTCGGAGCTGATCTCGCCTTCGAGCTTCCCGTCGAAGGAGAGTTCGCCGGTGAACTTGATGTTGCCCTTGATCTCGACGTCGGATGCGAGGACGTTTTTGGAAGAATTGCCTGATGGATTCATGGTTTGTTCCTTGGGTTGATGCTCGCTGGACTTGTTACTCCAGCCCCATCGGCGCTGTCAATCGGAACGTCCGTCCATTCTGCGCATGACGCGACGGCGCGCCTGCGTGTAAGATGGCTCTTGTGAAACCGACTCCCCGCGCAGTGCTGTTCGACCTCGATGGCACGCTGGCCGACACGCTGAACGACCTGGCGAACGCGACCAATCACGCACTGACCCAACTCGGTTGTCCGACTCATCCCGCCGAGAAATATCGCCACATGGTCGGCGACGGCGCGCGCAATCTCCTCATCCGCGCGTTGCCTGCCGACCGGCAGCAGCAGGTGGAAGAAGCGGTGCGCCTGATGAAGGCGCATTATGCCGCGCATTGTTTTGATCTGACGCGATTGTATCCCGGCATCGCGGAGTTGGTCGCCGCGCTCGCTGCGCGCGGCCTGAAGATGGCCGTGCTCTCGAACAAGCCGGACGACTTCACGAAGCGGATGATCGCGCATTACTTCCAGCCATCGCCGTTCGCGGTGGTGAGCGGGCAGTTGCCGGGTGTCCCGCTCAAGCCCGACCCGACTGCCGCGTTGCAGATTGCGAAGACCGTGGGCGTGCCCTGCGCCGAATGGCTCTATCTCGGTGACACCAACACCGACATGCGCACTGCCCGCGCCGCCGGCATGCGCGCCGTGGGAGTGCTCTGGGGCTTCCGCGAGCGGGAAGAGTTGGTCGAGAGCGGCGCGGAAATGTTGGTCGCCACACCGAAGGAAGTGCTGAACCTCCTGTGACCGCAGGACTGCGTCAAGGTTCCGAAGGAGGCGGCGATGCAAGCCAGGCGTTCATGATCCGCTGGCGCAATGCGACAGGGACGGTGGCGAGATCGGTGTAGGTCGTGGTCTTGCCGGCCTGGGTGACGGTGATGGCGACCGCATCGGTCTTCGGTGGCGCGACGGGAACGGATGGCCTGGCGACCACGGGCGGCTGCGCTGGAGCAGGCGATGGCTTGACCTTCGTCAACTCCGCCATCATCGCTGCTTCGAAGGCAGCCTCGCGCTGATGCTCTTCCTTGTCACTGAGCTTGAGGATGCTTTTCCAATTGGCCATGACTTGCCTCCGTAACCGCAGGCTTTATGCCTGCGAAAACACTCACCGGGCATCCTGCCAAGTGCCAAATCTGCACGGCTGCACAGCCGAGAGCCCTCAACCCTCAACGATGACTTACGCTCGGGTAACGGTGCACTCGAACCAGATGATCTCCCAGGGCTTGGCTGCGTTGTCCCCGACGGAATGGGCAACCGTGGTACCGTCAATGGCATCCGCCAGGGCCCACGGGTTGAGTCGGAACGCTTGGAAGCACAGCCAGTGCGGGGTTTCGCCAAGTTGGTATGCCCGTCTTGCCGTGCGCGGTGCCGAACCCCATCGTGTAGGTGCCGTCGGGCACGGCTACCGGCTTGTTGTCGAGCGTCGTCCAGTCGGCGGGTTCAACGAGCCGCCCGGCCCCGTCGAGCGTGGCGACGCCCTTATCGGAGCCCGGTATGGATTCGTCAATGAGGTCGTTGAGACCGTGGAATTGGCTGCGCAATTCCGCCGGCAGAGTCGGGGAGTTCGTTGCTGGTTTGGTTGGGTCAAAACTCATGGTGGTGTCTGATTATTGGTTGCTGGAATCTTCTGGGGAACGCACCCGCCCTCGGGTGCTACCGAGGACGCCTCGTCTTCGGTCTTCCCCCGCCGGGAGATCCAAGGGAACGACATCCCGGCGCGCGGGCGCGTGTACGCGGACACAAACGACATCCCGATCCCGACGCGTGGGCGCGTGTGCTCGCCCGGGAGAGAGTGAGGGGGAATCCGGGAATTCCTTCATTCCCTCTCCTTCCCAATCCACTTGGTGTCTTCCTCGCTCACAATCAAGCGATGTCGCTCCACGGACCTTGATCATTTGCGCCGACTGCCTTGACGCGCGCATAGAACCGAGTGCCGGAGACCAGATCATGGTTCAGGCTGCACCGGGCCTGGGATGTGACGAGTTTCTCCGTCCAGTTGATTGTGTCCGTGCTGATCTGCACGCGATAGAACTTCGCGCCCAGAACTCCACTTCCAACGCGCGAGCAGCTCGCCGATCTCTTCGCTGGCCACGAGCTTCAGGTTCTCCACCTGGGTCATCGTGATGGGAACCGGCCGCTGTGACAGAAGGCCATTGCGCCGAGGCTGCGAACTGGGGCCGGAGACGACAGTCACTCTCGCGGCGGAGGCCGCAGCAGGAGGTACCCGACGTAACCGAGTACCGCCAACCCGGCGACGCCGATGCCGATCACGCACACGAGCAGCCAGCGAGGCGCAGGCTTCGGTGCGGGCTCCGGCTCCAGCTCCGTTGCCGGCAAAGCTGGGGCGGCTTCGCCGATGTCATGATCCAGGAACTGCGCGTAGATCGCACGATGATCGCTCGCCTTTTCGGAGCCTTCGACCGCGGCGATCCGCGCACTGGCAGCGACGTACTCGTTCGACATGCCCGGACTCGCCAACAGGTAATCAATCCGGCTCCACTCGCGTCGCCACCTCCAGAAATGCGTGCCGTGCTGACCCTTCCTGGTCGCGGGCATCAAGTCGAACAAGATTGGCGGTGCCGTGCCGATGATGGTGCGGATCGTTTCACTGTCGGCCGTGTCGTTCATGTCGCCCATGACCAGCATGTTCAGCCTCGGGTTTGCCGCCAGCGCGGTTTCCACGTGACGTCGTAACAGCCGGGCCTCATTCAGACGCATTTCCGCCTCGTCGCCCAGCTCGGATTGACGCTTCGATTTCAGGTGAACCATGACCGCCCGGAACGAGTAGCGGTCGTTCACGCGGATCGCCACGTCGAGGATGCCGCGCTCGATCACACGGCGCTGGCCGTCAAGCGTGTAGCTTTCGTTGGTGCGCGAGTGACGCTCGGCGATGGGGAAGCGCGACAACAACGCCACATGGCGATCGAGGTTGCCACCCTCGATCCATTCGCGATGCGGGTAATCGAGTCCGCGCTCCTGCAAGCCTTGCGCGATCTCGGCGAAATCATTGGTCGTGCCCACCTCGCACAACGAGAGCACGTCGGGCCGCAATGCCGAGAGAACCTGCCAGACCGCCTGGCGCTCCTCGAGCGGCTTGGGTTGGTCGGGCGTCTTGCCTCGCTCCATCAACAGCCAGTTTTCGACGTTGTACGCCGCGACGGTAAAGGTGTTGGTGGTTTGAGCCTCGCTGCGAAACGCGAGGACGAGAAAGACGCCTGCAACAAGCGCGGCCACGGGCGTCCTGCTGGATACCGGGCTGAACAAACGGAAGCCCAACGTGGGAGGCGCCTCCCCCCGGGGGCCGCAGGTTGATAGAGCCAGCCGGGGGCCCCCGGGGGGGGGGGGCCGCCG
>CAZOTB010000123.1:0-8062 GCA_964582645.1 uncultured Verrucomicrobiota bacterium | reverse complement strand
CGCGGCCCCCCCGGCGGCCGCCGTTCCCGGTTCCCAAACCACACTCCCCCCCACGGGGGGCGGCGCCTCCCACGTTGGCTGAAAGTTTCATCATGCCTGCTCGGAACACCCGGGTTCAGTTCGCCTCGTATTCGCCCACCCGTACGTCGTTGTTGGGATTCAGATCGTTCTGCACGATGAGCGCGAACAGCAACTCCTCGGGCGGGCTCATCGGATCGAGCCGTTGCCCGTTGATGCTGCCAATCGCCTTGGCGAGGATGAACCCGTCAATCGGCGTGTCGAACAGATCGGGCACGCCGTTGCCGGGGGGATTCTGATCCACGAAATTGTATTCCCCGTTGCCGTTGAAGTCGCGGCCAATCGTGATCCCGCTACCGGTCGTTTCGATCTTGTCCACGGAGGTGGCTGCATCGGGCGTCGCGCCGCTGCCGGCGACGATCGCCGCGATCCGGGCAGCTTCGATATCGGTCACGCTGCCGTTGAGCGCGGCCTTGAGGCTGGCGCTCGAGCCTGCCAGACCCGCCGCGATCCCGCCCGCGCGCCCGAATGCGAACCCGTACTGCGAGAGACGCGTGGTCGCCGTCATGGTGAAGGTGCCGTTCCCGGCGCCGAGCAAGGCGGTGGTGTCCTGCGAACCGGCATTGACCGTCAGAATGTCTTTGTTCGTGTCCGAGTTGAAAGTGCCGGTGACGAGGTCCACCGGCGTCGTGCCCACATTGTAGCTCGTCGCCAGTCCAAACGTGCCGTCGCCGTTGCCGAGCAACACGGAGACTTGTCCGCCGTCAATCACTGCCACATCGAGGCTCGTGTTGGCGTCGAAGGTGTCGAGTTGGACCGGGCCGAGGTTTGTGCCGACGTTCGTCGTGGTCGGCGTGCCGAACGTGCCGTCGCCGTTGCCGAGCAGCACCGTCAGTTTGCCCGCGCCGCCCGCGAAGCCGGTCACCACGAGATCGAGCGTCGTGCCGATGTCGAGCGAACCAATCGCCAACCCGCGGAGGTTGTTCGCCAACGCAATCGTCGTCGCCGCGCCGAACCCGCCCTTGCCGTCGCCGAGCAACACCGAGAGGCTGGACGCACTGCCGCTGGCGGTCACCAGATCGAGCCGGGTATCGCCGTTGAGGTCGCCGGTTACGATGGCAACGGGATCGGGGCCGATCTCGAACATCGAATGGCCACGAATATCGGTGTTCACGGCGGGCTCGAACGTGCCGTCGCCGCGACCAAGGAGCGTGCTGAAGGTGTCGTTGGTCTGATTGATCGCTACGAGGTCCATCTCGCCGTCCGTGCCGAACACGCCTGCGACCACCGCTTGCGGCGCGCTGCCGACGTCCACGGGCGCGCCATCGAATCCGCCGTCGCCGTCGCCGAGGAGCACCTGCACCTGGTTGTTGGCCGAATCCGTCGCGGCAATGTCGTTGACCCCGTCGCCGTCGAAATCGGCAATCGTCATCGCGGTCAGGCGACGTCCCGCATCCATCACCGACGGGTTCGCATACGTGGCGTTGCCGTTGCCGAGCAACACAATCAGCTTGCCGGTGGTGCTGGTGAACCCGGCCACCGCGAGGTCCACCGTGCCGCCATCGTCGAGCAATCCGGCTGCGATGGCGAGCGGCGTGTCGTCGAGAACAACCGATGTGCCCGCGGTGAACATGCCGCTGCCGTCACCGAGCAGGATCGAAATCGTCTTCGAGTTGCTGTTGGCCACCGCCAGGTCGGCATCACTGTCGGCATCGAGATCGGCGGTCGTGATCGCCACCGGGTTGTCGCCCGCGGCGAAGTGGGTCGCCGCGCCGAACGAGCCGAGCCCATCGTTGATCAGAATCGAGACGTTGTCCGCGCCCGAGTTGAGCACGGCGAGATCGAGGCGGGCGTCGCCGCCGAAGTTACCGGCCACGAGCGCCACGGGGGCGTCGCCGACGGTGAAATTCGTCCCCGGCCCAAACGTGCCGTCGCCGTTGCCGATCAGCACGGAGACATTGTCGTCGTCGCGATTGACCACGGCCACGTCGAGCGCGGCGCTGCCGCCGAAGTTGCCCAGGACGACTCCCGAGGGTTGTTCGCCCGTGGCAATGGCGCTCTGGAACGCGAATCCCCCGTCGGCCTCGCCGAGGAAAAGACTCAGGTTGTTGCCCTGGCTGTTCGCGATCAGCAGATCGAGGAACGTGTCGCCATTCACGTCGCCGGTCGCCACTGCCAGCGGCGCGAGATCGAACGTGCCGTCGCCGTTGTTCAACAGGATCGTGACCGCGTCCTGCCCGCTGACGGTCACCGCGAGATCGAGTGCAGTGCTGCCGCCGAAGTTGCCCGCCACGAGCGCGGTGGGCGCCTGGCCAACGGCCACATTGGTTGGGCCGCTGAACCCACCGTTGCCATTGTTGAGGAAGATCGAGACGTCGTCGCTGTCCCTGTTCGCCACCACGATGTCGGGCCGGCTGTCGCCGGTGAGGTCGGCGACGAGCACCGCCACCGGGTTTGCACCGGCGACGAGCGACTGCGACAGACTGAATCCGCCCTGCCCATCGCCGAAGAACACGCTGACCTCGCCCGTCGAACCGATCACGACCAGGTCGGCGGCCATGTCGTTGTTGAAGTCGCCTGTGGCCGTCGCGACGGGATCGGGATCCACGTAATCGCCGATGGTGCCGAGCACCTCAACGCCGTTGACCGAGCCGCCCGCACCGCCTGCGGGCGCGCGGAAGAGTGCAACCGCGGTGGGCGTCTGAAATGAGCCGCCGTCCACGTTCAGCGCCACGCTGAGTTTGCCGTCGAGCTGGTCGGCGGTCGCCACATCGAGTCGGCCGTCTCCGTTTAGGTCGGCCACGGCCAACGATACCGGCTGGCGACCGACATAGACGGTGCCGTTCGTGTACGTCTCGAACGCGCCGGTGTTGTCGCCTCGCAGGATCACGAAGTTGTTGACCTGCGGGTCCACCACCGCGAGGTCGGGGATGCCGTCGCCCGTCACGTCGCCCGCGATCAACTGGTTCGGCGTGCCGCTGCCGGCGATGGCGACCACGGACGGTGCCACGAACGTTCCATTGCCGTTTCCGAGGAACACCTCGACCTGCCCCGCGCGCGCGCCGCCGGTCTCGGTGAAGGCGCTGACGACCGCGTCGAGTTTGTCGTCGTCGTTCACGTCCGCGACGGTCAGATCGGTCGCACTGGCGCCGGTGACGAGCGCGGTGTTCGTGGCGGCGTCGAATGTGCCGTTGCCGCGGCCTTTGAGGAACGAGATGTTGTCGGCTTCGTCGTTGGCAGTAAGCAGGTCGAGCACGCCGTCGCCGTCGAAGTCACCGGGCTGGACATCCACGGGCCCGTTGCCGACGCTGACGGTACTGCGCGAGAGGAAGAGCGTGGTGTTGCTCGCCGCGCCGAGCGTGCCGTTGCCGTTGCCGAGCAGCACGCTGAAGTTGTTCGAGTTGGCGTTGATGACGGCGATGTCCACGTTGGTCGAGGCGTCAAACAATCCCGTGACAATGCCGACGGGAGTCGAGCCGACGATGAACGCCGTGGTCATGCCGAACGTGCCGTCGCCAACGCCGAGCAGCACCTGCGCGCGGTTGGTGCTCGAGTTGGTGGCGACGATGTCGAGGAACGTGTCGGCGTTCAGGTCGGCAAGCGCGACCGAGCTGATGCGACCGCCGATGTCGGTGATGGATGGCGCGTCGAACGTGCTTCCGGCGGCCCCGAGCAGCACCGCGACCTTGCCCGTGGTGTTCTGGAAGCCGGTGACCACGAGATCGAGATCGGCGTCGGCGTTCAACAGGCCGGTCGTGAGTGCGAGCGGATCGAATGCCAGCAGCGTGCTTACCGGGGGGTCGAATCCGCCCGAGGCGTTGGCGTGGAGCACGGAGAGCCCGGTGGCGATCGTGCCGTCGTTGGCGGTGGCGAGATCGAGCCGGGTGTCGCCGTCGAAATCGCCCGCGACGAGGGCCACCGGGTTGTCGCCGACGGCGTGATGCGTGGCGGAACCGAAAGAGCCGCTGCCGTTATTGATCAGAATCGAGACGGTGTCCGAGCCCGAGTTCGCGACCGCGAGATCGGGCGCGGCGCTGCCGCCGAAGTTACCGGCCACGAGGGCAGAGGGGGCGTCGCCGACGGCGAAGGTTGCCGGCGCGGCAAACGTGCCGTCGTTGTTGCCGAGGAGAACCGAGACGTTGTCGCTTCCGCGATTGGCCACGGCAAAGTCGAGCTTGCCATCGGCATTGAAATCGCCCGTGGCGAGCGCCGAGGGCGACGCGCCGACCGGCAGGCCGCGTTCGTACGTGAAGCCGCCGCTGCCGTTGCCGAGGAACAGCATCACGTTGTTCAGGTTCGAGTTGGCGACGAGCAGGTCGGTGAACGTGTCGTCGTTGAAATCGCCCGCAGCCACCGAGCCGGGGCTGGCGGACTGATCGAAATTGCCCCGGCCGTCGCCGAGCAGGACGGTGACGCTGTTCGAGTCGTGGTTCGCCACGGCGAGGTCCACGAACCCGTCGCTGTTCAAATCGGTGGCGGCGATGGCATCGGGCGCGGTGCCGACGTTGACGGTGAACGGCTCGTCGAACTTGCCCTTGCCGCGGCTCAGGAAGATGGAGAGGTCGTCGGTGCCGAGGTTGGCGACGGCGATGTCGTTGTTCCCGTCGCGGTTGAAATCGCCGCTGGCGGCGGTGACGGGCTGGGGGAGATCGTCGGCTTCCGGATCAGTGATGACCGACAGCAGCGTGGACTTTCCGAAGCTGCCCTTGCCCGAGCCGAAGAGAATCGAGATGGTGCTGTTCGAGTTGTTGACGGAGAGCAGGTCGGTCTTGCCGTCGGCGTTGAAATCGCCGCTTAACACGAACGTCGGGAAAATTACGCCGCCCTGGCCGCCGTTGCCGCCGAGAAGAGCGAGGACATTGCCGACGATCTCGATCGAGCTGACGCTGCCGCCGTGCGAGCCGGTCGAGCCGCTGCCGCCGTCGCCCGCGACGAGGGCCGAGCGTTCGCCCGAGGTGATGACGCCGGTGACGCCGGTGACGTCGCCGCCAAACCCGCCCGCGTTGCTGGCGTCCGCCCCGTCGCCGCCGATCACAATCAGGTCTTCGGCCTGCAACACGGTGAGCCTGTCCACGCGCCCGCCGTTGCCGCCGCTGTTGTCGCCGACGCCGCCCGCGCCCGCGGTGACGTTGCTCGACCGGCCGCTGCGGAGGGTGACGTCGTTGACGTTGCCGCCGTCGCCGCCCCCGGTCCGACCGGTGCCGCCCGTGCCCGCCGTAAGCGAGATCGTGCCGACGGCCTCGAAGGTGGACCGACTGATCGTGCCGCCGACACCGGCATCCGCGTCCCGCACGTCCTCATCCGAGAATGCGCCTGTGCCGGCGCCGCCGCTCCCGGCGTTGACAAAGATGTCGTCGAACGCCGTCGCGGTGACGGATTTGACCTCGCCCGCCACGCCGCCGCCGAGGAGGCCCGCGTTGCCGCTGCCGGTGACGATGCCGATGTCCTGCGAACCGCGCAGGGTGACCTTGGAAACGATGCCGCCGTCGCCGCCGAAACCGAATTGCCCCACGCCGCCCGCGCCGGTCGTGAGGCTGATCGCCTTCTCGGTGTTGGTGAACGTCGCGTTGTCAATCGTGACCGAGAGAATGTTGCCGCCGTCGCCGCCCGAGCCGACGCCAAACCCGCCTGCGCCTGTGCGGAGCGTGTAGCTGCCGGCGCCCGTGAGCGACACCTTCGAGATGTTGCCGCCGTCTTCCGCGATACCGCGGTTCGAGATTCCGCCGTCGCCGGTGAGCATCGTAACGTCGCCCGTGCCCGCCTTCTGGACGAACCTGGTGATGGCGCCGCCGTCCGCGCTGCTCGGGCCGGGACTGTCGCCGCCGCGGCCGGTAATGATCGAGTAGCCGCCGGTGTCGTTGACAATGGTGACCTTCGAGATGGCGCCGCCGTCGCTGCCGGCCATCACGCGGAGAATATCGAACGTAGTGGCGGACCCAAACTCGCCGGTGGCCACCGGCGGTTTGCCCGTGACGCTGCCGAGCACGATGCTGATGCTGCTGTCGAAGGTGTTGACGACGGCAAGATCGGGCGCCGAGTCGTCTTTCTCATTGAACGAGGCGACCACCAGCCCGCGCGGATTGCCGCCGACGTTGATGGTCTCGGGCGAATCGAATGTGCCGTCGCCATTGCCGAGCAGGACGTTGATCCGGTTCGCGGACGAATCGGGCGAGAGCGGGTTGTTGGGCGAAACGGTGACCGCGACGTCGGCCTTGCCGTCGGAGTCGAAGTCGGCGATCAGCACATCCGAAAGTTGCGCGCTGTTGCCAATGGTAGTGAGCGGTTGCTGCAGCATGAACGCGCCGTTTCCGTCGCCGAGCGCGATGGCCAGCCGACCCGAGCTACCGGAGAATCCCGTTACCGCCAGGTCGAATTCATCGTCGCCGTTGAAGTCCACCTGCGCGCCGTCGGGCAACGTCGCGGCCAGGCTCATCGGCGTGAACCCGAGCGCGAGGGTGATGTTGACCGAGGTATTCTGGAGTCCGCGGAACGTGCCGTCGTTGTTGCCGAAGATGGCGCTGACGTCGCCGGAGCCGTGGTTCACGGCGAGCAGATCGAGCACGCTGCCGGTGTTGAAGAGGCCTGAGACGAGTGCCACCGGCTCCGCGCCCACGGCGTATGAACTCGGTGCGTCGAACCCCGACGCCGCGTCGGGGTTGCCGAGCAAGATCAAGATCGCGTTGTTGTCGGCGTCGGTGACGGCGAGGTCGTTCTTGTTGTCGGGGAAGAAATCGCCGATGACGACCGAGCTGAGCCTGCCGCCAACGTCCGTGACGAGCGGCGCGGCGAACGTGGTGTCGCCGTTGCCGAGGAAGACGCCGAGCCTGCCGGTGCCGCCCGTGAATCCGACCACGGCGAGATCGGTCGCGCTGCCGTCATCGAGGTTGCCCGCGGCGAGATCGGTCGGAGTGAACCCGATCGCGACGGCGGCCGACGACGCAATCGTGGTGGAAGTCGCGGGCGCGAACCCCGACGCGGCGTCGGGGTTGCCGAGCGCGACGCTGAAGTTGTTGCCGCCGGTATTGACTGCCGCGAGATCGAGCACGCTGCCGGCATCGAACAGGCCCGCCACGATGCCCGTCGGCATCACGCCCACGCCAAACGAGGTCGTCGCGCCGAACGAACCGTCGCCGTTGCCGTCCAGCACGCGAATCCTGTCCGCAGCGGAATCGGTCAATGCCACATCGGTGAGCGTGTCGCCGTTGAAATCGCCGAGCACGAGCGAGCCGGGCCGAACGCCGACGATGGTGTTGATGGCCGGATCGAACGTGAAGTCGCCGTTCCCAAGCAACACGGCGACGCGGCCGGTGAGCGTGGCGAATCCCGAGACGACGAGATCGAGGTTGGCGTCGCCGTCGAGCAATCCTGCCGCAAGATCGGTCGGCGTGTCGGCGAGCGAGATCGAATTCGTCTGGCCGATGGTGGTTGCGACAGCAGTGGCAAATGTGCCGTCGCCATTGCCGAGTGCGACGCTGAAGTTGTTCGAGTCGAGGTTGGCTGCGACCAGATCGAGCGTGGCGCCGCCGTCGAAGTTGGCAGTGAGAAGCGCCACCGGCATGGTGCCGACGGCAATCGTGCTTGGCGTGCCGAACACGCCCGCGCCGTCGTTGAGGAGGATGGCAATCTGATTGTTCGTCGCGTCGGCGACAGCGATGTCGTTGCCCAAGGCGCTGTGGAAGTCGCCGATCACCACGGAAGTCAGCTTGCCGCCGACGCCGCGCACCATGGGCGATCCAAACGTGGTGTCGCCGTTGCCGAACAGGATGGTGAGCGCGCCGGAATTCGCCGTGAAGCCGGAGACCGCGAGGTCGGGCGTGCTGCCCGCGTCGAGCAACCCCGCGGCGACATCGGTCGGCGTGTCGGCGAGCGCAAGGGTCTGGCTGCCGGCGATCTGAGTGGAGGTGGCGGCGGCGAAGGTGCCGTCGCCGTTGCCGGACAGGAAGCTGAAGTCGTTCGACCCCGCGTTCACCGTGACGAGATCGAGTGCGCCACCGTTGAAGTCGCCCGCGGCCAGAGCGGCGGGCATCGTGCCCACGGCGAAAAA
>CAZOTB010000122.1:0-19445 GCA_964582645.1 uncultured Verrucomicrobiota bacterium | reverse complement strand
TCAACGAGGGCTTCGACGTCGCCGTGGACGAGGGAGGTCACGCGTACCTGACCGGCCGCACCAGCGCGGGAAATTTCCCGACGAAGAACCCCGCGCAAGGATCGAACGGCGGCGGGATGGATGCATTCGTGATGAAGCTCAACGCTGCCGGCACGACCCCGGTCTATTCGACGTACCTCGGCGGCAGCATGGACGATTCAGGACGCGGCATCGCGGTGGACGCAGCGGGTTGCGCGTACGTGGTCGGCGACACGGCTTCCGTGAATTTCCCCACCGTGAACGCGCTGCAATCGAACCCTGCCGGGTCCTGGGACGCTTTCCTGGCGAAGCTGAGTCCGGACGGATCGTCGCTCGTGTACTCTACGTACCTCGGCGGCGACTCGGAAGATTACGGCGGGGGAGTCGCGCTGACCACGAACGGCAATGTGTACGTCGCCGGCTCGACTCGATCCACCAACTTCCCCACCGCGAGCGGGTTCCAGAGCGCCAACGCGGGCGACATGGACGTGTTCGTGACCGCCCTCGACGCGACCGGCATGAACGTTCTTTACTCGACCTATCTCGGCGGCAGCAGCATGGACGGGCGGTTCCACCAGGTCAGCATCGCCGTGGGCAACGACGGCATCGCCGCGGTGACGGCGGAAACGCATTCGCCGAATCTCCCGACCACGCCCGGGGTGGTGCAGCCTTCGTTCGCCGGCGGCTTTGGCGACATCCTCGTGGCCAAACTCGGCCCCGCCGGCTCGAACCTCGTCTATTGCACCTACCTCGGCGGGAGCGGCGAGGAGTTGCAGGATCCGGGCGGGCGTCACATCGCAATGGACGGTGATGGCAACGTGTATGTCACCGCCCTCACGGTTTCGATGGATTTTCCCACGACCAATGCGCTGCAAAACTCGCCCGCCGGAGGCAGCGATGCCTTCGTCGCCAAGCTGGATCCGTCGGGGTCGAACCTCGTGTTCTCGACCTATCTCGGAGGCAGCGCCGAAGACCGCGGCTGTGGCGTCGCTGTGGACGCCGACCGCAACGTGAGCGTGGTTGGGTTCACGTACTCGACCGACTTCCCGGCCTTCGACGCCCCGCAACCGATGTCGGGCGGCAGTTGGGATGCGTTCGTGACCAAACTGGACGCCAGTGGTTCGAACTTTGTCTTCTCCAGTTATCTCGGTGCCCAGTCCAGCGAGTTCGCGTACAGCGTCGCCACCGACGCAGCAGGCAACCTCTACGGGATCGGGTTCATCGAAGCAGGGCGGGGAGGAGGCGTGATCGCGGTCAAGATCGCCGACAAACTGCCGCACGATATCAGCATCCTGAGCATCAAGGCGCCCAAGACAATCACGTTGAGTGCCACGAAGCCCAGTCAGACGAAGTTTGTCATCGTGGCGATCCAGAACCAGAGCCTCGAGGCCGAGATCATTCCGGACGCCGCCACGCTCGGCAACCTGCTTCAATTGACCGTCCAGTCGGTCGGCGCCTGCCCGAACCTGACGGCGACACTGCACAACGGCCCGCCGCAGGCAGTCTTCCCGATCACGCTCGCGTCCAAGCAGAAACTCAACGTGTACTTCGACGTCACGTTCGACCTCGACTGCGTCAATCACCCCGAGAAGGCAGCGAAAGGAGACCCGACCAACGCCGACTACAGCTACGTGGCGACGCTCGATCATTCCGCGCTGGATGGCGAAGCCGATGCCGATGCGCACGATGACATCTGCCCGCGCAGTGTCACCCCGCCGTACGAGGTTGACCCGAACCCCGACGGCACGATCAAGGACAAGGGCTGCGGCGGCAAGAAGCCCGACAAGACACTCGGCGCGGATGTATTCACAGACGTCGTCGTGAAACAGTAGCGGGCCATGCTCCAGGCGCGACAAGCCATTCACCTGGCCGCTCTGTTGGCGCTGCTTGGTCCCGTTGCGGTAGATGCGGAACTGGTGTTTTCAACTTTTCTGGGCGGATCCGGCGAGGAGTACTCCGAGAATGGCGCGGGGATCGCCGTGGACACGGTGGGCAACGTGTATGTAACCGGCTATACTCGCTCCGACTCTTTACCCATAGTGAACGCACTGCAGCCGCTGTTCGGGGGAAGCAGCGACGCGTTCGTAGCCAAGCTCGATGCAACCGGGACCAACCTCATCTTCTGCACCTATCTCGGCGGCAGCGGAGATGAAAATCACGTCACCGTGGCCGGCATCGCGGTGGACGCCGAGGGCAGCGTCTATGTGGCCGGCATCACGACCTCGACGAACTTTCCCATCCGCAACGCGCTCCAGCCGGTGCCGGGCGGCAGATCGGATGCCTTCATCGCCAAGGTCGATCCATCGGGAACCAAACTCGTCTATTCCACCTATCTCGGCGGCAGCGAAACCGACGCCGCCACCGGCATCGCCGTGGACACAGACGGTGCCGCGTACGTGGTTGGCTACACCTCATCTGCCGATTTTCCGGTGACCAATGCGTTTCAGAGTGCGAAAGCCGGAAAACAGGACGCCTTCATCGCGAAACTGAATCCCGACGGTTCGGCGCTCGTGTTCTCCAGTTACCTTGGCGGGAGCGAAGATGACAGCGGCCACGCCATCGCATTGGACGCCGCAGGCATCTCCTATTTGCTGGGCGGCACGACTTCGAGCGACTTTCCGACCACGCCCGGCGTGGTCCAGCCCGGCGCGAATGTCGGCGGAGAGTTCAACGGCGATGTGGTCGTCGCAAAGATCAGCGCGGCGGGGACGAGCCTGTTCTACGCAACCTACCTCGGCGGGAGCCAAGACGAAAACGCCGGCGGGATCGCGGTGAACGGCGAAGGAAATGTCGTGGTGACGGGGAAAACGGAATCTCCCGACTTTCCGACGTTCCAAGCGTTGCAGTCGGAGAAGCGCGGTGTCAGCGACGCGTTTGTAACGAAGCTCGGCCCCGAGGGGACGAACCTCCTCTTCTCCACGTACCTCGGAGGCAAGGCAGCCGAGAACACCACGTTTGACGGTGCCGTGGCGCTCGACAGCAGCGGCACTGTGTATCTGACCGGCTCGACCGAGTCCGGCGATTTCCCCATCGTGGATCCGTTCCAGTCCGATTGCCACGCGTGCAAGTTCCCCGGCGGAGATGTGTTCGTAACCAAGCTCGATGCCGGCGGGACGACGTTGTTGTACTCCACGTTCCTCGGCGGCGGATGTTTCGAAACCGCGACCGCCCTTGCTGTGGGTGCCGACGGCAACGCATACATCACCGGCTCGACCTGTTCGGGCAATTTTCCGCTCGCCAATCCTCTGCAACCCAAACTGCAGGGAAAGACCGACGCATTCATCGCCCGGATTTCACCCACCGCCACCTACGACCTCGCGGTGGTCGGACTGAAAGCTCCCAAACGCCTCGTGTGGGACGGCGCAAACGCGGTTGTCGGAAAAGTCACGGTCAAGATTCAGAACCGCAGCGGACATGCGGAGACGATCTTGGACCTTGCGACTTTGACGAACCTCGTGAGTCTGACGGTCGAGTCGCTGGGCGCATGCCCGAACCCACCGGCTACGTTGTTCCCACCCAGAAAGCCTTTTCCGCTGATCCTGGCGCCGAGAAAAATCCTCAGTGTCTCGTTTCAAGTGGCGTTCAGTTGCGCCGGTCCGGGCGGCGAACCCTATCGCTACCTCGTGACCGTGGATCACAGCGGCCTGGATGGCGAGGCCGACACGCATCCTGCGGACGACAACTGTCCGCGCCCGCCATTGCCGCCGGGCTCGGACGTCGGATTTAACGACAAGGGCTGCGGCGGCAAACGACCCGACAACACACTCGGTGCCGACGTGCTGACGGACATCGTGGTGAAGTAGGGGTTACCGCCCTCGTTTGGAGCTACTGAGTTCCGCTTTGACAGTGGAAGGCGGAATTGGTACAAACGAACCGTCACACCAGAAGGGAGTACGGCTGAAGGGCTTTTCACAGCGGACATGCTGCCCCGTCTCACGCCACCCTTGTCACTCGGGCGGCGGTCTTCCCGTACACTCACCCTCCACAACGCTCCCCTCCTCGAAGAAAGGACATCGAAGATGACGATACGCTCTGGATGGAGAGGGTTGATCACCCTCGTCGGTCGTGTAGTCGTCAGCAACACTTCGCCCGCCATGACGAATGGGGTCAGCAACACCAGCAACCGCGGAATCAATTCGCTTCGACCGGCGATCATTGATGCGAACAACCACCCCGGCGCCGGCATGGATGGCGCCGACGTTGTTGGTGTCTCCGGGTGGGGCAAGGCGTTCGCCAAAGCCAAGCCGGTGAAACTAAAGGGTAAAGTTGCCAAGGGCATCGGCGTGAGCGGCAAATTCATCCTGTTTGTGATGGACGCCGCAAACGAAGTGCCCGAAGGCGATGAGTCGAACAACGCCGCGGCCGCCGGGCCGATCCCGTGAGGCGGTGACGGTTACTCAGGAGAATCCATGAATCTAAGGTCATGGCGTAGCCTCGAAGCGCTGGTGCTGCTGCTGCTGCATATCCAGCCCGGCAGCGCGGCGCTGGTCGAGCAGTACGGCCGATTGCCTCTGCACTTCGAACTGAATCGCGGGCAGGCGGACGACACAGTGCAGTTCGTCGCGCGCGGGCCGGGTTATACTCTGGCGTTGTCGGCTACCGAAGCACGTGTGGCGCTCCGCCGATCCCCTGGGTTTTCCCTGAAACTCGCCGAAGGAAACGCCCGGGCACGCGTGCTTGGTCAAGACCCGCTGCCCCTCCGGGTCAATTACCTCCTCGGCAATGACCCCTCGAAATGGCGGACGGGCATCGCCACGTTCGCCCGCGTACGGATCGAGCAGGTGTACCCGGGGATCAACCTCGTCTATTACGGCAATCAGCGCGAGTTGGAGTTCGATTTTCTTGTCGAGCCACACGCCGATCCAGAGCGGATCCGACTCCGCTTTGCCGGTGCGCAGAATGTACAACTGAGCGAGGCCGGCGATCTGGTGCTGGAGTCCGCAGGCCAAAGCGTGCGGCTCAAGAGGCCGGTGATGTACCAGGAGATGTCGGGCGGGAAGCTGGAGGTCGCCGGCGGGTACGTGCTGCGGAAGAATGGGCGCGTTGGTGTTCGGGTGGGAGCGTACGACCGCAGCAAACGCCTCGTCATTGATCCCGTGCTGGTCTATTCCACCTATCTCGGCGGCAACGGAAGCGATTACGGGCATGCGATTGCCGTGGACGCCGACGGCAGCGCGTACGTCGCCGGCTTTACCGAGTCGTCCGATTTTCCCGCCGAGGGCGCGTCGTCCGATTCGGCGCTCGGGGGCACGATGGATGTGTTTGTCACGAAACTGAACCCCGCCGGCACCGCGCTGGAGTATTCGACCTACCTCGGCGGCACCGGCAGGGACGGCGCGTACGGGGTCGCCGTGGACACCAACAAGAACGCCTACCTGATGGGCTTCACCGAGTCCGCCGATTTCCCGACGAGCAACGGCGCGTTCGACACGAGTCTGGGCGGCACCCATGATTGTTTCGTGACGAAGTTGGGTCCGACCGGCGCGCTGGTGTATTCCACCTACCTCGGTGGCAGCGCCATCGAGAATCAAGGCGCGGCCAGCGGGGGCATCGCGGTCAACAACGCCGGCAACGCCTTCGTCTGCGGGCTGACGACCTCGGTGGATTTTCCCACGACCACGGGGGCGTACGACCGTTCGATGGGAGGCATCACCGACGCGTTCGTAACCAGACTCAACGCCAATGGCAGCGCCCTGGTGTATTCGACCTACCTCGGCGGGAGCATGCACGACTTCGCCAACGCCATCGCGCTGGACGCATCCGAGAACGTCTATGTCACCGGCGGCACGCGCTCCAGCAATTTCCCGACGACCCCGGGCGCGTATGATCAGACCTTCGGTGGCGGCACGTGTTTCGTCAACCCGGTGCCGTGCTCCGATGTGTTCGTCAGCAAGCTCAACGCCAGCGGCTCGGCGCTCTTGTACTCGACGTTCCTCGGCGGGGCGCGGGAGGACACCGGAGACGGCATCGCCGTCAACGGCAGCGGCGAGGTGGTCGTCACGGGCGAAGTCAACTCCGACGATTTCCCGGTGGTGAATGCGTTGTACGATACCTACCGCGGCGGTGGCGACGCGTTTGTGACGAAGTTGAACAACGTTGGTTCCGCCCCGGTGTACTCTACTTACCTCGGAGGCCTTGGTCTCGACCAAGGTTACGCAATCGCGCTGGATCCAAGCGGCAATGCGTACGTGGGCGGATATACTTCCTCTGCGGTTTTTCCAACGACGCCCGACGGCGTGAGCACAAACGTGATGGGGTTCAGCGACGGGTTCTTTGCTCGCTTCAACGCCATGGGCACGGCACTGGATTATTCGACTTTTCTCGGCGGCGACGGCGGAGAATATGTGTTCGCTCTCGCGCTTGGTCCGGACCGCGCGGTTTACCTGACGGGCTTGACCGAATCCACGAACTTCCCGACCGTTGCCGGTGGCTACAGCACGACACGCAGCAGCTTTCGCGACGCGTATGTCACGAAGTTTGAAAGCGTGCCGGAACCGCCTCATGTGGACCTTGCGCTCGCCAAGACAGCTTCGCCCGAGCCTGCGATCATCGGCAGCAACCTGACCTGGACGCTCGCCATTGCCAACATCGGCAACCTCGACGCGCCCGGCGTGACCGTCACCGATGCCTTGCCCGCCCGCGTCACGTTCGTCATGGCATTGTCGAGCCAGGGAACCTGCTCGAACGACGCCGGCACCATCACGTGCACCATGGGCACGATTACCGGTGGCCAGACCGGCACCGTCACCATCGTGGCCACGGCCAACACCACCGGCGTCATCACCAACCGCGCCAGCGTCAGCACGACGGACAACGATTCAAACCCGGCCAACAACACCGCCACGGCGATCACGGCCGTGACGCCGCCTCCGCCCGACCTGATGCCCTCGAAGGCCAACGAAGCGAGCGTTTGCAGCAACGGCCTGATCGCGGGTGTCTTCTGCAGCCTCTCGGCAGACCTGACGCTGCGGAACAACGAGATGCCATTCGCGACGGCGAGGTTAAATTTCACAGCCCTCTGCAAGAAGTGTCCGGCCGCGGTCAAATGGAAGCTGTCCGGCTTGTTGACCATGCAGACGCTGGACCTGACGGATGTGCCCGATCATGGCCTCACGCCATACCTCTCCGACGATGAGGCGTTCGACGCGGGCGACACGCTATTGATGAAGAAACCCATCGGGTTGACTGCGCTGGCGAAGGCGTCTGGCAGCGGCAAGCCGGTGAAGCTCAAGGCCAAGGTGCCGGCTGAGGTGGATTTATCCGGCAAGTTCATCCTGCTGGTCGAGGACGCAGCGAACCTGGTCACGGAAAGCGACGAAACCAACAACGTCGCCGCGTTCGGGCCGATTCCGTAGCAGGGCAGTGGCTACTCCGAAGGCTTCGTCCGTTGCGGCGCGTGCTGTTGCGGTTTCAGGCTGGTCAGCGTGCCGGTGGTCGAGCCGTATGGGATGCCCGCCTCGATCTTCTCCAGCGAATCCTTCGCCGTCGCGAAGTCGGGGACGAGTCGCAAGGTTTCGTTGAGTTCCCGCTTCGCCTCGTTCGTCTGGCCGACGCGCCAGTAGAGGACACCGAGCCGGTAGTGGAGCTCGGGGTTGTGCGACTCGAGATCGAGCGCGCCGAGCAACTCGCGTTCGGCTTCGGCATACTTGGCCTGCTTTGTGTAGAGGAACGCAAGATTGACGTACGGGTTGGTGTTGAACCGGTCGAGCTGCTTCGCGCGGCGCAGCCAGGCGACTGCATCGTCGGGTTTGTTCTGCTCGACCGCGAGCGCACCGAGCGCGTTGGCGAAGTCCGCGGTGTACGGATTGATTTCGAGTCCGCGCCGCAGTTCTTTCTCCGCCACGTCCAGATCGCCGCGTCGCATGGCGAACATTCCGTGGCGAAACGCCAGCGCCGCGGACTGCGGGAATCGGCTCACGGCATCGTCGAACGTACGGACTGCGTCGTTGGTCCGTCCCGAATCGGCATAGCTGGCGGCGAGATTCATGTACGCCTCGATGCGCGACGGGTTCGCGGTGAGCGCCTGTTGGAACAACGGGATCGCCTTGTCGAACTCGCGTTGTTGCATGTGGAGCAAGCCGAGGTTGTTGAGGGCCGCGTCGTACTTGGGATCGAGCTTCAGCGCTTCCTTGTATTCCTTCTCGGCGGACTCGACGTCATTCCGCTCCCGCACCAGCGCCTTGCCGAGATTGTTGTGCACGCGTGCCGTGCCTCCGCCAGCGACAATGGTGCGGACATAGAACGTGATTTCGTCGCGCCAATCGGCGTTTCGCAGGATCGTGCGACCGGCAAACAACAACACCACAAACACCGCCGCGGCGGCGCCGATTTGCGCCGCGCGCTCCGCGGTCGGCGTCCAATTGCGAAGCAGGTCGGCCACGATCGCGCACGCCGCCCAGATGAAACCGATGCTGGGGAAATACATCCAGTGCTCGGCGAGCGTGGCGTTGAGCGGCCAGAGATTGGACACCGGTAGAAAAAACAGCATGAACCACAGCAGTCCGAAGCAGACGGGACGCGAGCGTTTCCAATAGAGCACGATCAAACTGAGAATCGCCGCCGCCGCGAACCAGCCGGTGACGGTCAGTTGCGTTCCCTTCCAGCCCGCGAACGCGACGGTCTGTTCCATGTGCAGGTTGATCGGCAGCAGCAAGAGGCTGACGTACGCCGCCAATGCGCGCATGCAGAGCGTCAGCGGCGCGAACTCGGTTGCCATGCCGGGAGGCGGCGCCCACGCGGAGCCGAAGATGGATCGCCGGACGAGCACGCAGACGAGGACGAGCGTAATAAACGGGAGCAAGCGCAGCAGCGCGTGGAGCGGGGAGCGAGGCGAGTCCGAGCGAGGAAGGCAGAGTTCGAGAGCGACGAGGAGCAGCGGGAAGAACATTGCGAATTCCTTCGCACCGAGCGCGCCCGCGAACGCCAGGGCAGCCAATCCCAGGCACAGATGCGAGTTTGCATTGGGGAGTTCGCGGGACTTCACGTAGAGCCACAACGTCAACAACAAGAAGAACGCGCACATCGGATCCGCGCGGCCGGAGATGTACGTCACGGCCTGGGTGTGGATGGGGTGTACGACCCAAAGCGCGCCGCACGTGAAGCCAAGTGTCGCGCTTTGTGAGAAGTGCCGCACGAGGAGGAGGACGAGGATCGCGCTGGCCGTGTGGAGAATGATGTTGAGGAGGTGATAACCGTCGGGGTATGGCCCCCAGAGCGAGTAATCGAGCCGGTAGCTCAGGTGTTGCAACGGACGATAGTAGAACGTCTGCGTGATCGGGTTGCTGTAGAGGTCGGACGTGAACGCTCCCAGCCAGCCGTTCCAGTTGCGGATGGTCGGGTTCTCGACGATCAAGGTCGTGTCGTCCCAGACGAACGCGTTGCCGAAACTGTTGACGTAACAAACCGCGGCCAGCGCTACGAGCAGCAGCACCCGCGTCTGGGCGCGCGAGAGGTCGAGTCTGCCCTGCAGAAACCACCGCGACAGAAACGACGCGACGAACCCACACACAATGAGCGTGGCAATGATGACCAAGGGTGACGGCACGAGGCACAGATAGAGAAAGGGGCGTGCCAAGGGCAAGGGGATTGGGGATGAGTGACTGGATACTGGTGATTGGTTATTGGTGGTGCATCCAGCTTTCGCCCCAATTACCAATTACGAATTGCCAATTACCACTTTCCGAATCCGCTCCAGTCCCTCCCGAATCTTCTCCATCGCCGTTGCATAGCTGAAGCGGACATATTCTTCCGCCTCGCCGGGATTCTTTTTCCCGAAGCAGGTGCGAGGCAGAACGGCGACGCCCGCGTGATCGAGCAGGTGATCGGCGCAGGCCCTCGAGTCGGGCAGCCCGAGCTTGCGGCAAGCCACGGTGACATTGGGAAACGCGTAGAAGGCGCCGCCGGGTTTGCGACACGTGAAGCCGGGAATGTTGTTCAGTTCCGCGACGATGAAATCGCGGCGGCGCTTGAACTCGGCGGCCATGCGCGCGGGTTCATCCTGCGGACCGGCGAGCGCCTCGATGCCCGCCCACTGGCTGAACGCGGCGGTGCAACTGTTTAGATTTGTTTCGATCCGCGCAACGTGGAAGGCGAGCGGTTTCGGCATCACGCCGTAGCCAAGCCGCCAGCCGGTCATTGCGTACGTTTTGCTGAATCCGTCCACAATGATCGTGCGCTCTTTCATGCCCGGCAGCGTGGCGATGCTGTGGAACTCGCCGTCGAACACCAGCCGCGAATAAATCTCGTCACTCAATACCCAGAGGTTGTGCTTCTCAGCGAGCGCAGCCACCGCCTTCAGGTCGTCGAGCGAGAGCACGGAACCGGTGGGGTTGTTCGGCGAGTTGAGAATAATCATCCGCGTCCGCGGCGTGATGCGGCGGCGGAGTGCGCCCACGTCGAGACCGAAATCTTTCGATTCAATCAACGGCGCCGGGATGGGCTTCGCGCCGATCCACGAAGCGACCGATTCGTAGATGGGGAAGCCGGGATTCGGATAGATGATTTCGTCGCCTTCGTTCAGGCACGCCATCATCGAGTTGAACAGAATCGGTTTCGCGCCCGGAGTCACCACGACCTCGTCGGGTTCGACCGGGATGTGCCGTGTCTGCGAGACGGTGGTGGCGATTTGCTTTCGCAACTCGATGATCCCCGCGCTCGGGACGTACTTCGTCCTGCCTTCGTCCATGGCGCGTTTCGCCGCGGCCTTGATGTGGGACGGCGTGTCGAAATCGGGCTCGCCGATGCCGAACGAGATGATGTCTTTGCCCTGCGCGCGCAGCGCCACGACGCGCGACAGCATGTCGAACGCGGTCTCGGTGCCGAGACGGCTCATGCGGTCTGAGAATGGCGGTGATTGCTCCATGATCGCTCGAATTAACGTAGCGGGTCTCCACCGTCGGGCAAGCGCAATGTGGGATTGTTCCATCTTGTAGGGCGCGCATGCCCCCATCGCCCGCCGTTTGGCGATGGGGGCATTCGCGCCCATCACGCTGGCGGAACCACGACGACGCGAAATCTCCGGCCCGGAACGACGCGGGACGGAGGCATTCGCGCCCTACAACCGAACCGTCGCTCCCACGTTGACCCGATGCATCGCCTGGGTTATCCTTGCACCGTGCTCGCGCGTGACATAGCTCGGTGTCCGCTTCTCTTCATTGTGTGCACACTATTTGTTCTCCCACTCCTCGCGTCCGCCGATGACTCCATCACACTCACTTCCGGCGAAGTCATGCGCGGACGCCTCGTCTCGGAAACCGACCAGCAGGTGGAGATCGAGGTCGCGAACGCGGATCGGACGATTCTGTCGAAACGGGTAATCCCCCGGGCCAACGTGAAGTCCGTCCAACGCGAAACGCCTGAGCAAGCCGCGGAGCGCAGGACATTCGAGTCGCTCAACCGCTACAAGCTCAATGCCGACGCTGCATATCCCACCAACTACTACCCGGCGGTGATTGCCGCCTTCGAGAAATTCCTGTCGGCGTATCCGAAATCAGAGCACGCCCCGCAGATCACCGCGTCGCTCGCGGAGTGGAAAGCGGAGTACCCGCAGGCGGTGCGCGCTGTGAAGGATGGTTTGGTGAAGTTTCACGGCCAATGGCTCACTCCGCAGCAGGCACAAGCCATGGCAGACGAAGAGCGTCGCAGGAAGGAAGCAACGCGCCGGCAGATCGAGGACGCCCGCCAGCGTCAGACCGAACAAACCGCCGCCGCGCAGAAGCAAGCACAGGAGTCCGGCCAGCAACAACAGGGGAACGACACCACGAAGAAGGCATCGTCCGCCGCGCGTCGGGGCGGAAGCGGGTATCAGGTGGATATGAACTCGGCGATTCCGTACTGACCGGACGTTCAGAGTTAACGCTTCAGCGTGTCTTCGTCTATTACCGCAGCACGCTGAAGCGTGAACTCTGAACGCTGGATGTGCGCAGCGACGCTATCCTTTCGGCGGCTCCTGCCTCACCGTCGGGCGCGAGTTCAACAACCGCTGCACTTCGTTGATGTACGAGTAGAAAGGGTTGTCCATCCGCAGCGGCTCGATGCCCTGCAGCGCGATGCTGTCCCAGTTGATGATGTAGCTCGTCTCCTGATCCATCAACTGTTGCACGGCGAAACCCCGGGCCCGCGCGCGGGTGTTCTCGGGCGGATTGCGCGAGGCGCGCTCGATGGCCTCAGCCGCGAGAATGGGGCTGATCACCTTCGATTGCACAAGACCGTGGTACAGGCCGCGACGCGGATCGAGGTTGTGATATTCGAGATCGAGCGAATGCAGCCACGGGTCCTGCCATGACAACTTTTCGTTCTCGATGAATTCCTGCAAGAGAAACTTCTTCGCCACCCAATCGAGCCGGTCGCGCAACTCCATCGGGTCGCATTCGAGTTGTTTGAGGACGTACTCCCACTGGTCGGCGATCCAGGCGTCTTCCTCGTTGTGAACGCAGTAATGCCGGACCAACGCGAGGAACGCCTGCTGGATTTCGATCGCGGGACGCACCTGGCCGTTCTCCAGCCGCACGAGCCACCGGCCGCTTTGATCCCGGCTGATGTCGCGTGTGGCTTGCACGGCGTCCATGAGTCCGACCTTCTTGGGAACGATCCCCTCCTCGAGCAAATCGAGCACGAGAGCAGTCGTGCCGATCTTGAGCGCCGTCGTGTACTCATTCATGTTCGAGTCGCCGATCAACAGGTGCAGCCGGCGATACTTGCGATAGTCGGCGAGCGGCTCGTCACGGGCGTTGATGATGGCGCGATTGAACTGCACCCATTGATAGATGTCGTTGACGATGTGATCGGCACGCTGGGAAATCTGGAAGTTGACGACCGAATCGCCGCTCGACGGCTCGAACTCGAACGCCAGCGGGTTGGCCTGCCCAACGCGCCCCGCGCCCGTGAAAATCTGCCGCGTGGCAAGGAACGAGAGCAGCGCGCTCAACATCTGTGGCGTGAAATGCGCCTCGCGCCGCATGAGGTAGTTCTCGTGGCAGCCGAACGTCGCGCCCGTGTAATGGTCCACGTTGTTCTTGATGAAGAACACCGAATCGCTGAGGCCCATCTTGTCCAGCGCGGCCTGGAGCAGGTGGTCGCCCGCGCGATCGTAGGCGAGGATTTCGTTCAACGTGCGACACTCCGGCGTCGAATACTCGATGTGCCCCATGTCGAGGTAGAGGCGTCCGCCGTTGAGCAGGAAACCGCCGTTGCCGGGCGGCTCTTCGTAGTCGCGGTAATGCAGGTCAATCGCCCCGAGCCGCTCGGTCTTGAAGATGTGATTCTTGACGCGGATCGGGAACACGTCGGGTCCGCCCTGGCGGTCTTCGCTGGTGACGAGACACCCGTACTCGGTCTCGATGCCGACGATGCGGTTCATAATGAAACGTGAAAGGGGAAACGTGAGCTAGCTGTGTCTGATCGAACACGTTTCACGCTTCACGTTTCACTTTAGCACATCCCTAAGATCCTTCTCGCTCAACCTCGCGAACTTGTTGTCCTCGGGCCGGGAACGATCCAGGACGACGGCCTCAATGGTGCCGGTCTTGACTTCTTCGCGCAACGCTTTGCGGGCGTCGAAATTCTGCGGCAGTTTCACCTCGGGTTTGTCGGCCTCGCCTTCGATGGTGGTATGCCGGGCGGTGATCCATGCCTCGAGCGCCAGCTCCAATGCCTCGTCCCGGGAAGGACGGTGATCACCGAGTTTCTCCCTAAGCCAATCGAGCATGGCCGATTCAAGCTGGGTCTCCCCGGCCACGACATCGCAGAGCGCGTGGTGATCGCCGCCGGATTTCACCTTGAACGAACCGTCGTAATCAATCTTGCAGACCACATCCTCGTCCTCGGTGTCGCCGAGTTCGGCGAACATCATCCGCGCAATGTACGGCGCGGCGAAAATTTGCTCGAACGCTGCTTTCACGGCCGGCGAGACCCCGAAGTTTACCAGACGACGCACCGACACGTCCTGTGTCGCCCGGGTGAATCCTTCCACGTGCGCCATGTCAATGCCGACCATCCGCAGCTTCTCGATGTCCGCGGGATGCCCGATGGCCGAGAACGCCACGCGGTCGTACACCTCGAACAGCTTCTGGTGTTCCCGTCCGATGGTGGCGAGCAAGAGCCCGCGGTCATAGCCGACCAGGATGATCGGGCTGCCGCTCTTGAGTTGGTCCTGGATGTACTCGCGGCGATTCGCAACCGCCTCGAGCCAGCGATAAGGTTCGTCAATCATGTCTGCTCGTCCTCGTCGTCGTCCTCGATGTCGTCGTCGAATTCGAGGACGAGGACGACGACGAGGACGAGGACGATTCATTCATGGGATCGTTCACACCTTCTGTTTATACAGCTTCGCCATCTCCGTCTCCGGCACGTCGCGCGTGCCGTCGCGGGTGATGAGCTTGACGTTCGGGAATACGTTTGACTTCGGGTTGTAACCGCCGGTGGCGTTGTCGGACTCGGCTGCCGTGTTGAGCAGGCGCAACGCGGTGAGAATCGCCTCGTGCTCGGCCAGCTTCGCGAGAGGCTTCGAGCCCCAATTGTTCAGATAAAACAAGCAACTGCGCACTGCTATCGAACCGCTGCCGGTGGTCGCGTAGTCCACCGCCTCGAACTGCGCGCCCATCGCGTCGTAGAAGAACACCTTGCCGCCGCCGTCGCCCCCACCGTTGGTATCGTAGCAGGCGTAGATCGGCACGACGATGCCCACGCCCTGCAACGTCATCGGAAGATTGTCGCGGAGCAGCTTCGACAGCGAGCGCACCTTGCCTGAGAGACTCATCTCCTGAAGCTGACTGCGGCGGTAGTATTTGAACGAGTGCTGCAGCACCCGCGCGATCTCGGTCGCCACGCCGGGGGCGCCGGAGATGGCGAGCACAGAAAATTTGTCCAGCGGCAATACCTTGTCCGCGCGGTCGTACATGATGAGGTTGCCGGCTGTGGCGCGACGGTCGCCCGCAACGAGCACACCGTCCTTGTACTTGATGGCGAGGATCGTCGTGCCGTGTGTGGCAAGAAGCGGATGAGTCGCTGCGGCATTGCCTGTCGGCGCAGGCGCGGGCGGCATCAGACCGTTGGATTTCAGCAGGTGGGCGAAATCGCCGTCATGACGTTGCGGTTCGGCGGCGGGCAACTGCCACGGTTGGTTGATCGAGCGCGGTCCTTTCACGGCGGCTAATCTATACAGCAGGCGTCGAAACGCTAGGGAAAAAACGGTTCAGTTCGCAGCAATCTTCTCGAACGAAACCATCGCCCCGCCGTGTTCCTTCAAAAACTTGCTCGCCTCATCCTGGGACTGGAACGCAATCAAGCTCGGCAGACAGCGGTCGTACCCTTTCACAAGGCAACATCCCTGCGCGTCGCGGCGGACTTCCTTCGAGGCGCAATGGGAGACATCGCTGCCGGAGACGAACGTCGCCAGCTTCGCATCGAGCCATTTGCCGGTGATGTAATCCGTCGCCTGCATGAGCCGGGCAGATTGCTTGGCTTCCTCGACGTAATGCAGCCCGCAGCGCGGACAACACGTCTCGACCGTCTTGCCGGTGTCGAGCGTGACGCGGAATGCCAGCCCGGTGCATTCGTCGCGCTGGCAAACAGCGCACGTCTTTGGGCCGCGATTGCACGAGCAAAACAGCAGGGTAAGCAGACAACCACAGGCTACCAGTGCTTTCATGGTCACCATCCGACCAATAAGACCAATCAGTCCAATCTTCAAGAGGCCGTCGCCGCCTGTTCTTCCGCTTTTCGGAACTGCTCGCTCAACTCCGCCCAGCTCTTGCGCGGCGGACGCGGGCCTTTGACCCACTCGACGTGCCGTCCACGCCACAGCGAGTAAATCGCGGGGACGATCTCCAGCGTTAGCACGGAGGAAGTAATCAGCCCGCCGATCATCGGGGCGGCGATGCGTTGCATCACGTCCGCGCCGGCGCCGTGCGCCCAGAGCAACGGGAGCAAGCCCAGGAGCATTGTCATCACGGTCATCAACTTCGGACGGACGCGCTGCACCGCGCCGTAGGTGATGGCCTCGAACAGGTCGTGCTGGGTTTTCATCCTGCCCGCCCGCTGGTAGGCGTGGAACGCTTCATCGAGATACACGATCATCACGATACCCGTTTGCGCGGCGAGTCCCGCCAGCGCAATGATGCCGACCCAGACGGCGATGCTCAGGTTATACTTCAACAGCCACAGAATCCAGATGCTGCCGGTGACGGCGAACGGGACCGAAAGCAGAATGATCAACGTCTGTGGGATGGATTTGAAATTCAGGTACAGCAAGACGAAGATCAACGCCAGCGTGAGCGGGAGGACGATCTTGAGCCGCTCCTTGACGCGCAGCATGTGTTCGTACTGGCCCGTCCACACAACCCGGTAACCCGATGGAAGCAGACCGGCTTTTTCAATCTTCTCCGAAACTGCAGTTTTCGCGTCGGCGACGTAGCGCCCGATGTCGCGACCGGCCATGTCCACATAGACCCAGCCGGTGAGCGCGCCATCTTCGTCGCGGATCACCGGCGGGCCGGTGTTGATGTGAATGTCGGCGAGTTGACCGAGCGGGATGTGCGCGAGGGTGCCTTTGCCGTTCATCTCCACCGGCACCAGCACGCGCTTGAGTTTCTCTGGATCATCACGCAGTTCACGACCGTATCGCACATTGATCGTGTAACGTTCCCGGCCTTCGATGGTGCGATCCACGGCCATGCCGCCGATGGCGGTTTCGACGAGCATCAAAACTTCCTCGGCGTTCAAGCCATACCGCGCGATCTCACTGCGCTTCGGAGTAATGTCGAGGTAGAGCCCGCCGGTCGTGCGTTCCGCATAGACGCTGCGTGTGCCGGGGACGTCGCGCAAAACCATTTCCAGGTGTTCGCCGAGCTTGGCGATCTCGCTCAGGTCGGGCCCGAAGATCTTGATGCCGACCGGCGTGCGCACACCGGTGGTGAGCATGTCAATGCGGGCTTTGATGGGCATGGTCCAGGCGTTGACGTTGCCGGGCAATTTGAGCGCGGCGTCCATCTCCGTGATGAGTTTCTCGTAAGTCATGCCCGGTCGCCATTCGTTCTCAGGTTTGAGTTGCACCACCGTCTCGAACATCTCCATCGGGGCCGGGTCCGTGGCCGTGTCGGCGCGGCCTGCTTTGCCGTGGACGC
This sequence comes from uncultured Verrucomicrobiota bacterium, assembly GCA_964582645.1. Taxonomy (GTDB): domain Bacteria; phylum Verrucomicrobiota; class Verrucomicrobiia; order Palsa-1439; family CAZOTB01; genus CAZOTB01. The sequence goes on along the minus strand of CAZOTB010000122.1, from coordinate 2,307 downwards.
TCGCGACCTCGGGGAACTGCTTCAAGATGCGATCCTGAATCTGCATCAGCCGCGTCGCCTCGGTGATCGAGACCGTCGGCAAAGTGGTCGGCATGTAGAGGATCGTGCCTTCGTTCAGCGGCGGCATGAACTCAGAGCCGAGTTGCCGGTAGGCAAACCACGACGAGCCGACCACGATGATTGCGATCACGATGGAAAGCAGCCGCCGTCGCATCAACGCGCTCACCCACGGGTAATAGACGCGCTGCAGGAATCGGCTGATGGGATGGCGATGCTCGGGGATGACTCTCGTCCGCGTCATCAACACGATCAACGCCGGGCCGAGCGTGATCGAAAGGAACGCTGCCCACGCCATCGAGAATGTCTTGGTGAATGCCAACGGCTTGAACAGGCGGCCTTCCTGCGATTCGAGCGTGAACACCGGCAGGAAACTCACCGTGATGATCAGCAGCGCGAAGAAGAGCGGTTTGCCGAGTTGTTTGCACGCGCCGATGATGATCTCCTGCCGAGCGCGTCGGTCGAGCCCGGGCGGGGCGTGTTCGAGCTTCTTGTGGACGTTCTCGACCATCACCACAGCCTCGTCCACCATCGCGCCGATGGCGATGGCGATTCCGCCGAGCGACATGATGTTCGCCGTCAGCCCCATGAAATACATCGGGATGAACGCCAGCGTCACCGCGATGGGCAGCATCACGATCGCGCGCGCCGCGCCGCCGAGGTCGAGCAGGAACACCAGCACCACGATCGAGACGATGATGGATTCCTCGATCATTGTGCGCGTCAGCGTGTGAATCGAACGGCGGATCAAGTCCGAGCGGTCGTAGGTCGTGACCAACTCCACGCCCTCCGGGAGCGAGGATTTGATTTCTTCGAGCCGCTCCTTCACCCGGTCGAGGACGGTCAACACGTTCTGGCCAAACCGCACGACGACGATCCCGCCCACGACCTCGCCTTCGCCGTTGAGGTCGCCCGCACCCCGTCGCATCTCGGGGCCGAACGCGATGTTCTGGGCCACGTCGCGCAACAAGATGGGCGTGCCTTGTTCCGTCGCGCCGACGACCACCGAGCGAAGGTCATCGAGCGAGCGGATGTAACCGCGCCCGCGCACCACGTAACTCGTGCCGTAGCGTTCGAGTTCGCGTCCGCCCACGTCGTTGTTGGCGCTGCGGATGGTCTCGATGATGCGCGTGATGGGCACGTTGAACGCAGCGAGTTTGTTCGGATCAATCTCGACCTGGTACTGCTTCTCATAGCCGCCAAACGTCGCCACCTCGGCCACGCCCTCGACGCTCTGCAGCCAGTACCGCAGATGCCAGTCCTGAAACGCGCGGATGTCGGCAAGGTCGTGGTTGCCCGACTTGTCCACGAGCGCGTATTGGAAACCCCAACCCACACCCGTCGCGTCGGGGCCAAGCGTCGGTTGCACGCCAGCGGGCAGGTTGTTCTGGAGACCCTGCATATATTCGAGCACGCGTGACCGCGCCCAGTAGATGTCGGTGCCGTCGTCGAAGATTACATAGACAAACGAGTACCCGAAGAAAGAGTACCCGCGCGCGACTTTTACCTTTGGCGCGGCGAGCAGTTTCGACACGATCGGGTAGGTGATCTGATCTTCGACGAGATCGGGCGAACGTCCCTCCCACTGGGTGAACACGATCACCTGCACATCGCTGAGGTCCGGGATGGCGTCGAGTGGAGTGTGTCGCAACGACCAGATGCCGCCGATCAACAAGGCGCCGACGAACAAGATCACCATGAACTTGTTGCGCGCGCTCCATTCGATGGTGCGCTCGATGAGGGAGTCTGTGTCTCCGCGGTTAGTGTTCATGCCCTCCCATGCCGGCAATCGCCGCGCGCAACTGGCTCTCCGAATCCACCAGGAACAACGCGCGCGTCACGACCTTCTCGCCCTCCCTTACGCCGTCGATCACCTCGATGTACTCGGCCGTCTTGAGGCCAAACTTCAACTCGCGCGGTTCGAGATGGCCCTCCCCTTTGTCAACAAACGCCACCGCACGCTCCCCGGTTTGGATCACGGCGCTCGCGGGAACGCACAACGCCTCGCGCGCGTCGGTCACGATCTCGACGGTCGCCCACATGTCGGGCTTGAGCTTGCCACCCTGGTTCGGTGCTTCGAGTCGGGCCTTCGCCGTGCGAGTGCGTTCGTCGAGATAGGGATATACGTAGCCCACCTTCGCCGAGAACTTCTCGCCGGGCAGCGCGTTGAACGTGGCCGTGGCTTCCTGACCCGGTTTCACCGACGACAACTCCGATTCGTACACGTCGGCCAGAATCCACACCGTCGAA
>CAZOTB010000121.1:0-19470 GCA_964582645.1 uncultured Verrucomicrobiota bacterium | reverse complement strand
CGCAAGTGCCTGCAAACTCGGCGAACGCTTGCCGGGGTTGACGAACTTGGGTTAAAGTCCTCGTTCCACAACGAGGTCGTGCCCTCCCACGCCCATTGGCCATAGGCATTCGCGCCGCCTTCGACGAGCGCTTCGATGAACTTGGGTGTTTCTTCGCTGAGCTTGGTGAGCGATTTGTCGAGGCCGAAGCCCGACTGCGCGTAACGCAATTGGTGCAGCAATTCGTCGTTCATCGGCTTCCTCGGCGTCGGGAGAATGGCCCACTCGAACTTCACCGGCTCCGTCAAGGCGACCGGCGTGTTCACGAAATTGATCCTCAACACATCCTCTCCCCCAAGGGGAGAGGGGGAGGGTGAGTTGTGTCGTTTTGAAGCAGAGGCGTTCGCTTTCGGCTCGATGCGGAGCGTGTACTTCATAAAGCCCTCGAACTCGTTCGCGAGCACCAGTTCGCCGGTCAGATCTTTTGCGCGGAAAGTCTGCCGATAGGAGATGCCGGGCTTGCGCGTTTTCGTTTCCTTCGCTGCTGGCTTGTTCAGAGTTGATGAGTTCCCGCGCGGGCACTTCGAGGCGCCCCGGCGCATTCGGGGCTTGCGTGAAAGACTCCCCGGCGATGCAGAGGAGTGAAAGAGAAAAAACCAGCAGTCGTACGGTCATCGGAAACTACTCGCCTTCGCACTGCAATCAACTCATCGCCACAGCCAGACGGCGAACCGCCGTGGGTCAACCCGGCGGATTCGACGAATCGGAATTCGGCGTCTGCGGTTGGCTGCGCGCTGCACGGCGGTGTTTCGCTACGAAATAGCAGCAGTGCAGGACCCAGTACCCAAGCAACACCGCGCCGACCTGGCTGAAGGAGCGGCCATGCTCGCTGATTTCCGTGCTGAACCATCCATCGTAGGCGAACCAGAGGAAGACGAGAAAGACAATCGCACCTTCCTGCATGTATCGCTTGCTCAGTTCCGCCGGCGTGAGCGGACGCTTCTTCTTCGGTTCTTCAGTTGGTGCCGGCGTCGGCGACGAAGTCGCGGGTTGCTGCGGCTGCGGCGTTTCGTCCATGCGCGAATTCAACCGCGAAGGCGTCCGCCCGGCAATCAAATTCTCGCGGCGCGGCGGAGCGCCCTGGCCTGGTACTCCCGCGGCGTCGTGCCCGTCTCCTTGCGAAACAGATACGAGAAGTAGCTCTGGTTCGAGGCGCCGACGAGTCGGGCGACCTGCTCCATCGTCTTGTCGTTCGACAGGAGCAACTGCTTGGCCTGCTCCACCCGGTACCGATTCAGGTATTGGATCGGCGTCATGCCCACCTCCGACCGGAACAAGCGCGTGAAATGACGCAGGCTCAGCCCCGCCGCGCAACAAATCGCTTTCAGTCCAAGCCCCGAACCGCTGTAAAATCGTACCATGTAATCAATCCCCTTGCGGATCGGCTCGGAAAGAACCGCCTTCCGAGCGATCAAGCTGACCTGGTATTCGCGTTCTGCGCGCGACGCAAACAATTCCGCCATCAACGCCGCCAGCATGGCAAACGACTTCGCTTCGTAGGCGCGCGGTCGTGTCCGAATCAGGCGGATCAACTCACGAAACAGTGCTTCGAATCGTTTGGTGTCCACGAGATGGAAGACCGGCTCGCGGTCGGCTCGCAATTCGGTGAACAGGTGCGGCAGGTCACGCCCCCCGAAATGTGCCCACCACACCTCGGCGGCTTTGGGTTCTACCGCCTCGTGCTCGTTCTCCTCGCTGTAATCCATCAGGCACACGGAGCCCGATCCCGCGTCGTGTCGCCTTCCGTGGATTGAGTGCCGGACCGCTCCCCGACGGACGTAGTGAAGCAGGAATCCCTCTTTCGGCATGACCTTGGAACGCGGGCCGGGCCGGATGTAGGCGCGACCCAACGAATACACGTGGTACCAGTATTTCAGGGAGAGGGCGCTCGGGTAATTGTAGTACTCGAGCCCATCCTGTGACCGATGGGTTTTCCGTTCCCGCCAGGATTCTTCGCGGTTCCTTCGCATGATTGTCGGCAAGGCGATGGCCAATTTTCGATAAACAAAGTCCACCGTCAAGAATTGAGTGACGAGCGATGCAGCGTTAGGTTTCGATCAGGAGTTACACCATGAGCATCAAAGCAAGAAACAGAACTCGCGGCAACAACCTGGTGATCGCTGTTCTTTTGATCGGATTACTCGTTGCAGTAGCGGGCACGTCGGAAGCCGTGCTCATCACGATTACGAACACCTCCAGCAGTTTTCTGCGCATCCGGGACGAATCGGCTGGCAACGTCATCGTCGCCGACATCACCGGTCGTGAAGGCGTGTACGTTCTCGATCTTACGGACAATCACAACTACCGGCTCAAACCGGGCGTCGAGGGCGACCAGGGTTCTCATTACTTCAAGGTCGTTGGCGGGCAAATCACATACGATCCGGGTATCCCGCCCACGGCGTTCTTCACCAACTAGGGCCCCACCTCGCTGACCATCGGCTCAATCCCCGTTCACTTTCGGCTGTTTGCGGCGCCAAGCGCTCCCGTCACCCTGCTCGGGGGCGGGTTCGGTGCGCAGTATTTCTCGGACCAGACCCTGAGCGTGGGCGACACGGTTGCCGTCAACCTGATTCCCACCGACGGGCCGGGCAACGGCAATCTCAACTTTCTCGGCAACTGGAAGAACATGTTCGCGTACGGGGGCGCGCAGCAGGCGCCGATGCAACTGGGGCCGCTCGGCATCCGGAGCATGACCACGGACGTGGGCGGCCTGGGAACCATCGTTCCCAGCAGCGTCGTGCAGACCAATTTCGTCGAGGGCGGGATCGGCTACAACGGCTTCCGCTTCACGTTGGATCGCTCGTATGACGCGCATCCCACCGACGGCAGCGAGTGGCTGTTCTTTGCCGTGCCCGAGCCATCCGTGTCATTGCTTGCCGGCACCGGTATCGCGCTGCTATTTCGGCGAAGGCGATGAAGAGGGATTCCTGTGTGGAAGGCTGGAAGAATGGAAGAATGGGCCAACCCCAATCTTCCAACCTTCCAACCTTCCAGTCATCCGTTGCGTTCCCCCTCCTCGAGCGGAATACAGATACCAAGCGAACAACGGTCCGGTCGCCAGCAACTACGAAACGCCCTTCATTCAGACGAGTTACGCCATCAATTTCTCCTTCAGCTACTACGACACGAGTTACGGGCGGAAGGCATTCGGTCGCCGGCCCGAGTTCGCCGAACTCCACGCAGCGCCCATGGTGATGGATTGTGTCGCTTGGAATCCGGGTTGGCACGGAGCGTCGTTCAACTGGCACGTGGATGACACGTATTGGAGCTGGGACCCGTTGTACCCCTACCGGCATCCGGGCCGGACCGCGAACATCCTCTTTATGGACGGTCATGTGGACAAAGCGAGGAGCTACGTCCTCGGCGAAGGTCCTCGCATTTACAGCGACCTCTATTCCACGACTCCGTGCGGCACGCCGTACTTGGGCACGAGCGGATGTCCCTGAGTGAGTCCACTGCTTCGCAAGCCTCGCGACAATCAAATTCTCGCGGCACGACGCATGGCCTTGGCCCGGTGCTCGCGCGGGGTCGTGCCGGTCTGCTTGCGGAACAGATAGGCGAAATACGTTTGGCTCGATGAGCCGACCAAGCGTGCAATTTCCTCGATGCTTCTGCCGCTGTCCTCCAGCAGTCCCTTTGCTTTCTCGACGCGGTAGCGGTTCAGGTACTGGATCGGCGTGACGCCGGTTTCGCGTCGGAACAGCCGCACGAAATGGTGCAGGCTCAGGCCCGCGGCGTCACAGATGCGTTTCAGTCCAAGGTCGCTCTCGCTGTGGAATCGGATCATGTAATCAATCGCCTTGCGCACCGGCTCGGACAGCACGGGGTTTCTGCCGATGAGGTTGACGACGGCCTCTCGCTGAGCGCGCGAAGCGAACAATTCCGCGACCATCCCGCTGAGCACGGCGTTCGATTTGGCTTCGTATGCAGGCGGGCGCGTCCGAGTCAGTGCGATCAGTTCCAGATAGAGCGATTCGTAACGGACGGTGTCGAGCGAATCGAACACCGGCTCCCGGTCCGCGCGCAACTCGGTGAACAGGTGCGGTAAATCGCGTCCATTGAACAGCACCCACCAGTTCTGCGCCGACTTGGGCCCGTCCACGCCAAACTCGATTTCACCGCTCATATCCATCAGACACGCCCTGCCTGCAGATACGGCGTGTTTCCTGCCGCGGACGTGATGCCAGACGTCTCCCCGCCGGATGTAGTGCAGGAGAAAACCATCGTGCCTCGGTGGCTGATAGCGGTATCCCGGCCGCATACGGGCGCGGCCGATGCAGAGAACGTAGTGCCAGTATTTCTCGGCGAGCGGACTGGGGTAGTTGTAATACTCAGTCCCGTCGGGAGACTTGTGGATTCTCCGCTCGCGCCAGCTTTCATCCGCCAACTTCTTCATGACGAGAGCAATATTTCGACAATAAAAGGCAAATGTCCAGAATTGTCATCGCTTCAAGGCAATGCCACACTCATACGCTGTGAACCGGAGAATTCTTATGAGTAACTCAGTCTCTCGATCCTTGCGGATAGTCCGAGCGCGATGGGCGGTCGTGGCGGGTCTGACCGTGCTGCTCTGTACCAACCAATCCCCGGCGTCCCTTCTCGCCCAGTACAACATGGATTATCCGAGCCCGCTCGTGAACAGCGCGGGCGCGACATTCTACCAACCCAACATGGTGAATCCGGGCGGCTCGGCCTCGCCGACCTTTCTGCCCTGGGGCGGTGAGTTTGGAGGGGGCGCTTACCAATTCGACGGCGTCAATGACTACCTGACGTTCGGAGGCGCGGGATACTTGTTCCTCGCAAATAACAACAGCGATTGGACGGTAAGCTTCTGGATACAGACCACCGACACCGGGGTCAACACCTCCTATGCCGGCACCCCGAAGATTCCGGTGCTTGGCAACACCACCGGCGGCGTTGGCTTCGGATTGGGGATTGACGGTGGCAAGGCGACGTACAAGCGTTACAACGCCGGGTGGCAAACGGCGCAGGGCGCGACCAATGTCGCCGATGGCCTGCCCCACTACGTGACCTTCGTCACGGTGGGAAGCTCGAACCTCAGCATCTGGGTGGATGGCCAACTCGACACCGCGAATCTAAGCGTGCCGGGGGTGGGCTTTTCCCAACTCGGCGTGGATATCGGACGATCCTACGCCGCGACCTACGGCGCATTTACTCTGGATGATCTGCGAGTCTATGACACCGCTCTCTCGCCCAGCGAGATCCACATGCTGACGGTACCCGAGCCATCCAGTCTTGCGTTGCTGGCGCTGGTCGGATTGTGTTTCGCCCTTCGCCGCCGATCGCTGGGGAACTGATTGCGGCGGTCGGTTCAGGCAGGTGGCCGCAGTTCGATCACCTCGACTTCCTCATCGGCTCCATCTCCACCAAGGGATTCGCTTATGCCGCCTATAATCTGACCTTCAAGGTCGATGGCAAGACCAGGCCCCGGCACATCCCCAAGGATAAAGCTCCCCTTGGTTCGCCGCCTCACGGCTCGCTACCGCAAACTCAAGTCGCTACTTCGACAGCTCGACGAGGTCAACTGGCAACTGCTCGCCAAACACGGCTCGATCCACGACAATGGGTCGCTATAAACAGGCTCCCGACGGTTTTCAGTGCCCCTACCGCCATGCTTGTCCCCACTTGGGCGGCATCTCCACAACCTGGGCCAGTGAGTTGATCCGCGATGCCGACCAGGACACCTATCGCGACAGCCATTTCGTCGGACGTGCCGAGGACGAACTTGCCGCGCTCCAGGCCAATGTGGAACAATTGGAAAACGAGAATGCCCAACTGCGGGCTCGTCTCAAAGCCGAGCATGCCTCCCGCTTCAAACCCAATCGTCCGCCCGCCCGCGATCCGGCCCATCCCCGCAAACGGGGCGCGCCCAAAGGCCATCCGCCCTGGAACCGACGCCCCCCGAACCATATCGATCGTGCGGTCCGGGTTCCGGCACCCACGACCTGTCCTCATTGCTTCACGACCGGTTTGTTGCCCACCGGCGAACCACACAAGCACCTCCAGGAAGACATCGTCCTGCAACCCAAAACCATCGTGACCGCTTACCAACACGACACCGCCTTCTGCCCCGCCTGTCGTCGCCCCGTCTTCCAAACCGCCGAGGGCGAACTGCGCCATTGTCCCATCGGCCCGACGGCCAAAGCCGCCGCTGTTTTCCTGCGCCAGGAGTTGGACCTCTCTTTCCGCAAGGTGCGCCGGATCTTCCGGCGTCTGTTTGGCCTCGACTTCGTCTCCGCCTCCGCCATGGCCTTCGAGCAACGCACCGCCCGCGCCGCCGAACCCATCCAGGAACAACTCCGCGACAAAGTCCGCGCCGCCGACATCGTCCATGGCGATGAAACTCATTGGCGCATCGATGGACAAGCCGCTCATCTGTGGTTTGCCGGCAACTCCGAATTCAGTTTCTTTGACATCGATCCCTCCCGTTCGGGACAGGTCGCCCTCGACATCTTTCCTTCACCGCTGCCCGAGCCAAAATCCCATCACTCCAGCGACGGCTGGATCGCATCTGCCACGCGCCGCTGGATCACCCGCAGGCGGAGAACCTCCGCCAACGTCTGCTGGATCCCGAGCGCGACGCCGACCGCCTCTTTACCTTCCTGCGCGTCCATCGCATGCCGCCCGCCAACAACTTTGCGGAACGCAGCCTCCGTCATCCCGTGATCTTCCGCAGAATCATCTTCGGCAATCGCTCCGATCGGGGCGCTCACGCCTTGGCCGTCAATCTCTCCCTGCTGCATACCGCCCGGTCCAAACATCTCGACCCGATTGGGCTTTTTCAAGACCTCCTCCTCAAGGGCCATGCGGCGGTCGCCGCCGCGCTTTTTGCCGATTCCTCCTGAGCGGCCTCAGCGGGGAAAATCAAAAACGGCTAAACTGTTACGGAATCGGCGACATCCTCCTTCACTCACTCCGGCTACTCGGCGCGCACGGCGATGTACAACGCGTCGCGATCATCCTGCAACCACACCCGTGTCCGGTACCGCGTCGCGACACCCTCGTGGCGCCGCGCATCGAGCGTCATGAAATCGGGGAGCACCGCCGCGCCCGCCCACTCCGCGTCGGCTACCTGACCATCAACCGTCGGCGCTCGTTCGATCACCGGTTTCGTGGCGACGGGAAATCGCATGGCATGGTTCAACAATTCCTCCACCGAAGGCGGCGCGGCTTGGACAACGACGGCCAATGCAAAAGTGCCGATGGCTATGAGGCGGTGGTGTTTCGTGGCGTGCTTTCGTTCGTGCTTCTGTGGCTGGAGTTGGATGGTATCACTTCGTGTCAAGTACGGGTTGCCCCGTTTCGGCACCCTGTCGAAGATCGGCGTACCTCGCTACGGTCCAAGTCAATTTTTCGACAATAATGAGCAAAAGCCAGCAATTGTGGTTGTTGTTCTGACGGTTACACTTGTGGGCCAAATGAAGTGGAGCGTGGAACGCCGAAGCATGTATCTACCGCAACCGCGCGGTTTCACCCTGATCGAACTGCTGGTCGTGGTCGCCATCATCTCCGTCCTGGCCGCCATGCTGCTCCCCGCACTCCAACGCGCGAAGGAATCCGGTCGCCGGGCCAGGTGCATGGGCAACCTGAAGCAGATCGGCGTGGCGACCCAGGGGTACATGGACGACAACAACGGCGCCTTCCCTGAGTATCCAGTCACGACGGCACGGATCGCACCGTATCTTGGGTTCAGGGAGACAGGCGCTGCGTTGAGCGCGCGGCTGAACAATACGGCGCATGTGTTTTATTGTCCCAGCGCCAACGGCAGACCCGAAGCACCCAATGAAACATTCTGGGAAGCACGCCTCGGCGGCGCGTATCTTCACGGCGGCGGCAAACAGTGTTATGGCTACAACGCGTACCTCTCGGACGGACGGAATTACTACGGCGAATGCCCAACGCCGATTCGCAAACTCAACCAGGTCACCGCGCCGTTGAGCACCGTGCTCTGGGCGGCGGACGCCGGGAGTTGGCAATTCGATCTGGTGTACGCTGAATTGCTGGGCGCGTATCGGCATGGAGGATCGGCGTCGGTGCTGCCGGCCGACCTGACGGTCAAATCCAACGCCGCGGGGTTCAACGCCTCGTTTCTCGATGGGCATGTCGAGTGGGTGCCGTGGCAAAGGTTCTACAAGTGGAACTCCGCCCCGCAGCCGTTCGGTCCGTGGAACCCGGCCAGTCCGTACTCCTGGTTTTGACTTGGGTATGTTTGCGTTCGGAGTATAAGCTTCCGCTTGCGTTGCGCTCCGCGATGAGATCAAGCTGAAGCTTGTACTCCAAACGTGATCATCTCATGAGCTACAAGCAACCCCGAACGATCCAAGCCGGCACCTGGCGTGTCACGCTCCATCCGCCCGTGCTCGTCTATCAGGGCACGCGCGACGAACACATCACGCGTCCGAATCTGTGCGTACTCGACGGTGCGGTGGCCGCGATCTTCCAGACGACGTTCGACACCAGCGCCACGCCGCGCGACCGCAAAGATATCTGGGTGAGCACCGACCATGGAGCCACCTGGCGCGTTGCCGCTCGCGCGGTGGACATCGGCAGCTTCTCGCTCTTCTCCAAGCCGAACGGCGAAGCGGTGGTGATGCCGTACGATTCAATCCGGTTCGGCGCGGATCGCTGCTCGCTCACAGGGCCGCGAACCACGCTTCGATGGGATGGCAGTACGCTGCGAATCTCCCGGGACACGACCGTCGCCAGATTCCCCGCGCCTTTGAAGGGATTTCTCCTGGAGCCGATCAAGGACGCCAGCGGCAAACCGCTCTATCTCGATGACGATCTTCCGCCGAGCGATAAACCAATCACCGCGTTTTGGGGAACGATCCAGCGACTCGAAGATGGACGCTGGATCGCGCCCGTGTACGGTTGCTACGAAAGCGATCCCCACGCCACCGACAGTGCCGCGCCCGAGATGCGGCGCATAGCGCGGTTCACAACCGAGTTGCTCGTGTCCAGCGACGAAGGCCACACGTGGTCGTGGTATTCACGCATCGCCACGCCCGGTGACGTGCCTGCCGACTGCGTCGAAGGCCCGAGCGAGGTGCAGCTCTATCGGTTTGGCGATCATTGGCGCGCCATGTTCCGCGTCTCGGCGCTCAAGAACCATTTCCAGCCGATGCACTACGCCGACAGCTTTGATCGCGGCAAGACATGGACGAAGCCTCAAGTGCTGCCGGGCGTCGAGATGATCATGGACCCGCGCGGGCTTCTGGTAGCCGCGAGCGTAAGCGAGTGGGCGCCGACATCGCGACCAGAGCCATTCGCTGACGCTCGCGGCTACGTCACCGTCCTCACCGCGGGCCGTCCCACGATCGACATGTACCTCGCTGAGGGCGACAGCCTCGAATTCCACCAGCTCGATCTCACCGCGCATCACAACGCTGACCTGCCGCGCCTTCGCACCACCGGCCACACCGACGTGGTCCAGATCGGACCGCGAAGCCTGCTCTTCGTGTACGACTCCGTCCCCGATAGTTGGCGTTGGCCCGGCTCTCCGTTCACCGCGCCCGATGCGATCTACACGGTGCGTGTGGAGATCGGGTAGGTGCGGAGCGCGAGCGGAAATCGCCATGGGATCCAGGCTGGAATTGCGCTTGAGTTTGACCCCTCCCATGCTAGCCTTGCCGCCACAGGATATGCCGGTCGATACCACGCAATTCGAACAGGCCAAGGCGCGCATCCAGCAATGGGTCAAGGAAATCGCCGCGCTCAGTCGCACCAATATCCCGATCACCGACTACTTCGCGCAGTTCCTCGAACGCGTTGTCCGCAGCGTGGATGCCCATGGCGGCGCGATCTGGTTGATCGGCAACCAGGAGTTCCAGTTGGTGTGCGAGATTCGCATGGAGGACATCGAGTTCCAGTCGAACGCGAACCAACGCAGCAGCGTCCTGCGCGCGCTCAAGGACGTGGTCGAACACAAGCGCTCGCTGGTGGTGTCGCCGGTCGGCCCCGATTTGTTTCCGCATTCTTCGACCTCCGCGCCGGGGTCGCCCGTCGAAGAATCGCCGATCACCAACTTCACGCCCTACCCGCTGTTTTACGTGCCGTTGATGGTGGACCAGCAGGCGGTGGGCGTGCTGCACATCTGGCAACGACCCCATCGCGACCCCAAGACGAGCCAGGATTTCATCACGTTCCTCACCTCCGTTTCGGCGTATGCGGAGAGCTATCTCAAGTCGCGCAAAATCGCCGACCTCGCCCGCGAGATGCAGCAGCAGCAGAAGCTCCTCGCGTTGAGCAATGCGCTCGCGGGGCAACTCGACGAAAACCAGATCGGCGTCCTCGCCACGAACCATGGGCGCGAAATCCTCGGTTGCGACCGGTGCGTGCTCGTGAGCAAGCGCGGCGAGAAGTGGAGCGTGACGAGCGTCACGGGCGTGGCGCAACCGCAGAAGAAAAGTTCGCTCGTAAAAGCACTGGCCGCGCTCGGCGAGAGCATTCCCGATTCGGAAACGAAGATGTTCGTCCGTGGCGACGCCGAACGCGGGAGCGAGGAAGCCGACGCCTGTTTTTCGGAGAGCAACCTCCACAGCGTGGTGGCGGTGCCCCTCAAGGGCAAGGACGGCACACGGCTCGGAACATTCCTCGCGGAGAGCGCCGTCAAGACACCGTGGCCCGACGCGTTGCAGCGAAACGTCGTGCAGATTGGCGAGCCGGTGGCCAACGCGCTGGGAGCGTCGCGCGAATTTCACGAACTGCCGTTGCTTCCTGTGATGCAGGCGGCGAAACGGACGAAGACCGCCCTGCTCGGTCCGAAGCGCAACCGGCTGCTGGCGATGATCGGCGCGCCGGTAGTGGCGTTGGTGCTCCTCGCCTTCATGCCGTGGAAGCTCAAAGTCGAGGGCGACTGCACGTTGCTTCCAACGCAGCGGGCAGTCGCGCCGTGCGAAGTCGAAGGTCGCATCGTGCAGGTGCTGGTGAAAGAAGGCGACGACGTGCGGGCGGGGCAGACATTGGCCAAGCTCGACGACACCAAAATCCATCTCGACCTCGCCGTGGCGCGGCAGGAGCAGGCGCGTTGGGAGACGGAGGCGGACCGGCAGCGTGTGGCGGGCGACGAAGGCCAGCGGCGCGTGGCGGAGTTGCAGGCCGAGTTGGCTGCGCACCAGATCGAGAAGCTCGAACACGATCTTGCGTTGACCGAGATCAAGAGCCCAATCGCGGGGCGGATCTTGACGAAGGATCTTCACCTCCGGTTCGGGCAGGTGTTGCGCCAGGGCGAGACCTTTGCCGAGGTGGCGAACCTCGACCGTTGGGAATGCATCATCAATGTCCGTGAGGCGGACGTGAGCCAGCTTGACGATCGCCTGCGCGCGGGCAAGCCGGTAGAGGCCACTTTCCTTCTTTATTCGCACACCACCGATCCGAAGAAGGCGGTCGTGCGCGACATCTCGAAGGTGAGCCAGCTCTCGACGGCGGCCGACCGGCACAACGTGTTCCAGGTCACCGCGGACGTCGAGTCGAGCCCCGAGATGGCGCGCGACTTCAAGCCTGGCTATACCGGCCGCGCCAAGCTCGATGTCGGCTGGCACGTCGCCAGTTACGTTTTCACCCGCCGCTTTCTCAACTTCCTCCGCGTCGAATGGCTCTTTTGATTCAGTCGAGCCATCGTATGAAACGCCGAGTCTTGCTCTTTCTCGCTTTCTCGCTGCCCGCTCTTTCGCTCCTCGCTCAGACGAGCTCTCCCATCATCGCAAATGGCGTCGTGACACCGATCGAGGAAGCGACGCTCGGCGCGAAGGTCAAAGGGATCATCGAGAAGTTCCGCGTCGAGGAAGGCGCGGCCGTCACCAACGGACAGGTGCTCGTCGAACTCGACCACAACCTCGAAGAACTCGACGTGCAACAACGCGACGTGATTCGCCAGGCGGCGCGGCTCGCCGCCGAGAAAAGCAGGCGCGACTACGAGAACGGCAAGAAACTCTGGGACACCAAGGCCATCAGCGAGGACGAGTTCCGCAAAGTGGACCTGCAGTACCAGATTGACCAGCGTCAGGCCGAGCAGGGCGAGATTTCATTCCGCTCCGCGCAACAACGGCTCGAGGACAAGTTCATCCGTTCCCCGTTCGACGGCTACGTCGTCCGCAAACTGAAGCAACGCGGCGAGCCGGTGGACGAACTGGAGAAAATCATCCGCGTGGTCAACGTCTCCCGGCTGAACCTGGTGATCTACCTCGACGGCAAATTCCTGCCCCGCGTCAAGCTCGGTCAGGGCGCGCAGATTCAGTGCACCACGATGGGCACTCAGAAAGCGGCCGGCACCGTGGCCGTAATGGACCCAATTGTGGACGCCGCCAGCGGCCAGTTCCGCGTCAAGATTCAGTTCGACAACCCCGGCAACGAGATCAAAGCCGGCATCCCCGGCACCGCGACGTTGGTGGAAGACGGGACGCAGTCCGCCGCAAAGTAGGTCGTACATTCAGGCTCGGCCTGACTTGGAATCACACGGATGCTGGAAACAGCTTCGCCGGATCCACGCCCAACTCCTTGATCGCGCGCTCCACTGTCTCCGCCTTCACGTCGCCTTCTTCACATAACGCGTACAACGTCGCGATCACGACGCACTCGGCATCCACTTCAAAGAAACGGCGCAAACGCTGCCGGGTGTCGCTGCGACCAAAACCATCGGTGCCGAGCGTGGTCAGGCCGCCCGGCACCCACGGCGCGATCTGGTCGGGGACGATCTTCATGAAATCGGACACGGCCACGAAGACGCCCTCTTCGTTCTCCAATGCCGATTCGAGATATGACTTCCGGGGCGGCGACGTCGGGTGCAACCTGTTCCATCGTTTCGCCCGGAGCGCTTCGTTGCGGAGCAGGTTGTAACTGGTCGCACTCCACACATCCGCCGAGACGTCGTAGCGCTCGGCCAGAATCTGCTGTGCCCGCAAGGCTTCGCGCATCAACGGGCCGCTGCCGAGGATGTGTGCCTTGTACGATTTGCCCTCGACGCCTTTGCGAAACCGGTAGAGGCCCTTGAGGATTCCTTCCTCGACACCCTCGGGCATCGAAGGCATCAGGTAATTCTCGTTGTAGAGCGTGAGATAGTAAAACACGTCCTCGCCGTCGTGGTACATCCGCTGCATACCGTCGGCCACGATCACCGCCAACTCGTACGCGAATGCGGGATCGTATTGCCGCAACGTCGGGATCGTGCTCGCAAGCAAGAGACTGTGACCGTCCTCGTGCTGCAGACCCTCGCCGTTGAGGGTTGTCCGCCCGGCTGTCGCGCCGAGGAGAAAACCCTTGGCTTTGATGTCGCCCGCGAGCCACATCAGGTCGCCGATCCGCTGGAAGCCGAACATCGAGTAGTAGATGAAAAACGGAAGCATGTGGACACCGTGGTTCGCGTACGCGGTACCCGCGGCGATGAATTCCGACATCGCGCCCGCCTCGCTGATGCCTTCCTCGAGGATCTGTCCGTCCTTCGCCTCGTGATAGTAGAGCAGGCTCTCGCGGTCCACCGGCTCGTAGAGCTGGCCTTTCGGCGAATAGATACCGATCTGACGAAACAAGGCATCCATGCCGAACGTGCGGGCTTCGTCGGGAATGATCGGTACGACGCGGCGTCCGACCTCGGGGTGACGGAGGAGGTTTGTGAGAAGCCGGACAAACGCCATCGTGGTCGAAACCTCGAACCGGTCGGAGCCGTGGAAAAACTCCTCGTAAAACTTCCGCTCCGGCACCGGCAGCGGTTTCGCCCGTACCTTGCGCGCGGGCAGGAATCCGCCGAGCGCTTGCCGGCGTTCGAGCAGGTACTTCGTTTCGGGACTGTCGGGCGGCGGACGATAGAAGGGTGTGTTGACCACGTCCTCGTCGTTGATCGGAATCTTGAACCGCGCGCGGAACTCGCGAAGCTCCTTCTCGTTCAGCTTCTTCTGCTGGTGCGTGACGTTGCGGCCCTCGCCGGCTTCGCCGAGACCGTAGCCTTTCACCGTCTTGGCGAGGATCAACGTGGGCTGCCCCTTGTGTTCGACGGCGGCTTTGTACGCCGCATAGACCTTGCGCGTGTCGTGACCGCCGCGGAGAAGCTTGCGAATCTGATCGTCGGTGAGATGGTTCACCATCGCGAGCAACTCGGGATGCGTGCCGAAGAAATGTGTGCGCGTGTAGCTGCCGGGTTCGACCGAGTATTTCTGGTAATCGCCGTCCACGGCTTCTTCCATGCGTTTGACGAGCAGGCCTTTGGTGTCCTTCGCGAGCAAGTCGTCCCAATCCGAACCCCAGATGACCTTGAGCACATTCCAACCCGCGCCGCGGAAGACGGCTTCGAGTTCTTGGATGATCTTGCCGTTTCCGCGCACGGGGCCGTCGAGGCGCTGGAGGTTGCAGTTGATGACCCAGATCAGGTTGTCGAGGTTCTCGCGAGCCGGGAGCGTGAGCGCGCCGAGCGTTTCGGGTTCGTCGCATTCGCCGTCGCCGATGAAACACCAGACCTTTGGTTCGTCGCCACTGATGAATCCCCGCGCGCGCAGGTAGCGGTTGAACCGCGCTTGGTAGATCGAAACGATCGGCCCAAGCCCCATCGAGACGGTGGGGAACTGCCAGAATTCCGGCATCAAGTACGGATGCGGATACGACGACAGCCCGCCGCCCTCTGCGAGTTCCTGGCGGAAGTTGTGGAGATGCCGCTCGTCGAGGCGGCGCTCCAGGAAGGCGCGAGCGTAATTGCCCGGCGCGGCGTGGCCCTGGAAGAACACGAAGTCGCCGGGAAAATCGTCATGAGCCGCGCGGAAGAAATGGTTGAACCCGACCTCGTAGAGCGTCGCCGCGGAGGCGTAGGTGCTGATATGGCCGCCGAGCCCGCTGTGGAGCCGGTTGGCGTTGACGACCATGGCCATCGCGTTCCAACGAATGTAGCTCTTGATCCGCACCTCGGTCTGCCAGTCGCCGGGGTAGGCCGGTTGTTTCTCGACCGGAATGGTGTTCAGATACGGCGAACTGACGCTGTGCGGGATGGGAATGCCCGACTCGCGCAATCGCGTGACGAGTTTGTCGAACAGCAGCGGCGCGCGTTCGGCAGCGTGGTCCTTGAGGCCCGATTGCAGCACGACCTCGAGTGCATCCAGCCAGCGCTGGGTCTCAGCGGAGTCGGATGTCTGCCCCGCAGGCTTCGTTTCGGCGCTCACGCGTCCATCATTTCCCGGTTTACTCGGGACAGTCAATACTACGAATGGGGTGGTTGAGGAAAAATGATGGAGGGTAAAATGACAATCGCTCGGAATGATCTTGCCGGTAATGATTCTGCCATCCGCCACCGCTCACTGCCAGGGCGCGATCAGCGGGATGGGCTGGCGTCGGTTCTTGCGGTAGGTCCGAAAGTGGGCGTCGAGTGTGAACACCTTCCCGTTCTCGTGCAGTTCCGCCATGCGAACGAAACAGGCGTCCGCCAACGACATCGGCACATCGCGATACCGGCGTATCAGTTCGAGGACAGAGGGAAGTTCGTTGCGCAGGTTGAAGTCGCAGATCACGACGTTTCGTTCCAGGAAGCGACAAAGCTGTTCCGTTGCCTGGACGGACGCGCCCACCAGGAAGAACGCCTCGGAGATCACCGCGTCGCAGGTGAGCAAAGGGCCTTCGAGCCGCTGGAGTTGGGCTGCTGCCCAAGGATAATGTTCGTCGCGTTTGAGAAAACACGCGACCAGAGGACCGGCGTCAAGCAGGACGGGACCGGCCATAGCCTTCCAGATGCTTGGGATTACTGGACAAGTCGGTGGGCAAGCTGGGGTCGTCCACCGACCCGATCAGGTCCTTGACGCGTTCGTAGGGCGATAAGCCGCCGTTCCCGTTTGGCTGAGCACGTTCAAACGCCTCGACGAGGAGGGCGGACTTTGTCGTCTTGCGTCGTCGCGCCTCGGCGTTGAGTCTCTGAAAGAGCGGCTTCGGTAGTCTGACGACAACGGTGTTCATGTCCGAACCATACCCATCGCCCCGCCGAAAGCAAGTCAGTGGGTTGCTTAAATCCTCTCTCCTCTTTTTTCATCAATAATCGAAGAAAATTATCTATAAAAGTCTTTTCTATTCTTTCCTTCTATCTAATTTGCCCCATGTACCATCATTTGCACCTGGTGCACTGTCTCCACCAGCATTATTAGCGGATTTACTATCGGCTCTCACATTTACCCATTCTACATGTCAATCCATATATAAAACATTTTTTCCTTGATTTCTATGCGCAGTAGTAATCCAATTTCCACTTCCGACGGGACTTGCAGTTTCATAATCAGAAAGTATTGCAATATCTGTTAATGACACGCCACCAGGTAATGCCCTTCCTAGTCTAGGCTCTACACCAGTAGGAAATTGAGGAGTTCCTCTCTCATAATATGCTCCAAATAATGGATTTGGTATTGGATTTGGCGCTGATTTATAAGTTGTTGAAGTAGGGTCAAAGAAGAGAGTCCAACTTCCATTCTGTAAATATGGCATCGTGAGTCCATAAAAATACGGAGCTCCACCCAAAGTAAGATATCCATTAACAGATCCACCTGTTGGATTAGCTAAAACTGGTAATGCACCATCATTATCATCTGCATATAAATGAGTCCCTAATCCAATTTGTTTAAGATTATTAGCACATTGAGTTCTTCTAGCTTTTTCTTTTGCTCCTTGAAGTGCAGGCAAAGTCATGGCAGCTAAAATGGCAATAATTCCAGTAACAACAAGTAATTCAATCAAAGTAAAAGCATTTTGTCCTCTATAATTCATTCCATTAACCATTCCAGCAGGCATTCCTTCAGGAAGCATATCAGTAATTTTATCTCTAAGTCCATTATAGCCCGTAGATACCTTATCTTTCATTCTTCCAAAAAATCCTCCACTTGAATGATTACATGTCATGGTTATTCCTCGGGTTACACCCGAGCTGAGTGATTTGTGGCTGCGTTTCGGGTCGTGAGTACCGGACCGAGAAACGGGCTGTTTACAGGGCGATCGGCACTGTGGCGGGGTTTAATGTCGAGGGCTGAAGGTTGTAAAGACTCGTGAGGTGTCGGGCGCGGCGAGAGCCGAATCGGTTCGGTGTTGCGGTGATAGGGGGTGATGGCGAGATTGCGGTCCGGGGTCACCGTGAAGGTCAGGGCACCAGTTAGTCGGGTGGAGAGCATGGTGGCTCGGGACGCGGTCCGGCAAATCGCGAGCGTGGCGGCAAAGGAGGACGGGCCACCGTCGCACAGGACGATCAGTTCCGGCTGGGCGGCTGCGATCAACGCTCGGAGCAGGTCGTGGTACCTGGCTTGGGCCGGGCGCTCCGGCGGTCCGAGTCGCCCTGGGACAATGAGCACGTCCGCCCGCAGGTCGTGGGTGGCGAGTGATTCCATGGCGGCGTCGCTGAAGGTGCAGTCGGTGGCGATCAAGAGGCGGTGTCCTTTCCAATCGAGCCGGACGAGGCCATTGTGTGCTTTTCCCTGCTGGCGCTCAACCGGGATCCAGTCAATCGCGTGATCTTCGGGCGCATGTGATTCGCCTTCTCCTGTCTGGCCGAGAGTGTGCAACGAGCACCCGGCCCGGTCAAGCTCTTTTAGGAGCGATTGTGGGGTCGGGTCGCGACGGCGGCATCCCGAGGTTGTCGGTCACTGCGATGACATGTGCAGGAGCAAGCTGAAGCTTGAACTACGAACGCTGGTGCCGGAATCGTACGATTCCCAAGAACGGGGTTGCTGCTTGCGTATGTAGTTCAAGCTTCAGCTTGCCGCCGTGAGAACGGGTTCGCCTGGATCCGGCATTGACGCGAGTGCGACTTTAGGTTTGTATGGTGGTGACGAATACTGATTCAAGAAGGATTTCCTGTAGTGCATTTAGTTCGCAGGCGTAAAACCTGCAGCGACAAAACTACCAATAGCTGCTCAATAGAGAATAGAGAATGGAGAACACACCATGGGATTCGAGACGTTTACAGGAGTGAATCGGAAGCCGAGGAGCTTGGAGCCGACGGTCAGCGTGACCAAGAACGGCACCTTCGGCGTGAACCAAGCCTGCCAGAAACAGCATCTGCCGAAAGCCGAGGCGGTTCAGTTGCTCTTTGACGCCAAGTCGCGTCGCATCGGCATTCGTCCAGTGCCTGTCGACACGGAACACAGCTACAAACTGCGCGCTGTGAAGGGCGGCGGCTTTCAAATCACCGCCATCTCGTTCCTGCGGCACTACGAACTCGAGCACCCGAAAACCAAGCAGTACCCGGCCACTTGGGATGATGCCGAGAAGGTGCTTGTGATCAAACTTGCGGCCAAGTAAGGTGCGCTGGTGTCTGGCACAACGGTGCACATGTGCCGCCCCCGCCGCGAGCGATTCTTGGGGCGAGGACGCCGTCAGATTGCACCTATCAATATTTCTCCTTTTCTCCGCTTGAGAACCTGTTTGGAACCGGCTACTCCAGCGTGGACTTGAGGCGCATGTGGTTGGAACGCGCGGTCGCACTGGATCGCCCTACTACCAAAATTTGTTCGCAATGCAACTGCTCGACCGAACCCTCCCCACGCCGCAGGAGAACCTCGCCTGCGACGAGGCATTGCTCGAACTGTGCGACGCGGGGCACGGCCAGGAAATTCTGCGCTTCTGGGAGCCGGTCGAATATTTCGTCGTGGTCGGATATTCCAACAAGACTGCGACCGAGGCAAACGTAAACGCCTGCCGCGAGCGCGGTGTGCCGATCCTGCGCCGATGCACCGGCGGCGGCACGGTGTTGCAGGGGCCGGGCTGCCTCAACTACTCGCTGCTCCTGCAAATCCACGAGGACGGTCCGTTGCGGGGTGTCACCGAGACGAACTGTTTCGTGATGAAACGACACCGCGACGCGCTGCAGCCGCTCGTGGATTCGCCGATCAAGATCGAAGGCTACACCGACCTGGCCACGGGCGGCTTGAAGTTCTCGGGCAACGCGCAACGACGGGGGAAGCGCTTCGTGTTGTTTCACGGAAGTTTTCTGTTGCGGTTCGACCTGAGCATGATCGAGCGCCTGCTGCCGATGCCATCGCGTCAACCCGAGTATCGGCAGGGCCGCAGCCACACCGCGTTCCTGCGGAATCTGGAACTCTCCGTGCCGACAGTGAAGGACGTGCTCCTTCACGCGTGGAACGCCCGGCCTGCGACTCAGAGTGTTCCGATGGAGCGAATCCAGAAGTTGGTCGAGGCGAAGTACGCCACCGATCAGTGGAACTATAAGGCGTGAATCGAATTTGTAGGGCGCGATGCCTGTCGTTCAGGTATCGCGCCGTTCCGTCCTTCCCACGCAACTCGCGGCGCGATACTCCCGAAACGACACGGGGGCATCGCGCCCTACAAACCGCAATTCAACCAGTCCACGTTTTGGACGAGTCATAGCATGGACAACGGAAGCCAACCGGTATAAGAGGGTGTTGGGAAATTGGTTTAGCGATTTGTGAAAAATAAGCCAAATCTGCA
>CAZOTB010000120.1:0-19472 GCA_964582645.1 uncultured Verrucomicrobiota bacterium | reverse complement strand
AAAGCTTAGTTGGAAGGATGGAAGAGTGGAGCATTGGAAGAGTGCAAAACAATTGCCATGAGGTTCTTCCACCCTTCCAATCTTCCCTCCCTCCATTCTTGCATTCTCTTCACCTGCCAATGCTCTTGTACACGAAGCCGAGCTTCTCCATGTCGGCGGGATCGAACATGTTTCTTCCGTCGAACATGATCGGGTGAGTCATTCCATCGCGAATTTTCTCCAGGTCGAGCGACTTGAACTCCGTCCAATCGGTCGCGATCACCACGGCATCGCTTCCCTGGCAGGCCTCGTACGCCGTTTTGGAATACACAAGGTCGGGCAGAATCTCACGCGCTTTCTCGATTCCCTTCGGATCGTAGGCGCGAACGGTGGCGCCTTCCTTTCGCAGTCGTTCCACCAGGTCCATCGCCAGCGAGTTGCGCACGTCGTCGGTGTTCGGCTTGAACGTCAGTCCCAGCACCGCGATCGTTTTGTCTTTCAACACCCAGAGCGTCTCACGGATCTTCTTCAGCAGCCGCTCCATCTGTTCGGTGTTGATCCGCTGCACTTCCTTGAGCAGGCGAAAATCGTAGCCGAGTTCCTGCGCGATGTGAATAAACGCGGAGAGGTCTTTGGGAAAACACGAGCCACCGTAGCCGAGCCCTGCGTCAAGGAACGCCCGGCCAATGCGCTTGTCCATGCCCATGCCGTTGACGACCTCGAGGATGTTCGCGCCGCTGGCCTCGCAGATGATCGAGAGGGCGTTGGCATAGGAAATCTTGAGTGCGAGGAACGAATTCGAAGCGTGCTTGATCAACTCCGCGCTGTTGATGTCGGTGACGATGATCGGCGCGTGGAACGGCTCGTAGATTTTCTTCATCGTCGCCACGGGCCGCTGGCTGGCCACGCCCACCACGATCCGGTCGGGCTTCATCAGATCGGCCACCGCCGAGCCTTCGCGCAGGAACTCGGGATTGCTCACCACGTCGAACTCGACTTTGTGTTTATTGTACCGCTTGATCGTTTCCGCCACGCGCTCGCCGGTCTGGACGGGCACCGTGCTCTTGTCCACGATGATCTTGTACTCGGTCAGCGCACCCGCGATCTCGCGCGCCACTTTCTCGACGTGCTGCATGTCCACCGAACCATCGGCCTGGGGCGGCGTCGCCACGGCGATGAACACCACGTCCGCGTTGGCGACGCCCTCGGCGATCTCGCTCGTGAACCGCAGCCGCTTGGCCGCAACGTTCTTGTGGACGAGTTCTTCGAGGCCCGGTTCGTAGATGGGAATTTGACCGCGCTGGAGTTTCTCGATTTTCCGCTTGTCGTTGTCCACGCAGATCACGTGGTGGCCAACCTCGGCGAGGCACGTTCCCGTGACCAACCCCACGTACCCTGTGCCGACAATCGAAAGTTTCATGGAAGGCGGAAGTGTTTGCATATCGAAGCAGAAAAGCAAGAAATGTATCAGTGGAGGGCGAAACTCCAGCTTCCGGGCGCAGACCTACATCCGCCTTGCGATTTCGACCACGCCGAGTACCCTCGCAGCATGGCACGAAACGTACGAGTGGTTACAGTTGCCTTCGGGGGCGGCAAGAACCTCCCGGACCTCCATCGCAAACTCGCCGAGGCACTCGACCTTGCCGCGGTCGAGAAGCCGGACATCGTCGCGCTGCCAGAAGCGATGAACATCCGCGGCGCACACACGGGCTGGAAGAAAATCGCCGAGCCGGTGCCCGGACCGACTACCAACGCCGTTGCCAAGCTGGCGAAGAAGCATTCGATGTACGTCTGGTGTCCCATCATCGTCCAGCATGGGAAAAAAATCGCCAACGCGGCGATCCTGATTGACCGCGAGGGCAGAATCGTCGGCCAATACCACAAGATTTTCCCCACCATCAGCGAGATCGAGATGGGCGTCGTGCCCGGCACCGAGGCGAACGTGTTCGAGACCGACTTCGGGCGCGTGGGCGCGTGCATCTGCTATGATGCCGGCTTCCGCGAAGTGGGCGATCAGTTGGCGGAAAACGGCGCCGAGATCGTGTTCTTCCCGAGCATGTTCGCCGCGGGAAGGCTGCTGGAGAACTGGGCGCTGCAACACGGGTTCTTCGTCGTCACCAGCTACGCGCATCACAGCGTCATCCTCAACAACGTCGGTCGCAAACTGACGGAGACCGGCATGCGATTCGAGTCGGTCTGTTTCGGTCACGTCCCGCCGATCGCCTCGGCGACGCTGAACCTCGACACGTGCGTCTGCCACTACGACTACAACCAGCCGCAGATCCGCGCAATCAAGAAGAAGTACGGCGCCGGCGTCGAGTTCGAGTTCCATCAACCCGAGGCGATCTTCGCGATGACTTCACAAATGCGAGACGTGACGGTGCGGGACATCATCCGCGAGTTCAAGCTGGAGACGCGCAACGAATATTATGCCCGGGCCCGCAAGGTGCGGAAGATGGCGCTGAGGAAATAGTTACTGGTTATTGGTTCTTCGGCCACACTCATACCCAACAACCGATAACGAATAACCGATAACCGATAACTAATCTCAATCCATCTGCGGCCATGTGTAGAACCCCGCGCTCAATCCGCCGTCCACGGGGATGATGGCGCCGCTGACGAACGTGGATTCGTCCGACGCCAGCCAGATCGCGGCATAAGCGATGTCTTCCGGTTTCCCGAGCCGACCGACTGGATAGAACTTCAGGACCTCCTTGTGAATCTCGGGATGCTGCTTGATGATCGGCGTCCAGATTTCCGTCTGGATCGTGCCGGGCGCGATGATATTGACCCGGATGCCGAACCTGCCGTACTGCGTGGCCATCGAGCGCCCCATCGAAGCCAGCCCGCCTTTCACCCCGCAATAGACGTGAATCGGTCCAACGCCCATGGACGCGTTCGTCGAGGTGATATTGATGATCGAGCCACGGCCGGCTTTCTTCATCTCGGGGAGCACAGCCTGGCAACAGTTCCACGTGCCGCGCAAGCCGACTTCCACAAGCGGGTCGAAATCATTCTCCATGATCGCCTTGGTCGAAGCGATCGCGTTGTTGACGAGGACGTCCACCTTGCCGTAGGCGCGGACCGTCGCCGCGACCATCTTCTTGACCTGCGCCTCCTTGCTCACGTCCGCGCGGACGAACATCGCCTCGCCGCCTGCTTTTCTGATCTCTGCGACTACACCTTTGCCTGCTTTGCTGTTGATGTCGTTGACGACGACTTTGGCTCCTTCGCGGGCGAACCCGAGGGCGATCCCTTTGCCGATGCCGCCGCCTGCGCCGGTGACGATGGCGACTTTCCCATTCATCCGCGTGCTCATGGGGGCGCATTTTGCGCATGGGGCGGCACGGCATCAAATCAAAAAGCCCCCGGGCGCTCTGGACAACATTAGTTCACGATCGTGAACTAATGTTGCCACACCAGCCGGCCGCGCTATCAGCGTTGATTTTCCGCCGTGGGTGCGATGCAATGCGCCCATGAAACTTGGCTTCATGAGCTCGGTGTGTCCGAAACAAACGCTTCCGGAATTGTTCGCCACTGCGAGACGGTTCGGCTACCACGGCATCGAGTTGCGGGTGGAGTGGCAGCATGGCCACGGCGTGGAACTCACCGCCACACCGCACCAACTCGCGGCGGCAAGACGCGCGTTCCAGGATGCCGGTATCGCGTTGACCAGCATCGCGACCGGCTGCCGCTACCAGACCGAGGACAAGACGAAGAACGCCGCCGACGTGGAAAAGACCCGGCGCTGCATCGAACTGGCCGCGGCGGTCGGCGCGCCGCTCATTCGCATCTTTGGCGATCCGGTACCAACCGAGGCCGTGGCGCTCGACGATGCGCTCCAGCGTCAAGCCGACGCGATCAACTCACTCGATGCGCTCGCGGGACAGCAGGGCGTGATTCTCGGATTGGAAACGCACGGCAACCTGCTCGCGTCGCAAGCCGCCGAAGTGATCTGGCGCGCCGAGGCGCGGCATTGCATGATCCTGTGGCACGCCGAGCATCACATCCGCAACGGCGAGTCGGTGGACCGCGCGTGGGTCTTTGTAAAGTCGCGCGTCTGCCACGTCCACTGGCGCGCCAACGCCCAAAACATCGCCGAGGCCGACGTGGCGCGCACGTTTCCGCTGTTGAAAAGCATCGGTTTCGACGGTTTCCTAAGCCTCGAAGACATCAATCCGCCCGACAGCGAGGCGACGCTCAAACTGCATGCCGAGAAGTTCCGAGCGTGGTCGGGGTAGCAGCGCCCAAGCCCCCTCCGCTTCCTTGGGTCAATACTTCAACTCTACCCGGTTGTTGTAGCGATTCAGGTCGTCCACTTTGCCCTCAGGGTCAATCTCGATGATGATGCTGCCGTAGGTGTTGGCGTTGATGTTTTTGAACTCGACGCCCTTCTGCTTCGGCTTCATGTCGAGCGGGGCCTCGATGCGACCGATGACCTGCTCGCCGCTTGCCACAACCAGGCCGCTCTTTCCGTCACGGACGCGCACGAGCAGGTTTTCGACGGGTTTGGTGCCGTTGTTATAGACATGCACGACGAGGTGCTCGGTATAGACGTAATCGCAACTCGCGAGGCTGATCGCCGGGTCGGGCTTGTCGTAGTTCGGCTCTTCGGTCTTGACCGGTGTGATCGAGAGAATGGAACATTGCTTCGGCGGGAGGGTGAAATCGAGAAACGCACCGCGGTCGAGTTTCATTTCCTTCGACCAGATGGCTTCCTGGGGTTTGCCGTCGTCGTTCTTGTCGTTGGCGAGAACGACCTTGTAGGTGCCGGGATGCAATCGCCAGACCCGCGCCTGCACGGCATGCGGCTTGTCGGTGAACGAAAAGAAGCGCGCGGCGAACTGCGTGTCGAGGTTCTCGATCACCAGCGCCGCGATGTCGTCGCCGCCGCTGACGTAGCTGATGCCGTGCAGTGGCCACATCAATCCGCTGGCGCCGCGGTTGGTCGCGATCGAACCCATGCGGGCCCGGACGAGCGAGTAGCGCGGGAGGGGGTTGCGGTCCATCGAGGGCATGGCTTCGCTGTTGAGCCAGTCGTGGCTGTAGAACCATTCGCAGACGCGCTTGTATGACTCGACCAGCCAACGGTCGTCGCCCGAGATGCGCCAGTTGAAGTAATGCATGTCGGTGTCGTGGGCGCCCCAGTAATGCGCGATGGGGCCGGGCACTTTGAACTCGACCGCGTGTTTTTTGCGGATTTCGTCGGTGAGACCGAGCTCGTCAATGTAACTGATGTGCTGTTTGGCGTCGCGGCCCACCGGCTTGAGCAGTTCTTCCGCGTACCGTTTTCTCGCCGCGGCCAGATTTGTGACGCGGGCCTTGGTGGAACCGTGAAACCCGTCTTTCGGATCGAACCCATCGTAGTATTTGGCGATGGTTGGATGCCGGTTGTACCAGATCAAGTATCCTGCGGGCACCATGATATCCGGGCGATGCCCCACCCAGCGCGGATCGCTGAATTCGCGCGCCGACCACATGCCGTTGATGCTCATGTATTCGCCGCGCGGCACGTAACCTTTGTCGGTCTTTACCAGCCACTTGTCGTAGTGGCTGCACGTGGTGAGCGCGCGCGCGAACATGACCGGGTCGCCGTAGTCCATGACGAGCCGCATGCCCATGTTGCCCATGCCTTCCTCGTAGAAATGGCAGGCGTCCTGGACGTATTTGCCGACGCCTTCCTCGAGTTGGTAGTTCCACAAACCGTCCGTGATCTTGCGCAGGGCATTCTTGATTCGCCCGTCGTCGTCCATGCACAGCGCGTGATCGTACCAATTCTCGACGTGGTCGGTGTCGTCGTTCCAGATGCCGCCGAGTTCGCCGTTCCAGAGCTGCATTTCGTCGGTATACCAATGCAGGACGCGCCAGTGTTCTTTCATCGCCTGCATCTGCCAGAACGCCCATTCGGGCGCGCCGGTGTCGTTCTTCGGCTCGGGATAAACGAGCTTGGGCACATTGATCCCGACGAACCACTGTGGCGAACCGACCCGCTCGTACATCTGTCGGAACTTTTTGCGCTCGGGCGCAAACTTCGCCAGCCACTTCATCGGGAGCACGAGCAGCGGGTCGGTGTACACGTGGCCCTCCATGATTTCGGCGTACGCCTCGCGCATGAACTCTTCCTGGTCGTCTGCGGCAGCCGGCAGCGCGGTCTTGAGGTCCGTGAGCAGGAAATCAACGGATGAACCGCCTTTGCCCATATGCCACTTGACCGGATTGGCGGCGGTCACGGTCACGCCAAACGCGGCACCGGCCACGTCGTTGGTCTTGTTTTTTTCGATGGCCTGAACCGGCGGCATGTTGATGACGGGACGACCCTTCACCTGAATCGTGAAGGTCTGTTTTCCCGCGCCCTTGGGCTGCAACACGGCGTCGGCGATGAGCCAGTCGCGCGTTCCATGCACCGGCTCCTTGATCACAACGCGGACGGGCGTCGGCTCGGTCAGGCCTTCGGCGACGAGTGTCACCAGTGCGCCATCGAATGCCTTCGCGTCCGTCGGTGGCTCGGTCGTCGCTTGGAACCCGCCGAATGCCGGTGTTTCGAGCGTCCACGATTCCCCTCCTGCCGCGGTAGCGAGAATGGGCTGCCAGAAGCGCGTCGGCGTCTCGCCCATCAACGCGCGGCCCACTTCGGAATCCGGGAATTTCTCGGCCTTTGTGAACGTGAACGAGACGAGGTCCTTCGCAGCCGGTTTACCTTTCGCGGGTTCGACCCGGTAGAAATCCAGCCCGCCCAACGCGCCGACCTTGCGCTTTAAGACCAGATGTTCGTCCGCGAGCGGCGCGTTAAGTCTGCGATGCCACACGCCAACCTGCTCCGTCTCGAATGGAAGCAGCGGCTGCTCTTTGTTTTCCACGACTCGACGGAATTCGCCCTCGAACCGTCGTTGTACGAACGCACGCACGCGATCGTAGGACGACTTCGGAGCGAGGCTGATATCAACGCGCTGCCCCCGGATCGAAGCGCCGTATTTGTCAAGCGGCCACGTCGAGCCGGGAAATCCCCAATACAACTCGGGCACGGGACGGTGCGTGTCCTCGCAACCGATGAACCGCGCAAATGTGAACGTCTGTGGTTTTCCCGCTTCCACTACCGGCATCGCGGCGAGACTTTCGCCGCTCCAGCCGTACCGGGCGAGGTCGTTGGCGCGACGCTTGTCGGCGGGTGTGATCGGGATGGGCGCGCCCGTCGGCTTTTCGCCTTTGGCGAGTTGGGCGATCTGCGCATCGGTCAGCGGCTCGGCAAACACGTACAACTCATCGGCCACTCCCGCGACGAAAAGTTCTTCGGGGACGAAGTTCCACTCGCGAACGAACTTGCCCCAGTTGCTCGCGATCTTCTTCCCGTCTTCGTAGATCGTCATGCCTTCGTTGCGATCCCAGACCGCGGCGAGGTGATGCCATTCGTTGGTCTTCCAGCGACCGAGACAGGGCTGGAACTTCAGCGGCGGACCGTAGCGACCGACGTCGTAGAAATTGAACATGAAATCCTCGAGCCGACGGTCGAACCCGAGGATCATTCCCCAGTAACCTTCAACTCGTCGCCCGTGCACGCCACCGAACTGGGCCCACTCGGAGATTTCGAGTTTGTCCGGCCGTGTGAAAAACGCCATCGTCCCGCGGTCGAGATCCACGATGCCGCGCGCGTCCACGGCTCGCATCGTTCCCGCCTTGCCGACGACGCCGGTTTCCTTGCCGGCATCGAACGATTCGTAGAACAGCGGCTTGGGGTCGTCGGCCAGAGCGGACAGATCCGAAAGCAACAACCAGGCGGCAACGAGGAGAATGGAATGGATCAGGTTTCTCATTCCGCGGACGCTACCCAAGCGCGGCGCGCCGGACAAGAGGCAACCACTTGTCAGGAAAGTTTCCGAGCGGCCACAATCGCCATCAACTGCTGAGTGCCGAGGACGTACTGATTCTGGTAGTAGATGCACACGTGCGCGACTTTGTGCGGGTTGAAGACCGCCTGGCGGCTGGCGTGAACCGCACCGGCCCATTTGTCGCCAAGAGGATTTGCGCCCTGCACGACTGCTCCGTGCAGTTCGGGACGCTCGGGGCAGAGCGTCTGCCAGGTGAAGTAGTGCCACCAGAGTTTGAGCGCGATGTCCAGATAGTGCGGCTCGTTGGTGATCCGGTAGAGCTTGAATAATCCCGTCGCGGGATCAATCACAGGCGAATCGAGTTCGGCCTGGTTGGCCGGAGGATCGCTCGGGCCCGCGCAGTAGGGAACGAGTTGACGATAGTAGAAATTGCGGGCAACGAATTCGGCGAGCCGTTTCGCGATCCGCAGAAGCCGGTCATCATGTGTGATCATGTATGCGTCCGTCAGCCCGTTGAGGATGTAGCCGAGGAAATGATTCTTCACCGTGCGATCGAGCGGCTGGGCCGTTTCGGTGTGGTAGGTCTCGAAGAAAGAGCCGTCCGGATGCTGCATTCGCTCGAAACAACCGACGAGCCGGTCGAGCGCGTCGGCGTATTTTTGCTCGCCCGTCTTGTTGTGCATGAATGCGAAAGTGCCCATCGCGTAGCCGATGCGGCTGCCGAGCCGTTGACGCGCTTCGGCCCAGCGATTTGTGGGCGACCAGCCGGCATCCACCAGACCGCTGCACGTTTGCCGCGCGACGAGCACGTCGGTGGTCAGTCGGGCGTACTCCTCGTAGATTGGTTTGCGGGTTTTCTCGTAGAGCGCCCAGAAGCCGGCGGGAAACCTCATTCCGTAAATGCCACCGTACACGCCGATGTCCGGCCAGTACCACGGCAGGCCGTGCGCTTCGGTGTGTTCACCGCGATAAATGCCGTGGATCGGGTCGGCGATGGCGAGGTCGGCGTACTCGATGGCGTGCTGGAGCCAACGATCGTCGCCGAGCAGGTCGTGAAGAAACAGGAAAACGTTGATCTGTTCGCCGGCGTTCGAGTGCGGATAGAGCCACTGAAACGATCCGTCCCGGAAATAGATGATGTCGCGATAGCCCACACCCTTGCCCCGCGCGGCGTTGCGCGCCTCGCCGAGCCAGTCTGCCATGGCACGCATCGAGTCGAGGATCCGCTCGCGGGTGAGGAGGGCGAGAAGCTTCTGGGAGGAATCGAACTCCGAGTAGCTCGAAGACATGGAAGGGTTCTAACCATTTCGCTTCCAACCTGCAACTTCGGGGTGTGAGCGGTCGTGGTGCAGTTCGAGGCAATGCTGGTAGAGGCGCACGGCTGTGCGCCCGATGATTCTGAAAAATGGGCACACAGCCGTGTGCCCCTACTTTGTCAGACCTTAACATAGACCACCACCGTGTGAGCCGGGGGGACTACAGATACTTCTTCAGTGCTTCGATGTCCGCTTCCGATGCGAGCAGGTAGGTCTTGTCGCCGCTGGTCCAAGTGGCGGTGCTGAGTTTCCCAACGGTGGCAAATTGCGGCGCCGGTAGCGCTGGCGCGGATTGCAGCGACGCGCGCGGGATAACGAAGAGCCATAGTCCTTTGTTCTCGGCGGTCTTCATGCAGGCGAGCGACACCTTCTCTTCGCGCCAGTAGTGCATGCAGCCGCCTTCGAGGCGCACGGAACGCAGGGCGTCCGGCACGATGAAGTCAGAGGGCCAGCCCTGTTTGGCGAGCGACTGACGCAATCCATCCCAGGTCGTGGCGCGGGCGTTCATCTTGTAGAGGTCGGCCACGAACTGCACCATGTCCTTGCGATAAGCGTGTAGGTCGGAGCCGGCCATCGAGCGGAAGAACATGGCCGTGACGGCAACGAGAAGCACCAGGGCCGCCGCAGCCGCGAGCGCGGTCCGGCTGCGCCACCAGAGTGTCGGACGCACGATCTTGCGTTCCGCGAGAATTCGTTCCTTCAGATCGCCCGGCACGGGCACCTCCGCGAACTTCGCCGTCAACGTCGAGTTCAGAGCGGACTGTTCCTCGAACCAAGCCGCCAGGATCGGATCGCGCTTGGTCAACTCCAGCGCCTCGGCGATCCGCGGATCGGCATCGCTTTCCATGCCGGGCTGATACGCGCGCAGGATCCGTTTTGCTTCGATGCTATCCACGCGATCCTCCCTTCTGGTTGGATGGGAACGGAATAATCTTCGGGTCGGGACCGATGTTCCGCCGCGTCAGGATCGCCCGAAGTTGCGCCCGTCCACGAGCGATCCGCGACATGACCGTGCCGATGGGGACCTGGAGCACTTCCGCGATTTCCTGGTAGGAGAGTTCCTGCAGATAGAACAATGACAGCGAAGCCTGATAGACTTCGTCCACTTCGCCGAACGCATCCATCAAACTCTGCCAGTCCATCTGACTGACGACCGCCGGCGACACCGAAGGCAATTGGTCTTCCACGTCGGTGAGTTCCTCATGCGGGAAACGGTCCTGTTTTCGTCGCGCCTTCAGGAAGTCGCGATACAGCGTGGTGAACAACCAGGACCGCGTTTTCGATGGATCGCGCAACGACGCGCCGTGCGAGGCGTACGTATAGAACGTTTCCTGCGTCAGGTCGCACGCTTCGGACTCGTTGCGCGTGAGACTGAACGCGAACCGATACAGGCCTTGGTAATGCATTTCCACCACTTGCTCGAAGCTCTGATCGGCGCGACCAGAGCCTTCTCTGTTAGTAGGAGCCATCGGTGTACGCTTTATTCCCGGGAATCTTTATCTGCGCCGAATTCTGCCTGTTTCCGCCCAAAATGCGAGAAAAGAAGCGCGGCGTGCTTTTCGGGAATATTTCCGACCCGTGGTTACTCACACATGTGGAGTAGTGGGTGGAAAGGTTACGAGACAACATGAACGGCGAGACCAAATCCATCGTCCTCACCGAGCGCAGCCCGGTGCGATTCGCCATTGCGGTGAAAACGAAGCGCGCCGCTCACACTCCCCGATATTCGTCTGTTCGACGGTACCAAGCCAGGCCCGCCCGATGTCACGGACAAGGCATCGGGCGGGTCCGATCGGTCGTATCAAAGTCCGAAGCCGTGACGCCGACTTCTAATGGGGCAAGCCGCGCGCGCTGATGACACGCGCGGGGTTTCGCATGCTCGGCGAGCACGCGAGAGGGGCGCATGAGCGGGTAACCGTTTCATGCGCCCTTCTTGGGACTCCAACGGCGGGCGTGCTTCTGCCAGAGCTTGTCAATCTCCCGCATCGTGATCTGCGTGTCCTTCCACACATCCGGGAAGCACGAGAGGAAATAGGCGCCGCTGCCCATCTCGGGGACGACATACATCGTGGCGCCGGATTTCGCGGTCTTCATCCACGTCTCGATCACTTTGTCGGTGAACTCCAACCACGCGACAAACTCCGGCGTGAGCCGCTTGCCGTCGAACGTCGCCGGAATCTGGCAGTGATGGCCGTTGAACGGACGAAAATGGAACTGGTTCGCGAACTGGATCAAATCCACTCGCTCGGCCAGCCGCTCCCAGTACGGCGGCGCGAGATGTTTGATGACCGCCGGATGTGAGAAATCGAACGTCATCGGCAACGGGCGCCCGATGATCTTCTCGAATCCCCGGGCGAGCGCGTACGCCTTCTCGGGTGTTTCGGTGCAGGTGTCGCGATGCACCTCGATCGCGACGTTCAGGCCAAATCGCTCGCCCGTCTCGATGACCTTGATCGCCAGCGGCACCGCGATCTCCGTCGGCGTGTCATCATCGAGCATCTGGACGTTCACCGCGACGCAATCGGCCGCCTTGGCCATGGCGAGTTTCGGTTCGACAGCGTCCCATTCAGCGATGTCGAGCGTCGTGACGACGAGCAGGCCAAGTTCCCGGCACAGGTCTTTGATCTGGAGTGGTTGACGGAATGAAATGCCGTCGAACCCGGCTTTTTTCGCCGCCCGGATCTTCTGCTCGATGGTCCACTCCTTCTCCTTGCTCGGGTAACCGACGAGTGTCCAGGTGTTAAGAATGTGGCGAATCACCGGCTTGTTCATTGTCTTCATCGTCCTCGTCGTCGTCCTCGAATCACTTCGACTACTTGCTGTGCTTCTTCCAAATCTTGTCCAGTTCCCGGCGTGTGACCTGCGCGTCTTTCCACACGTCGGGGAACACCGAGAGCGCGTACCCACCCGGCACCGGCCCGTGCTCGGGCACGGCGATGAACTCCCGGCCCGGCTTCGGCTTCGATAGCCACGTCTCGATCAGCTTGTCGGCAAACTGCAGCCAGTCTTTGTATTCGGGTGTGAACCGCTTGCCGTCGAACGTCGCGGGAATCTGGCAGTGATGACCGTTGAACGGACGAAAATGGAATTGGTCGGCGAAGTGAATCAGGTCGAGCCGTTGCGCCAGCCGGTCCCAATACGGCGGCGCGAGGTGCTTGACGATGGCGAGGTGCGAGAAATCCCACGTGAGTGGAATCGGCCGGCCGGTGACCTTCTCGAAGCCGGCGGCCAGCGCGTACGTCTTTTCCGGTGTCTCGGTGCAGATGTCGCGATGCACTTCGAGTCCTACGCGCAACCCAAGCCGCTCCGCTGTCTCGACGACCTTGATCGCGAGCGGCACCGCCACTTCGGTCGGCGTATCGTGGTCGGCGAGCTGCACGTTGACGGCGATGGGATTGCAATCCCGGCAGCGTTTGAGTTTTTCCTCGGTGTCTTTGAACCCAGCGATGTCCACGTAGTTCACCAGCAGCATCCGGTGTTTCCGGGCCGCCTCGGCCACCTCCGGCAGCGGAGCCCAGGCGAATCCGTCGAAGCCGGCCGCTTTCACCCGCGCGACCTTCTCGTCGAGCGACCATTCGCGTTCCTTGCTCGGGTACTGAATAAGCGTCCACAACTGGCAGATGTGACGGATGATTGGGGAAGAACTGGCGTGGTGGGGAGTCGTTCGTTTCATGGCTTTGGTGCTCGTGCCCGCGCATCGAAACAGAACCTCCACCGGCGGTCAAGAACGTTGATGCTCCCTGAACTCACAACCGGCCCAGGAACGGATCGCCATCAGCATCAAAGCCGCAGGTGAGAATGGGAAATCGCCTGGATGAGCCCTGCCAGTGCGAACACCGAGGAGACATCTGCCATTCCACCGAGCGGGCGAATGGTAGGGCGCGACCGCCGGGCGTGCCGAACTGCTTCTTGAGAGCGGGCGCGCCGTACCCTCACCGGCTCGCGTACACGCGCAGGTTCTTCACCAGAAGCCGGTAGGCCACCCAGGCGATGCCAAGGTCGGCGACCACCCGGATCACGGTCATGCCCAGTTGCACGTACAGCATCTGCGATGCGCCCCCGGGCGAGGAAGACGAGGCGACCCTGGTAAGCGAAATCAACCCGAACAAGATCGCCCAACCGATCCACGTCACCATCGTCAATACCCAGCCGGCGACCGTGACGGCGAGGATCGCCATGGTCACCGCCTGCGTCACCGTTCGCGACCAGGCCGAAAAGAAGAGGCCGATCGCAAGCAGGTACACCAACCCGCTCAACTCGGTTGCCAACGACAGCAGGATGCCGCCCTCGCCGTACATGGTCGCGCGCGGGAACTGGATCACGACGAGGAACACGTAAAAAATCCCGTACGACGCCAGCGCGGACAGGATTTTGCCGCGCACGATCTGCTGGTTCGACAGCGGAGTGCTCAACAGCAATTCAAGCGAGCCTTCTTCCTTCTCGACCGCCAACGAACGCGCGAGGAAGAACAGGATCAAAATCTTGATGAAGAACGCCAGCAGCCAGCCGACGCCCGCGACTGAAAATTGAAAGATGCCCCGCCCCATCCCGCCCGGCACCAGCGCGTAGCCCCACGCGATCCCGACGATCAAAACCGTGACGACGACGAGTTGCCAGACCCAGCGGCCGCCACGCCCGAAGTGCAGCCACAAGATCGGGTTTCGTTCGAGCAACCCCCGGCTACGGGTGCGCCCGTCCCGGGAAGTGCCGGCGGCGTTCTGGCGCGTGCGGTTGCGCCACCAGCGCCCACGGGATGCTTCCCGGTGCAGTGTCCTCGGCAGGATCCAGATCGAGAACCCAAGCAAGACCACTGCGAACGCGCCGCTCCAGCAAAGGCTCACAAGGGCGTCGCCGGTGTTGGGTTGGACCAGGCCGGAAACGGGGCTCGCGGCTTGCAGCAGATCGAGCCACGCCACGGTCCAATGAGCCTTTCCCACGAGGCGCAACACCGCGTTGACCTGCGGCAACAAGGCGGTCACAATCGTGTAAGCGAGGAGTCCCGCGTAGGCGAACACGACGGCCTGCACGGTCCCGCTCGCCACCGTCGAGCAAAACACGCCCACGGCCGAGGCAAGAACCAGCAAGGACAACACCGCCAAGGTGGTTGCGAGAGCCTGGTCGAGTCCTACGCCGCCCATCAGCACCGGCACGAACAGGAACGGCAGCGCGGAGAGAAACAGCAACAAGCCGTCCATGGCGCGGCTGACGAATTTCCCGAGCACAACATCGCCCGAGTTCAGGTTCGTCAGGAACAACAGCCCGAGCGTGCCGTCCTTCTTTTCGTCGGTGATGCATCCGCACGTCAGCGCTGGCAGCAGGATGAACAACAGCGCGAACACCTGCCATGACAGGGTGATGAGGAAGTAGTAGCCCGCTGCATTCGAGCGGAACGGCAGCGCTTGCATGAGCAGGAACACCAGCGTCACCAGCGCCAGCAACCCTGCGAACGCGCCTCGGATGACAAACGTCCGTTTCCGCCGCGCCGCGACGCTGAACTCCCGCAGGACGATGGGGAAGCTGATCATGACATTGCCGATCTCATTGGCGCGCGGCGAACCGGCGAAAGTAGCGGACGGTGATGAGGTACAGGAACACCGCAAGGCAAGCCAGGGCGACCGATAACACTATCCCCCTTGTGAGATTCCCCGGATTGACCCTCCACGCCAGGAACCCACTAAGCCGAAAACTCAATCCGGCCAGACTTCCCGGAATCCATCCGCCTGAATCCAGACAGAGTTGATCGACGACAAGTGCAATCCCTATCCAGAGAACGAGCGATGACACGATCGCGCGTCGGGCGTTCTTCGCGAACGCCGAGCACAAGGCGGCAATTGCAGTCACCAGCAGGCTGTACACAATCAAGAGCAGCGAGCCGAGCATGACGAGACTGGGATCCGTCTGAGGAACGGGATTCCAATTAAGGACCGGCGAGTAGAAAGCGACGAAAGGGGCATTGAAGAGGAGATACCAACCCCAAATCCAACGCCAGGCGTCCACGATCTTGCGATTCACCAACGAAGCGTTGGGGAGCGGAGTGCACACCACACTCTCCAGCGTTCGAGCCTGTTTCTCTTCCGCCAGACCATGAGCCACAAGCACGAGCAGAAGCAGCTTTGTCATCCAACCCAGGATCGCTCCCCATTCGAACAGCCGGTAGAATGGAATGTGCGCGACGGGCAGATCGAGGTCGGAGCAGAACCAGATCACGATGACACCCACTGTTGCCGCCACCCAATTGCCGAGGCGGTTCCAGCGTTGCAGGCGGCTCTTCCATCCCACCCATCTCTCCTCGGACTGCGGATGCGCCAGCCTGGCGACCTTCCACGACGTGAGCGCGATGAGAATAACCGCCACAACGATCACCATCGCCAGATTCAGCAGGGCAAGCAGCAGAATGTCGTCCCGGGTCGGGTTGTCTCCGGGAAACCACGGGCCGATGTTGAACAGGCCGAAGCCGGGTGCATACTCCACGAAGGTGCCGACGATTTCACTTGGGGAACTGAAACCCGATTCACCGCCCATCAGGAATACCCACCAGTATTCCAAAATAAACAGCAGCGCCAGCGCGAGCAGGAACGCGCGCGTCGTGCTCTTGCAGAACGCGGAGGCGAACAGTCCGACAGCCGAGCCGAAAATCAACATGATCAGCAACCCGGCCACGTCGAGCAACACCGCGTCCTTGCTGACACCGCCGAGAACAATCGGCAGCACGAGAAACGGCAGCGCAAAGAGCAGGAACGACAGCAACTCCAGCAGCCGCGCGACGAATTTGGCGACGACAATGTGAAACGGACGCAGCTTGGTGAGAAACAGCAACCCGAGCGTTCCTTCGGCGCGTTCCGTGGCGATGGACGGTGCCGACAGCGCGGGCGCGAGCAGGAACGCGCCGACGTTGAGCGGCATGATGATCGCCTCATAGACTGCCTTACCCACCGCCTCCGCGCCGACGAACAGGTTGCGAAACACCAGCATCCCGAACCACACCGCCATCGCCCCGCCGAAGATGAGTCGCAGTCCATGCGCGCGTTTCTTTCGCGCCGTTTCGCGGAACTCGCGGGCGATGAGGGAGAGGAGGAGCATTTCGATTCACCACGGAGGCACGGAGGCACGGAGAATCGAAGCCGTGTTCTCCTCCGTGTCTCCGTGCCTCCGTGGTTCCATCTTGGTTCAGGCTGTTTCGCCCGCCGTCAATCGCATGAACACCTCGTTCAACTCCATCCGCCGTTCGCTCAGGCTCATGACCTTGTGGCCGTTGGTGACGAGTACGTCGGCGAGGAAGGAATGATCGTGATGGTCGGGTCGCAGATGCACGGCGAGCTTGCCGTTCTCCAACGCCGCGCTCGCGACGTGCGGCTGTGATTGAAGCAACGCCAGCGCTTCCTCGGCGTGGTCGCGCAACTCGATCACGATGGTCTTCGCGGCCTGCAACCGACGCTGGATGTCGGCCATCGGACCGCTGTAAAGCAACCGACCTTTCTCGATGATGCCGACCTTGTTGCACAAGTCTTCGAGTTCGCTCAGGATGTGCGAGCTGATCAGGATCGTTTTCCCCAGCCGTTGCAACTCCTGCAGGATCGCCATGATCTCGATGCGCGCCCGGGGATCGAGTCCGCTGGCGGGTTCGTCGAGCAACAACACCTTCGGGTCGTGCACGAGCACCCGGGCAAGGCCGATCCGTTGTTGCATGCCGCGGCTGAGCGTGCCGACCAGGTCGCCCTTCTTGTGTTTGAGGCCGACAATATCCAGCACGTCGTCCACGATTTTCTCGCGTTTGCTGCCCGGAATGCTGTACGCCGCGCCGAAGAAATCCAGGTATTCGCCCACCTCCATGTCTTTATAGACGCCGAAGAAATCCGGCAGGTAGCCGATGCGCTGGCGAACGTTGTGGGCCTGCTGCACGACGTCGAATCCTTCAATCTTCGCAATGCCGGTGCTGGGTTGGAGGAACGTGGCGAGAATACGGAGAGTGGTGGTTTTGCCCGCGCCGTTCGAGCCGATGAACCCGAACAGGTCGCCGGGCATCACGTCCATGGTCAGGTTTTCGAGCGCGAGCGTTGCGCCGAACCATTTGGTCAACCCGGTGATCTTGATCGCCGGCATCTGCGGGGGCATCACGGGCGGCGCGGGGATGGGAGGGGATTCATTCATGGCGAAGTATGTTCCAATGAGTGAAACAACACGCTGGCGCGACGGCTCTGACGTCGTGCCGATGGATCGACGGGACTCTGACCCGCTATCGCAGGCCACAAGTCGGTCAGAGCCCTCGAAATCGTGGGCACGACGTCAGAGCCGTTGCGCCAGCGGACCAGAATTCCTAGCTTGCTCATAGCTTCACCACGCACCGCAACAACGCATGATGCTCGATGTGGTCGGGTTTGAATTTCGCGTGCACACCGCCGACGACGGGATTCTTCGCGTAGGCCAGCACGATCAGGTTGCCGTCGGTGAGCGACCCCGACAGATCAACCGCCCGCCACTGCCGGGCCGGTCTGCCCGGGGTCAATGCCCGCATCCGCTCGGCGAATGTGGAAAGGAACAACACGTTGTCCCACGGCGGAAGCGTTTTCTCGCGATGCCGGTAAAACGGAATCCGCCAGAACTCCATGATCCGTGTCAGCGCCGGGTCGGTGTGACTTTCGAGCCACCTCTGGAAATCACGGCTCGGTGCGAGCGTGGCCAGATTCGCCTCGACCGTGCCGTTCCCGGCCAATTCGCGCAGTTCGTACACCTTCGTGCCCGTGAACAACGTCACGTGCTCGAGATTCGAGGCGGTGCGGTTCTGGAGTTGCACCACGCGACCCTTCACCGTCGCCGACAGCAGCGAGTCGGGCTCGATCCATTCGGTCACGAACATCTTGCTCGACCAGATCGGTACCGGCACGTTCGCTTGGAAGCCGGTATCGGCTTCGATGACCTGCGTGTCGCCCGAGAAGACACCGGGCGAGGACGGGTCCTCCATGCCGCTCGACGCAAGACGGAAATGGCTCTGCGGCGATGTGCCCGCAAAGGGGAAGCGGCGGTTCGAGGTCGAGTAAAAGCCCGCGATGGTCGTGCCGCGCGCGAGATTGGCGTCGGGCACGATATCCACGAACGACAACTCGATCAACTCGGAGTCGCCCGACTTGAGCGACCAACCGATGCCGTAGATCAGCGCGGAGAACCCGACGACGTAGCACGGGAACGTGACCCACGTCAGGACGGGCTTCCTGAGCTTGTGGCGCACGAGCCAGTAGTCGAACGGTCCGATCACGACAAGATACGCACCGATCAGCAAGAGCAGCCACCAGACGGAAATCTGCCGTTCGAGCCGTTGTTCGAGGAGCGCGCGAAACACATCGTCGAGCGTCTGCGCGCCAAACATCTGCATCTGCTGCTGGTGCTGCTTGTTCTTTGCGGGCGTATCGGCGGCGGCCAAAGCCGGCAACACGGCCAGCCCTCGCCAGAATTCTTCCTTGCCTCGAGCCGAACGGAACGGCTCGCGTTCGATGCTGAATGTCAGGAGCGTCACCCGGCCCCGTCCGAACTCTGACTCGATCACGAGTGGTTTCTCGCCCGCGGTGAATCGCGCCGTGCCGCGCGTGACCTCGCCAACCGCGACGGGCGTGGCGGTGTTCGTCGAGGAATTCGACGGCAGCCCCAACGAATTCAGGTTCGGTACGACCTCCGAGCCGGTGATCCGCATCGGCAGCAGCTCCTCCCAGAACCGCGACTTCGTGAAATTGTCCGCGTTGTGAACCGAGACAATGAGCCGCCCGCCGAGCGCGACCCAATCGCGCAACGCGCGCCGTTGCCCCACTGTCCATTCACTTTCAGTGACGTCGGTCAGCACCAGCGCGTTGAGCCCTTCGTACCCGGCTGCGTCGTCCGGCAACGCCACCTGTCGCATCCGCGCGCTATACAAGGTTGTGGTGTCGTCCGCTTTGGCAGACGAGGGGAACAACTTGAGATCACTCCATGTTGCCGAGGCAACGAGGATGGCGTTGGCGACGGTTTGGAACGGGGTGACGGTTTCGCTCATGACCCGGCCGCTCGCGCTGATGAGGCGAACTTCGTAACTCGAATCGTAGTTGCCGACGTGCGGATAGAGCCAGAGTCGTTTGCGCGAGTTGGTCGGGAGCGTGACCGGCTTGGCGTACTCGATCCCGCGCGACTTGGGCGAGGCGCGCACTTTGATCACGCCTTCGACGGGCGGTCCGTCGTTGAACAACTCGACGAGCACGGGCGCCCACGACTGATTCATCACCACCCCGTCGAACCCAACCGACACGTCCATGCTCAACCGCGCGGAAGCCGGTAAGGCGGACAGCATGAGGGCGAGGAGAACCAAGTTGAGCCGCGGAGACTTCACGGGCGC
>CAZOTB010000119.1:0-19662 GCA_964582645.1 uncultured Verrucomicrobiota bacterium | reverse complement strand
TGAATGAGAGCGCACGGTCTGAGCGCACGAGAACTTGTGAAATATCCAGGCTAGGCCCGTTTCGGGATGCTGCACAGCGCTCCACTTGTTGGCCATCGCCTGCGCCCACGCGAGCGATTCGGTGTCGCCGCTGCGGGCGAAATGGAAAGCCCAGTAGTGAATCAGCATCGCGGCGGTCTGGGCGAACGCGACATGCTGCGGATTGAACGCGTGCGCGATCTTCTTCTCGCGATCGTCGAAGTCGTAGGAGCAAAACCGGTTGTAGTCCATGGTCGCCGGGCGCGTGATGAGACCGTAGTACGCGGCCTTGAACATCCGCGTCATCTGTTGCGGCGCCGCGGACCAGAGCCGTTCCAGCGGCAGGTCGGCGGCGGGCTTGAACTTCGGTTCGGGATAACCCACCACGCCCAGTGGCGTGAGTTGCACGACATCGAACTCGGCCTCCTGACCGAGGTAGCCAAGTCCCGACTTCGCATCGAAGCCGTGTTCGGCGAACGCGCGCGTCATTCCGTTCAGCAACTCCCCGTAGCATGTATTGCCGGTGAGTTTGCCCAACTTCTCGAGCACCGGCCAGATGCCCATGTCGAGCCGGGTGGGATTGAGTTCGAGCGGCAGTTCGGGAACGAGCGCGTTGAAATAGCTGTTGCCTTGCGGCGAGCCGACGGTGCGCCACGTCTTGTAAGTCCGCTGCGTCACCGTGACGATGCGCGCGCAGTCAGCGGGCTTGTTGATGTCGCCCGTGATCGCCGCGACACGGACGTCGAGTGCGCGCAGTTGCCTGGCAGCGGCGGTCAAGTCAGCACGTCCGCGCGCAAATGGCGACGTGGCAGCCTTCCTGCGCGAACGCGAGGGCAGTGCGCAGTCCAATGCCTTTGCTGCCGCCGGTAATGAGGGCGACTTTGTCTTTGAGTTGCAGGTTCATGGCGGTCCAATTTACAGATGCGGGGTTTGCCC
This sequence comes from uncultured Verrucomicrobiota bacterium, assembly GCA_964582645.1. Taxonomy (GTDB): domain Bacteria; phylum Verrucomicrobiota; class Verrucomicrobiia; order Palsa-1439; family CAZOTB01; genus CAZOTB01. The sequence goes on along the minus strand of CAZOTB010000119.1, from coordinate 18,708 downwards.
TCGAGCGCTTCAGCGCGGCCGTGATTTCTCCGATCTCCACCCAAGGCCGCGCCGAAGCGTTCGACTACGAACGCGTGTGGGCTAATAGAGCCGCAGCATCGCGTTCCAGCAGTCGCCAGAACGCCAGATCTGTTGGCTGCCGGAGGTAGTCACAAAGTTGCGGTAAAACGGGAGTACCCGGCCATCGGGGTAAAGGACGTTGGATAGCTTGCCGTCGTGTCCACCATGCACGTACTGCGGGGGGTAGAACCATTCCTGAAGGCAGGCCATGATCGGGTAGGTCCGTTTGCCCACGCTGTAGGGCGGCATGTTGCAGTGCATCTTGAGCGCGGCGAAGACGTTGTAGTTGTTTTGGCTGCACCAGATGTCATACACGCTCCACCAAGGCAGGACGGCAGGGTCGGGGGGATTCGCGGGGTCCTCCCAGCGGATCGGCATTCCGTAACTGGTGCAGGACTGCGCGAAGTTGTTCTTCCAGTTCTGACGAAACCGGGCAGCGTCCTTCTTTGCGTTGGAGTCGAACGTCCAACCCCATGGCCACGCGTAGCCGCGGAAATCAGGGCAATAGAGTGGTTCGGCATTGTATCCGAGGTAGGGGTACAGATGCCCCTGATTGTAGGGCCGGTTGTTGTACATGGCCAGAGGAGGGCCCGGCCAAGACTGCACTGTGGGGAATGGAAGCCAGTCGTCGTAATCACCCGCATACAACACGAAGGCGATGCCGCACTGGCGGAGGTTGTTGACGCACTGTGCCCTCTTGGCGGACTTCTTCGCGCCTTGCAGAGCCGGCAGGAGAATCGCGATGAGGATCGCCAGGATCGCCATCACCACGAGCAACTCGATGAGCGTAAAAGCGCTGGAAGAGTGGAAGGCTGGAAGATGGGAAGCAGCGGGCTTCCTCATTCTTCCATGCTTCCTGTCTTCCATTCTTCCGTCGTTCATCGCCGTTTGCGCCGCAGGAACAACACGCCACCGACTCCCAACAGCATCGCCGCGGTCGGCTCGGGAATCAGGTAGCCGATCGTGATGTTGTCAATCGCCGCGCTCGTGTCGAAGGCCCACAACTCCAGCCCGACAGTCGAGGGAAAGTTCTGAGAATAGTAGCTGTAGTTGGCGCTGGCTCCGACGCCGCTTCCTGTGCCCAAGGGAAGATTGGACAACCCCGCGATGGTTGTGAAATTGGTCTCACCGTCCGTCAGGTTTTTGTACTGGAGCGTGGCGGCGGCGTTGTAGTGTGCGCCGCCCAGGTTGAAGCCAAATTTGGCCGGCGTCGGACTCCAGTCAACGAGCATGCGCAGGGTGACCCAATCTCCGACGTTGAAGGTCCCGGGCACGGCCACGTCCGTGATGCTCTGGCTGCGAATCTCGAACTGCCCTCCGTTGAACCCGAAGAACCCGAGGTCCGCCGCGCCGCCGTTGGAAGTCAACGTCACCAGGGACAGCACTGTATTGTACCGAAAATCCGCCTGGACGACTCCCGCCTCGTCAATGTTCTTGGTGTAATTGAAATTGGGAAAGGACCAGTTCCCATCGTTCATGCGCGTGCCGTAGAGGTCATATCGCCCATCCACCGGCGTGCTGCCGCCTTGCGCCACCTGCGTGGTGTTGATGCCGGTGCCCAGCTTCAAGTTCGGCGTGGGCGCGGCCGCGAACGTGCGCGCCCAGTTGTCGTTCCCCTCCAGGGTGCCGTTCAACACCATCGAAGGCGACTCGAAGTCGTACGTCGTCTGCGGGACGAAAAAACTGTTGTTTTGGGCGTGGAGCGGTGCTATCGCCAGCGTGGCAACTGCCGCGAAGGCATAAACGATTCTGACTCTGGATTGTGGTGGAATAACGTGGTTCATGCTGAATCCTTCTATGTTGGGAACTGATTTGTCTGACGATTGGAAATTGGAAGCCGGCGACGCAGCGCCAACGCGCCGGCGAGCACCACCAGCAGAACGCTGGTCGGCTCGGGGATGACCAACAGGTTGACCTGCCCTGCCACGCTGGTGTCAATGAAGCCCAGCGCTCCAGCCGGGAACGAGCCGAGCACGAGCGTATTGTCCGTCAACGTGCCGGTGTAGTTGATGAGACGGTAGAAGTTGGTGGAGGCGCCGAAATCGAAGAAGCCGCTCAAAGCTGTGACGTTGAGCACACCGTCGAGCGTGAGGTCGCCGTTGACCTCGATCAGGTCGTTGGTGCCGCCACCTACGATCGCGCTGCCATCACCGTTGTGCGGGCCCAGTTCGAAGTTGAGCACGGAGGCATTGGTCAAAGTGAGCGATCCGAATGTGAGCGTGCCCGGGCTGTTGCCCGGCGAGAGGATGCCGCCGTCGTCCACGCTCACAGCGCGCGCGAGTGTGCCGGTGCCGCCGAGCGTTGCACCATCGCGAACGGCCACGCCGCTGGCATCCGCGGTGAGGCTGCCGTTGAAGAGCAGCGTGCCTTCGTTCACCGTGGTCTGGCCGGTGTAGCTGCTCGCAGCGCTCAGCGTCAGCGTGCTGCCGCCGGATTTGGTCAGGCCGCCGCTGCCGGTGAGGGTGCTGCTGATGGAAAGATCATTGAGCGCGAATACGACGCCCTCGTTCGCGCCGAACGCGAGCGTCGGGACGCTGATGCCAGTGTTGGCGCCGCCGACGGCAAGGATGCCGCCGCTGTTGAGGTTCAACGTGGCGCTGCCGCTCACTCCGCCGCCGGCACCGAGCAGCAGGGAGTTGATGGTGGTGGCCGAACTCAGGCTCGCGCCGCCGGTGAGCTTGACGTTGTCGAGCTGGGTCTGGCCGTCGGTGATGCTGGTCTTGTACTCACCCGCGCCCGCGTTGAGCAGACGGACGCCGTTCGCCGTGTAGGTGACGAAATCGGTGCCGCTGCCGCCGGTCGCGTGATCGCCGACGACGTAGGGAAGAATGCTGATCGTGGTCGTGCCCGCGCCACCGCCCGCGCCTTGGAGAGTGGGCGCAGTGGTGAACGTGATGTTGGCGACGTTCGCGGCCGGGTAGGCCGCCGTGCCGAGGCTCGTGCCGCGGAAGAGCGCGGTGCCGTTATCGGTGCGTCCGAGCGTGTTCGCAGTCAACCGTGCCGCGCGACCGCTGCCGGGAACGACTGTAATCGTGCTATGGCCGGTGCCGATGCTGTTGGTGCCGACTGCCTCGCTCGAATCGGCCGCGCCATTGCCGAGCAGTTTGGCTTCGCCGCCGAGGAGCTTGATGGTGCCGGTGTCGGTGATACGTCCCGCGTTGGCGGTGGTGTTGTCCACGCTAAACGTTCCGCCGCGACGGATGTTGATTTGCGAGCTACCGCCCAGGGCGCCGACGGTGGCATCGAGTTGTAGCGTGCCCGCGCGGATGGTGGTCGTGCCGGTAAAGGTGTTCGAGCCGTTGAGTGTGAACGTGCCTGTGCCTTCCTTGATCAGGTTGCCGGAGCCGCTGATCACCTGCCCGTAGGTTGTCGAGAGGCCGTTTCCACCCGTGATGAGCGTGCCGCTGCCGAGCACGACATTGCCACCGAGTGAGCCGCTGCTGGCGAGTGACCCGATCCGCTCCGTCGTGCCTTGCAGGTCGAGCGTGAGGCTGTCGCTGGTGTTGTGCAGCGTCACCGCCGAGTTGTCCGGGATGGCGTTTCCACCTGCGAGTTTGTAAGTGCTGGCCCGGGTGAAGACAGTGGGGCCGGTGTAGGTGTTGCTGCCGGTGATGTTCAGTGTGGTGAAACCAAAGTTGCCGCTCGAGTTGGTAAAAGTCAGACCAAAACTGCCGCTGATGTTGCCGGCGAGCGTGCCTTCGCCGTGCGACTTGTCAATGACGCTGTCCGACAAGAGGGTCCAGTTTCCTGTGAACGTCAAAGGCTGGTACCCGGAACTGGCAATGAGCACTTTACCATCCAGCGTGACCGGGTTGCCGATGGTGCGCGGCGCGCCGCCGGGGCTGCGTCCCGTGAGTTGGTTGGCGGTGCCGATGAAGCGGATGGTACCGGTGCCGAGCGCGTTGTTGTGATCCACCTGCGCCGTGGCGTTCTGGAACAGGACGTCGTTGGTGAGTCCGCTGTTGCTGGCGTAAAAATGGACCCTGACTCCATTGGTGAGGATGGTCTTGCCGGTATAAGTGTTGTTGTTTTCCAAAGTGATGATGCCCTTGGTGGCCGAGGAAGCGTTGAAGATGAGACCGAAATTGCCGCCGATGGGCGCGGTGGAATTGAACGTGGTAAGCCCCGAACCGACATCCACAGCGCTGTTGCCCAACAGCGTCCACGGCCCCGCCCAGTTGACCGTGCCGAAGCCGGAGTTGGCAATATTGACCGAGCCGTTCAACGTGACTGCATTGCTCAGCGTGAACGTTGGCCCGCCGATGATGCCTTTGAGTCCGCCGCCGGTGATGGTGATGGTGCCGTTGTTCACGGAATGCGCGCCACCGAGTCGCACGTCGCCACCGCTTACGATCAAGTTGCCGGTGCTGGAGTTCGTGCCGGTGATGTTGACGACGCCGCTGTTGACGATGGTGTTGCCCGTGTATGTGTTGTTGCCGCTGAGGTTGATCGTGCCGCTGCCGGTATTCGCAATGGTCAGGTTCTTGCCGGTACCGCCATCGCCAATCGAACCGGCGATCGTGGCCGTGCCCACGTTGAACACTTCCAGCGTGCTGTTGCCGAGAAGCGTCCACGGGCCGGTGAAGTTCATCGTCTTGTAACCCGATGCGCCGATGTTGACGAACCCGTTGAGCGTGACCGGGTTGGCGAGGTTGACAGTCCCGCCGGCGATGATGCCGCGCAGGGTCGAGACACCGTTGATGGCGACGGTGCCCGTGCCCAGCGAGGCATCGTTGCCGACGAACACCGTGCTGCTGTTCAGAATGGTGCCGCCGCCGTAGGTGTTGACATTTGTGAACAGCAACGGCCGCGAGCCGGTGGTGGTGATGGAGTAGTTATTCCCGCCATCGCTCACCACGCCGTTGATCTGCAATTCGGAAATCGTGAACCCACCCCCACTGGTCCACACGCCGTTGTTCCCCAAAACGATGCCGCTGTGGATGCCGATCACCGTGAAGCCACCGCTCCGGGTGATGTTGCCACTCTTGATCGTGAGGGTGTCGCCATTGATGGTGAACCCGCTGACGGTGCCATCAAGAATCAGGCTGTTGACTGTTTTGCTGCCGTTCAGAACAGTGGCGGTGCCGGAGCCGAAGGCTGTGCCGACAGTGATGTTGTCGAGCGTGGTGGGGCTGAAATCGGGCAGTGCGTCCCCGGTCCAGTTGGCCGGCGTCGTCCAGTTCGCGTCCGCTCCGCCGCCGTCCCAGGTGGTGCCGGCAAAGGCGGCGGTCCCGCTCAGTACAACCCCGATTGCGGCCGCCATGGCGCGATGCAACGGAGAGCTTATGATCCTTTTCATACGACGAATTCCTTTGCTCGCGCCGTGGATCGGCGCACGACGAGTTGCACGGGCAACAGCTTGCCACGCTGGAAGGTTTCTCCGGGACGATGGACGGGCTCAAGCAACCCCTTTATGGCCGCCTCACCCATTTCCTTCCACGGGCGCGCTGCCGTGGTAAGCGCGGGATCGGAGTACTCCGCGGAGCGCAGATTTGAAAAACCTACGACGGAAAGGTCATTGGGCACGTTCAGGCCGAGTCGTCGTGCAACCCGTAGGACGACGAACGCGATGTAGTCGGCAGCGCAGAACACCGCCGTGGGACGATCCTTTCGTGGCGACAAAAGCTGGGTCGCCACGCGCTCTGTTTCCTCGGCATCCCACTTGCCTTCATCCGTCTCACGCTTGACCTGACCTACCGCGGTCGGCGGTACGTCGAGTTCGAAGCGCTCCATTGCGTCGCGATAGGCGGTCTCGCGTGCCACGGCGGAGGGACTCAATGGTTCGCCGGCGATGAACGCGATACGCCGATGACCAAGCTCCACAAGATGGCGAATGACTTCGTCGCAGCCCTGCGGGTCGTCCGAGCTCACGTGGACATCCCAGCCGGTCACGAACGTGGCACCGGCCACGGCGCACCGAATCCGGTAGCGATTCATCTCCTCGCTGATATAGGAGAGCATCTCCTCGGTGAGTTGAAAGCAAACGATACCGGCGGGACGACGCTGGACGCAGTTGCGCACCATCTCACGCCAGTCGGTGGTCGTTCCGAGATCAGTGATATTGACGGAATGTTTGCTGGCTTGTGCGGCCTGGATCGCCCCGCTCAAGACCTAGGCGGCGTACTCGCTGTCGGGCCAGCGCAGAATGAAGTCCACGACACTCGTCTTGCCGCGGGCGACACTGCGCGCAACTTCATTGTGCCGATAACCGAGTTGACGCACCGCATCGAGCACGCGTTGACGGGTCGCCTCGCTGATGTGCACTGACGCGGGCTGCTGGCCGAGAACGAACGACACGGTGGGGCGGGAGACTCCTGCCTTCAAGGCGACATCGCGCATCGTGACCATCGGGATAGCACGGGTTATTATTGGGAATCCGAGCGCAAAGGCAAGCATTTTTTCCATGGCATTTGTGCCATCTTGCCCGATACTCGGCCTTGCATGTCGAAGACGAAGAGCCTCTTTGCTGCGCTCGATGCCGGCACCTCCGCTGTCAAGTGTATCGCACTGGACGCCTCGCGGCCTGACAAGGTTAATCTGATCGGAACGATTGCCACACCGGTCCGTCGGGATGAGCCGGGACAGGCGGAGATCGAGCCTCGCGTGGTCTTACGTGCATGCGAACAGTTGCTTGGAAGACTGTTCCGCTATGCCGCGTCGAATCAGTACGCGATCCGAGTCATCGGTCTGACGGGTCACATCGGGGGCGCGATTTGCGTGGATCGAGACGGCAATGCGATCTCGCCGTGCGCGATCTGGCAGGACCAACGGTGCGCAAGAGAGGCCGATGCGTTTTTCGATCGCTCGCCGCAGGAGATCACGAGGCTACTCGGCGTTTCGTTGCCGAAAGGGGTGTGCTGGCCGGCACCGAAGATTCGATGGCTGCAGAGGCACCGGCCCGCAGTGCTGAAACGGACCTGGAAGATTCTTCAACTCAAGGACTACTTGTTCTACCACTTCACCAAGCTCGCGTACTCCGAAGCGACGACTTTCCTCGGCTTGGCGAATATCGTGGAGGGCGTGTTTCACCCCGAGGCAGTCCGATGGTGCGGGATCAAACAGGCGTTGTTGCCCGAGTTGCGCGCACCGAACGAGACATTTCCGATGGGCGCGTCGTGGGCGCGGCGGTTTCCATTCTATCATGCCCCGCTGCCGGAGATCGGGATCGGCACCGCGGACATGACGGCAGCGTTTCTCGGTTGTGCGCTCGAAGCGAACGAAGGCGCGTTGCTGGCGAACACGGCGGAGTTGATTGGGTTCGCCCTGCCGGGGCGAAGCCGGGGGAAGACCCCGAGCGGGGTGGTTCGTGTTCGCTACCGGGGCGAGTTGGACCTGATCTACGGCAGCACCACCAACGGCGGGTCGTCGGTGGATTGGTTTCGGGACGCATTCAACGTGACGGATTTGGGCCGGTTGACCGCCGAAGCCGTCCGTATCTCCCCGGGCTGCGACGGATTGCTCTTCCTGCCGTACCTGACGGGCGAGCGCGCGCCGCTGTGGAGCCAGTACGCCACCGGCGCGTTTGTCGGCCTGCGCGCCAGCCACACTCGGGCGCACCTGTTCCGCGCGGTCCTCGAAGGGTGCGCGCTCTCGAAGCGGCACGTGCTCGATACGGCGGACGGGAAGAAACACCGAGCCATCTCGCGTATTGTAGTCTGCGGCGGCACAGCGCGTGTTCCTCTTTGGAATCAAATCCGCGCGAGCGTGCTTGGCGTACCGTTGCACGTGCCCGATTGTCAGGAGGCGTCTGCCCTCGGGGCGCTGTTTCTCGCTGCTGATCGCTGCGACCACGATATCATCCGGCGGTATCAACAATCTGTGCGCCACCACATTGTCCAACCGATCCCAAAGTGGGTGGAAATTTATCGGAATGTTTATCAGCGATACCGCAACGCCTCGGTGCGGCTAGCAAATGCTCCGGCGGCGGAATGCCAAATCGAACCTTGAGCGATGGCGCCGCGGAGAACTGGCAGTCGTTCAACAGAATCGGCAGGAAGCGGGTCACAGACGCGGCTGATGGATGAGGCACCAACGACTACTGAATTCCGTCCGATATGCGCGACCGCATTCGGGCGATCATGCTCCCGTTGCTGGAGCGGATCCGTCGCACGACCGGAAGTACAGGTTGACTTTCGCATAGGCTCGTCGTCCTATGTGCAGACACATGAAATGCTTTCTCTCGATCGTCATCGCATGCTCCCTGTCCACTTTGGTCGGAGCGACGCCACTTCCGCAAGACCACGAATACCAGAAGGAACTCCGCAAGTTCATGGGCACGCTGACCGCAAAGGACTTCGAGCCGGTGGACAAGTCGCCCACGGTCGTGAAGGTGAAAGACGACGACGCGCATTACGAGATGTGGCTGCTGACGCTGGAGGTGCCGCGTGTGGGACGCAAGCGAAGCTACCCTTCTGTGAATCTCCCTTCTGAGCAGTTCACTCTCTCGTACATCGAGGGCAGCACCAACGGCGTTATCCGTCCCTCCTGCTGGCCGGAGCCGACCACCTGGCTCGCCAACTGGAACTACGAGGGCAATCCCTACCACGGCTCCAAGGCGCTCAAGCTCCGCGCGTTCGTGGTCGCGGCGTTGGACATGATGATGACGGACGGCCTGCAGGAGCACTCGGATGCGCCAAGCCACAAACGCGCGGATTGGTTCGGGCCGCACCTCTCGATGTACGCTTATACCTACGCCGGCGTACGCGATGCGTTGCCGAAGGAGGCGCGCGCCGCCTACGAGACGGGGCTGAAGAAACTGATCAAGCGGGTCAACGGGTGGGGCCCGAAAGGAGAAGAAACTCACTTCGATCTTGCCGCCACGCTCGGCATGGGCATCGCGGCAAAGACGTTGCAGGATCCCGAGATCAGCAAGATCGCCGAGGACTATACGAAGCGACTGCTGAACGACGAACGCTTCTACCATCCCGCCGGTTATTTCGTGGATGCCGGGTGTTTCGACGCCGGCTTCAATGGTCTGAGTCTCTATTTCGGGACGTGGCTGGCCACGGCGACTGACTGGCCTTTTGCGAAAGAAGCCGTTGCCAAAGCGTGGCGGCTGAAATCGTACCTCTATCTGCCCGAACCCGATGGCGAGTTTCTTGGGCCCACCCACATGAACTCGCGCACCTCATCCGATTGCGTGCGCGATCAATGGAACTGGCCGTTCGTGGCGCCCGCGGCAGCGCTGCTGACGGATGACGCGATAAGCATGGCCAAGTTCCCGGCCCCCGAGGAACTGCCCAGCGCAACCACGGCGGTAGTCGGAGAGTTGATTGCCCAGCTCAAGGAAAACCCCGGCTACAAACCATCGTCGCAACTCGTCTCGAGCGCATGGGCGTGGAGGCTCTGGCCGGACAGCGGGCAATTCCCAACGGCGAACTTCGCCTACGACAATTACACGAAAGGTCACTACGCCCACCGGCTCGATCTGGTGAAGAAGAACTCTCCGCTCGTAACACTACCATTCCAGCGCGAGGGCACGTTCATCGAGTCATTCGAGAAAGCATTCGTGATCGCGAAGATGCCCACGTTCGGGGTCGTGATCCACACCGGCCCCGTCTCGGAGTTCAAAGAAGGTTTCGCCGAGTACAACGGCCCATACGGACTGGGCGGAGGCTGTTTGTCGGCGTTCTGGACGCCGTCAACCGGCTCGGCGCTGCTCGGTCGCCGGGCCGGCATGAGGATCAACGGACCGACTCCGGTCACGTTTGACAAAGTGGCGGAATGGCGGACGTGGCCGATCCACGCCCTGAGCGGCGCAACCGCGGCCGGGAAGTTTTTCACCTCGGCGCGCATTCAACGTCCAGAAACGACATACGACATCAGGAAAGACAAGGCAGACATTCGGGTCAGCGGCGTGATTCCCGCCGTCACGATCGGCAAGGAGAAGGTGTTGGATGGCAGGATCGAGTACGCGCGCACCTTCCACCTCGACGACAAGGGTCTGCGCGTCGAGACCACCGTGAAGGGCGATGGCGCGGACAAGGTGGTCGAGTTGTACGAGACGTTGCCGGTGTTTCTGCGTGAAACCAAGGACCAGGCCAAAGCCACGCCCACGAAGATCGAGTTTCAGGCCGGTGACAAGTGGGCCGAGGCGACCTCCGAGATCCAGGAGAAGGTCCACGCCATCAAGCTGACTCGGTTCGACGGCACCGTGATGATCATTTTCGACCAGCCACAGCGCGTGAAGCTGTCGCCAAACGATTGGACGGACACATATCTATCGCGGGCGTCGTGTCGGAACGTGTTGATTGATTTTCTTCCGAGCGGAAACGCCGATGCCGTGTCCAAAGGAGTGTCGGTGAGTTACACCATCGGGGCAGTAAAGAAATGAAAGGCAGCAAATTCGTAGTCGAGCGCTTCAGCGCGGTCCTAGCCCGACCCAACTGCGCTACAAATTCACCCTCCAGAATGGCAAGATTGCCGCACTGGCCATCGGAGCATGAGCCGCATGGCCGCACGTCGAACTGACGGAAAAGAGACAAGATGATGAAACATCTTGGGCATAGCATCGTGAACTGTCAGAAGGGTGACTCGGGACGCAGTAGGCCGCCTGGTAAAGGTGCCGCTTCGGCTCTTCTTGATCCCTTTGTTTTAATCGTGGTCTTTCTGTCGGTGTTCGGCTTGGCTCCCGTCGGAGTCGCTTACGTTCAAGTCGAGTTACCGCTCGAACAACTGCCGCAGCAGCACGACTACCAGAAAACAATCCGCAACTTTCTGGCGACGTTGACCGAGAAGGATTTCGAGGTCGAACGCAAAGAAATCAAAGTCGTTCCCACCGACGACCCCGACGAACTCTACCGCATGTGGCTGATGTCGCTCCACATGCATCCGATCGGCGCCGCGACGTTGCCGGCATCGGCGTTCACACTCAAGTCGCTTGAAGGCGGCAAAGGTCTTGTGATGCCGACCACGCCGAACGAATGCCAGATGCTGGCATGGCTGTCGGCGTGGAAGTATCCCGGCAACACCTACCGCGGCCTGCGCGCACTCCAACTCCGCGCCTTCGTGCTCGCGGCGACGGACATGATGATGCTCGACTACCTGTACGAGCATGACCCGCAGGGCGCGGCCCGCGCGGATTATCTCGGCGGCAACCTCATCTGGATTGGCTACACCTACTCCGCCATCAAGGACTCCCTGCCGGCCGATGTGCGCACGGCATTCGAGGCGGGGCTCAAGCGGTTGGTGCAGACCATCAACAAGTGGGGTCCGACCGGCGCGATGACGGACATGGATCTCTTCGCACCGGTAGGGCTGCGATACATCTCCGAAGCGATGAACGATCCCGAGGTCACGAAGATCGCCCACGACTACTCGCGCGTGCTGTTCACCGACGAACGCTACTTCAACCACGCCGGTTACTTCGTGGACAATCGCTGTTTCGACACTTCCTACAACGGCATCAGCCTCTACTTCGGCGCGTGGGCGGCGTTGATGAGCGATTGGAAATTCGCCCACGACGCTATGGTGCAGGCGTACCGGCTGCGGGCGCACCTGAGTTTCCCCGATCCCGACGGAAGCTTCTCGGGGCCGAGCGCGATGGCGTCTCGCTGTTCGGGCGATCCTCCGCACGACCAATGGAACTTTCCGCCCAAAACGTACGGCAGCGGGATGCTCACCGACGAAGCGATCTACCTCGGCCCGTTGCCGCCGGAGAACCGGCTCAAGGAAACGTACGCATGGGTGATCCAGAAATACAACGAACAGCTTGAGAAGCCTCGGGAACTCAAGCCCGCCCCGTGGCGGGAGAGTCATTGGAGCGGCTGGATGAACTTCGCCTACGAGTTCTACAAGAAGGGGTACTACGAACGATGCCTCCAACTCGCCAAAGAGAACTCGCCATTGCTCAAGCCGCTGTACCTGCGGGACGAGAAGTTTGTGCGCGAGTTCGGCAAGGCATTCGTCATCGCGCGCCTGGGAGAGTACGCTGCCGCCATCCACGTCGGCCCCGTCGGCGGCATTCACGGCGGGTGGCAACGGCCGTACGGTCACGGCGGCGGACAACTGTGCGCGTTCTGGACTGCCCCGACCGGGCCGGTCATGCTGACGCGCCGGCGCGGCATCCAGGGACACGTGTACGACGTGTTTGCCGAGTGGCACACGTGGCCAATCCATGCCGTGTCCGGCCTCACGAGCACGGCGGACGTGGTTACGTCGGGTCGCATTCAGCAACCCGAGGTCGTTACCAAATGCAGCGAAACCAAAGCCGACGTGCGTGTGTCGGGTGTGATCCCCAAGTATGTCGCGACCAAGAAAGCATGCGTTGATACGGATCTGCAGTACGAGCGCAGGTTTCTCCTCGACGCCAAGGGCGTGCGCGTCATCACCACCCTCAAGAGCACGGGCAAAGAAAATCTGGCCGAGCTGTACGAAACGATCCCGATTTTCCTCCGCGAGACCGCCGCGCAGAAGATGCCGACGCTTCAGTTCCAGGTCGGCAGGGATTGGGTCGAAGCCACCGCCAAACCGACCTCGCACGTTCGAGCGGTGAAGGTCCAGCGCTTCGAGGGCACCGCGCTCATCACCTTCGCCCGTCCCGTGACCGCCAAGCTTTCCCCTCAAGTCTGGAAGGATGGTTTCCAAACCCAGGCTGAGTGTCGCACGGTGCTGGTGGATCTAATGAAAGACAAGCCGGGAACGGTGAAGAGTGCGACGGTGGAGTACATGATTTCTCCGTAGGGGCGCACGGCGGGGCGCCCAATTGGATGATGCGATAGTTCCACATGGGCGCACAGCCGTGCGCCCCTACGCCACGCCACCACCCAGCGAGATGGGCCCGTAGGGATAGCGATTCGGCGCGTCGCGGCAGCAATTCCATTCTTTGAGCGGCATCCACATGCTGTGTCGCTCGAAATCGCGGGGCTGCACAGCACCCATCCGGCTCGGTGCCCACGGACCGGCGCAGGCGTTGATCTTCTTCTCTGTCTCTAAACCGGTCTTGCCCGCTTCGATCAGGCTCAACACCTCGACAAATGTGCGCGCTTCCTTCTCGCCGCCGACGCGCGGGGCGATTTCCGCCAGCGCAAACTCCTCCAGCGTGCTCTGGGGATGGTAGGTCCAATGACGCATCGCGAGGTAATTCAGCTTCCACGCCATCTGGCGCGAGCTAACTTCGCCGTGGACGCTGATTCCTTCGAGACCTTCCTCCCAACTCCGCAGACACGCCTCCGCCATGCTGCTCATCGCGACATCGGTGCGACGCGTCGGCATGAACTACTGGCTCGCCTGATGGAGAAAGCCGGTCGAGCGCGGCGTGGGCGGACGCAGCCCTTTCGGCCAACGGGGATTGTCGTAGATGCCGGCCGGGCGCGGCGACTTCATCCATTCGCGCAACGGGATGATGTCATGCTTGACCATCCCCGAAAGCGTCCACTGGGCGATGGCACTCTTGGGCATGTGCGTTGCGTAATACGGCACTGCCCCCATGCTTTCGTGCGCGCCGGACATTTTCGGGTCGCGCCCGAAGCCCGCGTAGGTCGCATAGACATTCCAGCCGTCGGGCTTGAGCCGATGGGCGACGTCGAGCGCCATTTTGTAGCCGTAGTACTGGTCTTTGAAGAAGTCCTTTTCGCCGGTCTTGATCCGGGCACGGATGCGTTTGGCGCGCGGCGATTCGTCCACGAGAAAGTCGCCGTTCTCAAGGTTGCAGCCACCGATGTGGAATGAACGGTAGATCCATTCCACGCCACGCGCGATCCATTCGACGGTCGGTGCATGATACGGCGACATGCCGACGTCTTCATATCGTTTGTCGCGGCCCCGCTTCGCGAGTTCCTGGTTGCGACTCAGGTAAGTCTCGATGTTGCAGGGATGATTACCCTCGATGTACGGGCCGCCGTACGCCGTCGTTCCGATGCCGGGCATCAACACGATGCCGCGGTCGGTGGCGTACTTCGCGACCTCATACGCGGCCGCCGCGCCGCCGTGGCAATCGCGCAGGAATCCCCAGACCAGGATTCCGTTGAACCGCATCTCGATGCAGTGATCCACGAGACGCCGGTAATCCTCGACGAACGTCTCCGGCTTCTTGGTGTAACGAAGCGTGCAGCCCTGAAACTGGTTGCCCGGGTCGTCGAGCACCCAGTTGGTCGAGTTGTCGAGCGTCCAGTAATAGCGCATCGGAAACGCCGGCTTCTCGCTGATGGTGCCGCCGCGATAGAGGAAGCCGGCCTTCGTCACTTCGCCCCACTGGAACGCCTCGGCCATACCGGCCAACATGCCGAACAGATCGCCGCCGATGATAACGAGCATTGTGCCATGACGAGCCTTCCGGCACTCGATGCGATAGGCCCCGGCGATCAAGGCGGGCACTTTGCAGCCGACGATGGTTGCGATCCGCTTGGCGAACGGCCCGGTTGATCGAAACGCGATAATCGAATCGCCGATGAGCCAATCGCGATCCAAGACTTCGGTCGGAGCTTCTCGGACGTGGTCGGCGCCGAGTTGCTTCCGCGCCAGATCGGAAGCCGGGAAGCCCGGCGTGCTCTCGAACCAGCATTGCAGCTTTCCGTCGTTACCGCGTGCGATGATTCCGGTCATGAGTTCTCCTGGAAGGAGTGGGTGTATAGGGCAACCCACCGAGCGAAGACAAGCTCAAGCTTGAACTCCGAACGGGAGCGGTGCGAAGTCTCTCGTTTGGAGTTCAAGCTTCAGCTTCTCCGGGCCATCGCTCCCAAGCAATTCTCTTGATCGAAGCCCTTCACCCCATCAATAGTTACGTTCCCTTGATGAAAGCAGAGACCGGCAGCGCACTCACTCAACATGACATCGCCGACGGCTTACGCCGGGTGGGACTCAAAGAGGGTGACGTGGCCTTGGTGCATTCAGCCATGCGGACCTTTGGCCTCATCGAAGGCGGCGCGAAGACGGTCGTGGCAGCGTTGCTCGAAGTACTCGGCCCGACCGGCACGCTCGTCGCGCCCGCGTTCACCTTCGCTCATGAGGCGGAGAAGGATCCGATCGTTGATCCCAAGAACGACCGGTCGGAGATGGGAGCGATTTCGGAGGCGATCCGGCTTCACCCGGGAGCGCTGCGGAGCACGGCGTTTCGACACAGCTTTTCCGCCATCGGACGCAGAGCCAGAGTGATTACCGGGGTGGACCCGTCGTTATCGCCCTTCGATCTGCGTTCGGCGTTTGGCGTGATGCTGGGCTTGAATACACAGGTGGTGTTGTGTGGCATGACCTACACGAGTTCGACCAGCCATCACTTTGCCGAATGGGTCTGCGAGGTGCCCTATCGTCACGTCATTCCGAAGGTGGTGAAAGTGCGCCGCGCGGACGGCTCGGTCGTCAGCCAGCCGATGACGGATTATCAGCCCAAGCCGAGCGGGACGGGATCGTACTACGGCTCGCGGCACCCTGATTTCAACCGGCTGGGCAAGATGCTCGAAGACAGCGGGCGCGTCGGGATCACCGCCATCGGCAACGCGGTCGTCCGCCGATTCGCCATGCGCGATTTGCTGGACCTCGCCCAGGTCGAAGCCGCGAAGGATTACAACATCTTCCGCACGGAGGAAGGCCAGACCGGTCACTCTACCCAACTCAGTTTTGGCAAGATCGTCTTGAGCAACGCCCGGCCCGATGGCGCGGCACGTCCCAATCGCTATCAGTGGAGCGTGGTGGATGAACGCAAGGTGAAGTTGGACTGAGGGATGGGTGCGTCGCCCGGGCCTCACTTCCCGAACGTATGTTGCCGCGAAAACTCAAACTCGAACGACCGATCCGCGCGGAGGATTTCATTACTCCCGACGCGGACGCATTTCTTCACGCGCTGAAACTCGACAAGCCGGAGCTGGCGCGCGTTTGCCAAGCGCTGGCCAATGGAAAAGGCAACGATGCCATCTGCGCGTATATCGCCCATTTCCGCAGCAAAGACCTTGCGTCTCCGGTTCTCCACAACAACCCACTCTTCTGGAACATCACGGGCGAACCGCGGAATCCGAAGTTCAATCATGGCCGCTCTGACCAATACCTCGCCGGGCATTTCCAAGATGGGTACTGCAAGCACGACGGGACGGGGAAAAGCGTGGACTGGCGCAACACGCCGCTGGGTTGCCTGACCCGCTTCCCGATGTTCCGGGATCTTCTCCAGTCCGCACATCATTCCGATGATCCCCGTTACACTCGATTCATCATCGAGCACGGTGACGAATACATGAATGCGTGGCCGCTCGAAGCGTTCGTAGGACAGAACACAATCGAGCAGGACGAGAATCATGGCGTCAGCGACCCGTGGCACTGGGGCGTGGTGCATAACCGGCTGCGACGCTGGGCGGAAGTAGTGGTGCAGCTGCGCCACAGCCCGCATGTCTCGGACGACGAGTTGGCTGCCATTCTGTTTCGCATGCTTCAAGAGACGCGCTTCCTGATGCATAATGTCCAGCTTCACGTTGACCATAAGCACAACTCGGGCGGCACCATGCTGCTGTCGCTGCTCTGCGTGAGCGAGGTGCTCGACGATTTCTCCGAGTCGAATGAATGGCGCGCCCGGCTTGTCACGATGACCAGGCAGTTCATCGAGACCGCCTTTTACCCCGATGGAATGTTCAAGGAACTGACTACCGGCTACTCTTCCGAGCTCGCGCTGACGATCCAGGTGCTCGCGTACGCGCTCCGCGACCACCCGGAAGTGGCCGGTCAACGTGAGCGCCTCCGCGAGATTGTTACCGCCATGATCGCATTGACCCATCCCAGCGGCATGCAACCGCTGTACGGCGATGCGTGGCTGGTGCGGGTCCGCGATTGGTTGTATCCCCCTTTGCTCGACTGGCTCGAACTTCCCTGGGCGAAACCGTTCGTCGGCAAACCGGGGCCGGCGACGCCCTTCACCGCCTGGCCGCGAAACGATCAGCCCGCCTGGTGCGGCTATTACGCCATGCGGAGCGATTGGTCGAAGCAGGCCAACACGTTGATCATTGACGGCGGACCGTGGGGACTAAGCCATATGCACTGCGACCGGCTCAGCTTCACTCTCTCGGCGCTCGGCCAGGATTTCATCACCGACCCCGGCAACTCGACCTACCGGTCCAGCGATTCCGACGCCCGCATTTCGATGCTCGAAGCCGGATTCCTGCACAACACCGTCACCGTGGACGGCGTGGACGAGTTCATCAAACCGCCGCATTGGTGGGAGACGGACCGGCCACTCGACAACCTCTGGCAACACACCGACCACTACACGCTCTTTGCCGGCACCTTCGATTTCGAGCCGGTCAAGCGTGTGCGCTGGCAGCGGCGCGTGCTCTTCGTGGACGGCTCGTACTGGTTGCTGCAGGACGTGTTGATCGGAGAGCAGGATTCCGCTGCGATCGAGCAGAACTTCCAGTTCGAATGGGACATCAAGGTGGAGTTCGACGACGGAAAGACGATCGCAACCGCCCCGAACGGCACTCGTCTTCTCATCGTGCCGTTGCAGAATCCGCTTCCGCCGGTTCTCTCGATCGGCGACACCACGCCGCACTCGACTTATACCACTGTCTGGCAGGCGAGCACGACGAAGCGCCAGTTCGAACTCGGTCGTGGATGGGTAGGCGGCAGGAGAGGCAGCGGCGTCGTGCCCGCACCTGCCGTCACCTACCGCGGCGCCGTCGCGTTGCCGGCCATGTTCACGAGTGCGCTGATTCCGTTGGCGATCGGAACGCCCGGTTCAGATGCCCCTCGAATCAGATTCAACACAAGCGGCGCAGAAACGATCTGGACGCTCCCCACCCGCGCAGGCAACTTGATTTTCTCCTCGTCGCTCGACGCCTGTCGCGTGCAACACCAGCCACCGTCCGCCTGACAACTTGTCAACGCGCCGGGCGGCGATGCCAAACTGTCCGTCTGGCTGCCCGGGCTGGTTGAACCATCCCCGCCCCAACTGTCCTCGCAACCTTCGTGGCTCTAAGGAGTTGAGTGCGGTGCGCGAGACCGCGCTTTGCGATGGCAAGGGCGGTGCTAACCCACGCGGACGAAAGGAACGAATATGAAGATGACCTACCTGAAAGCCCTCTCCGGATGCATCGCCGTCGCAGTCGGAACACTTTTCCTGAACGTCGCCTCCGCCAACGGCCCCGATCCCGCCAACCTGGTCGGAGTCAAGACCTGTGGTATCTGTCACAAGAAGGACGAAACCGGCAACCAGCTCGCCAAGTGGCAGGCCAGTCCGCACGCGAAAGCGTTCGAAACGCTCGGCACGCCGGCGGCAAAAGAAGCCGGGAAGAAAGCCGGCGTGGACGACCCGCAAAAGAGCGGCAAGTGCCTCAAGTGCCACGCGACCTCCCACTTCTTCACCGAAGCCTCCGTCACCGACAAAATCAAACCCGAGGACGGAGTCACCTGCGAGTCGTGTCACGGGCCGGGCAAGAAATACATGGCCAAGGCCACGATGGAAGACCAGGCGAAATCGATCGCGGCGGGCCTGATCCATCCGCCGACGCAACAGTGCAAGCTCTGTCACAACGAACAGAGCCCGACGTTCAAGGGGTTCGACGAGAAGAGTTACGTCGAGAAAATCGCGCACCCGAACCCTGCGGCGAAGAAGTAATCGCAACAACCAGGGCGTGCCATGCCTGACACCACCCAAAGCGAGAACCACGCGAGCCTGAGCGCGAAATTGCTCAACACGCTGGCTTCGGTCAAGTTCGCCGTCACGGTCGTGGTGCT
>CAZOTB010000118.1:0-19837 GCA_964582645.1 uncultured Verrucomicrobiota bacterium | reverse complement strand
AACACCAGTTCGCGACCTTCGGCGTGGCAAATGGAAACCGTCTCTTCGCGATCGCAATACTCGACCCGGGGAGCGGGTTCGTCCGTCCGGCGCGGAAAGAGCACCGTGAAAAAAGTTGTCCCCGGTGCCGCCGGGATGTGCATCAGCCAGTGCTCGGTGGTGGACCAGGTGATGTGCCCTGCCGGGAGTTTGCTGCGTTCGCGAGCGTTCGAGAGTTGGGGGTTGACGATCCCTTGGACGAGTTCGATCTGCGGGCTGGACGGTTCGACGATGAACACATCGAGACCCATCGCGAATTGCTTGTGGCCCGGAAACCATACCCGGCCCGGTGCCACTCGCGCGGGCTTTCGCGACAGCACGTCCAGATTCCACTGACACGGATCGGGGCCGACGCAGGTGTCCTTGATGACCAGATACTCGATGCCGCCCGGCTTGGTTGCTTTTACCAGCACGATCTCGCGTTCCCAACCGCTGCGGGGCGCATCGTCCGTGTACATCGAGTCGCAAGAGAACGCGCGCGGAGCGATTCGGGCGCGCACGTAGTCCGCCACCGGCGTCGTGCGGAAACTCTCGATGATACCGGTCGGCTGACCGTACTTGCCGAACGTCACCGCATTGTGTTCGTGTGCCTTTGCGCCGTTCTGGATTGGCAGGCCGTCGAGCGCGAGTGGCACGCCGCGGCCATGATAGTGAAACGATCCTTCGTCCTCGTCGTGATGCGAATGGACCCGCCCTGCTTTGAGGAACAGATAGCTGCCGCGAGCGGAATTGCCGTGGCTTCGCAGCACAGCCCCCACGTGCGGGAGGTTGTGACTGCCCAGTTTCGGTTCGACAGCGCGGATCGTCGCGTCGTGGAAAAGATAATGCCGCGTGAACGGATTGGCCGTCGGCCCGAAGTGATCGTGCAGATTGCCGACCGGCGAACCGCAGGCGCGCCACGCCCATTTGAGATGCGACGCCAGAGCCGGGTCGGATTTCTTCACGAACGACGCGAGCCAGTCGAACACCGGCATCGCCTTGAACATGTGCGGATGATTTCCGATCGGCGGGACGGAACGCAGGCCGTGCGCGCGCGGATCGGGTGGACCGAACACCTTGATCATGTAGCGTCCACCTGCGAGCACCCGCGGGTCGGCTGAGTAGTCCTTCACGCCGCAATGTCGGAGCGCCCAAAACACGGGCATGTAGAGTTGCGTCCAGGTCGAGAAGTAGTACGCGCCGACGTTCTCCTCGCCACAACCGTCGCGACGCAGGTGATTCTTCAACTCGATGTCCATCCGCTCGACGCAGAAGTTGACCCACGCCTTCGAGCAGGGGTGATCGCTGAGGAACAGCCCGAGAATGCCGGTGGCGGCAAACTCGTCGGTGTTGAAGTTCGGCAGGTAGGTCGTCTCGTTCGGCCGGTAGGCGTACTGCCAGAAATCGCCATCGCTCAGGATATACGCCGCGAGGGCGCAGACGCGGCGGGCCTCGCGTTTCTCCTCGGGCGTGAACGTGTCCCAGAGGATGTCGCAGGCGATGGCGTAGCGTCGCAACGGTCGCGCGAACCCGATGCAGTACGTCGGCCCGGCGAACCCGCCCGCGAGGAGGCCTTCGACAAGTTTCTTCGCGTTGGTCCGCGCTTCGACTTCGGCGAGCCGGCAGGGTTTGCCGGTCAGGATGTAACGATCCGCGCCGCGCCATTGTTTGTCTTTGGCGTGGTTGCGGCGAAACTCCGGCACGGTCTGCATCTTCTTGCGAATGGCAGCAAAGTCGGAGCGCCGACATAGCACGCGCGGATGGGCTGTGTCCGCGTCCGGCCAGTCCACGACCCAGTCTTTGACCTTGTCGAGGCGCAGGTCCCCGCGCCGAGAGCGGAGCGCCCAAAGCGGAAAATTCGGATCGGGGTCGAGACGCAATGGCTTGTAGCCGCGAGCGTCAGCGAGTGGCCGACTTTTCCACTCGCTTACGCTCGCGGCTACGAGCAGCCACCGCCTCGTCATGTTCTCGATGGGGAAACGCAGGTGCGTGTCATTCTTCGAGTCGAGCAACAGCACTTCCTGGTTCGCGCCCGGGGTGCGATGCGCGGGATGCACGAAATCATCGGGTGCCTTCCAGTGTGCGATGTCCACCGAGGCGACGCCGAACAGTTCATCGCGTCCGTGGCCGTACACGCCCATCCAACCGCCATCAATGAACGGCAACGCGGGACGCATGGCTGTGTACGTCTTGAGCGACCGGGCGCGGAGGGGCATGTCCACAATTTCCCACGAGCTGGTCGAGTGCGTGACCATCCGGTCCGCCTCCACCTCGAAAATGAAATTGCTCGTAGGGCAAGGCCGGATGCACGGCTTGGCGATGGCATCGAGCGGCTGATCCCAGAATGATTTCCCGAGCGTGCCGATTTCCTTGTACGGTCGTGGCGCGGGCCAGAGTCGGACGGGCAACGTGCTTTCCTCCCAAACCTCCGCCGCCGCTTCGGCCGGGCGAAGTTGGATGCGGACCCGGTAGGTGTAGTTGCCCTCGAATGTGTAGAGCACCTCGGCAGTGGACCAGAGCTCGCCCTGCTCGATGAGGCGCGTGCGGATCGAGCGAACCGCGAACTGGCTTTCGAGCCGACCGCGTCCGAGCCACGGTCCATTGCCGCGACGCACGGCGACGACGGGGCCGGGGAGGTTAGAGGAAGCGGTCGCCCGACGGAGTCGGCCTCCCGCATTCGACGGAAGTGTGAGAGCGATCACGTCATTTGCGAAGATGAAGTGGTCGGCCTGCCGGCTCAGCCGAACGTGGGAGGCCGACTCCATCGGGCGGCCGAGCCTTACTTCATACACACGCTCCTCGTTCGGATGGAGATTCTCGACGAGAATCGCCAACGAGCTGCCGCTTCGCTGACACGGCACGCGGTGACCATTCCGCGAAACCCTGACCAATTTACGCCGCAGTTCGGCCGGCAGCGGATACGAAACGATCTCGCGCGGCCACTGCTTCCCGAGCGCTTCCCGAAGGGTGATCGAGTACGCATCCTGGCCCACGCGCCTCACACTCTGGGGCCGCACCCAACGATTGTTCAGTCCTTTATCTATCAGCACCACTTGGTTCACCGATCATTGTTGTTCCAGCACGACCACGCTGACGTTATCGAGAAGAAACGCGCCGTCGGTTAGCTCCTGAATGCCGGTGCTGCTTTGCGGCACGAGACTGAACACAAACCCGTCCGTGTCGTGCGCCGAACGCAGCGTGAGTTCGTGCTTCTCCCATTTCTCCCCGATCAAGGTCGTATCCGAACCGCCGCCCCAGAGCCGATGCACGCTCAACACCTTGTCGCCGCTGCGGCTTTTCGCGAAGAACGTGACCCGCGCGGGCTTCTCCGCGGGGATGACGCCCGTCAGCTTGCAGATCGCGCCCGAGTTGTGCGAGCGATACTGATGGTTCGAGTCTTTCTTGATCGTGACCTTGAGCGCGCCCGGGGATTTGTCGGGCGTGTCCTTGGTTTCGTGCGCGATCATCTCCGGCGCGCCGACGAGTTTTTCGAGGTCGCCTTTGATCTCGAGCTTCTGTCCGTACCACGGCGCGGTGGTCTTGTCGAAATCGCCGTTGAGGGCGAGGTTGACCTGGGCGTGTGAAAAGCCGGCGCAACTCATGCCGGCGACGATAAGCCATCCCATTCGTTTCATGATGTTCCTTTCATTGCGCGACGAGCACCCGGTATTCTCCGGCCTTGAGCGTAACGGTCGTGGTCGGGAAGTTCAGGCCCGGCAACGCCATTCGTTGCGTCAGCCTCGTCCGGATCTGGCCGGTGGTGGGGTTGTTGATCGAGACGTGCCACTGATCGGGATTCTCGTAAAGCCGGGTGACCTGAATGAACAACTCCTTGCCCTGCTCGTCGGCGACCACCGGATGCCCGGCGAGCATGTGAGTCGTGTCAGCGAGATCCACGTACATCGGGACGTAGGCGAACCCGGCATCGTCCACGGCCAGGGGCCGGTAGCGATTGTGGCCCTTGCCGTAGTCGCCTTTGACGTAGCCCTGCTTCTGGAACAAGCCGGCTGTCCAGCGCCGATTCAGGCTGTTGACCCGCAACGGCAGCGTGAGGCTCGTCTTCTCGGCGGGCTTCGGCACGATGACTTCGACGGCGTGATTGTCGGGCGCGCACTCGACGAAGCCGGGCGAGGCGACGCGTTTGCCGCGGATGATTTTCATCCCGGTTGGTTCGTTGAGATAGGCGAGCCGTTTGGTGATGCCGGCCTGGTCTTTGACCTCGACGTGGATCGGGATGCCGATGGAGAAAAGCTCGAAGTGGAACGTCTCGCCCTTTTTCACCTGCTTGCCGGCAAGGTCGGAGGTGATGGTGAGCACCGAGGGCGTCCAGACATTGAGTTGTACCGGTTGTTCGCGCACGACGAACAGGTGCGAGCTGGCGATCTTCTCGCTGTACAACGCGAACCAATCGCCCGGCGCGAGCTTGACGACCTCGGCCTTGCCGGGCTCGGAGTAGGGAATGACCTTCTCGACGGTGCCGGGCGCGCGACCGATGAGCAGGAACACCGGCGCAACTTTCGGCGCATGATTGTTGTGGAGGAGCGTGAGCTTCTGGATGGTCGCATCCTCCTTGAACTGCACCTCGCCGCGGAACAGGCAGGCGTTGATCCCGGCGCGAACGCCCGGCCCGGCCCAGCCGGACTCGGGCACGCCGATCGTCGGCGTGTGATATTCCCGGTAGCGCAACCGAAACTCCATCAATCGCGACGGGCCTGCGATCGGCGCGAAGGTGTGCCAGGGATTGACGACGCGCAGCACGCTCTCGTCGAACACCTGGTACTGCCACGAGGTCGCGCCCACGGCACCTTCGTCGCAGAAATCGAGCAGCGGCTTCTGGTTGAACCGCGAGCCTTCCTCCCTGCCCTTGTCGGTCTCGATCACCGGCCGCGTTTCCTGCCAACCGACCAGCGGCAACGACGCAGGCGGCCCACCGTCCCAGGTCGCGCCAGCGACGTCCTGCGGCAGCGGCTCGACCCAGTGCGCGAGCATGATGTTCGGGCCGTGGCCGAGGAGCATCCCGCCGGATTTGCAGTCGTTGACGTGGTCGCTGCAGAACACCACCACGCGCCCGCCTTCCTTCCAACAGCGCCGGGCGAAACTGACCGCTTTGCCTCCCTGGGTGTCGGTGGCGATGAGAACGAGGTTCTTGTGAAGCGTGGCGTTGAGCAGTAACGTCTCGCTGAACTTCTTTTCGCCATTCAACAAAAAGCGGCGGAACAACTCGCGCCCGTTGTAGATCGAAATCTCCTTGAGGCCGCGTTCGGCGCTGACTTCGATGCGGCTGGCCATCGCGTTGGGCAACGTCACGAACTCCTCCGAACCGAGCGTCATGATGCGGACGGTGTGCGGCCACTCGTGGAGGATCGGGCCGTCGGACGGGAAGGTGTTGTAGGACTGGTACTGGTTCGGCCACCAGAGGCCGTCGGCGAAAATGTTCCGCACCGAGCGCGCCTGAACGTGCGTAAGCGCGTTGCCGCTGTTCACCTCGCGCACGAGTTCGTCGGGCGAGCGCACCTCGTTGAACGACAGCGGCGCGGGCGGGATCGTGCCCTGCGCGGTCAGCAGGTAATCGTCGGTCATGTCCTCGACGAGCTTGCCGTCTTTGTAATACCGGATCGCCGCCGCGCCATAACAGCGCAAGTCGGAGATGCGCTGGCCTTTGGGTGCCGCGTTGAAGTTGTAGTAGCCGATGTTGCCGTGCTGATCGTGGTACTCGAACAGCCAGTCGAACGATTTGCCGTTGTAGCCGGTGAACTTGCCGTCTTTGTCCTGCGGCTGAAGGTCGTAGAGCGTTTTGTTCGGTCCGGTGCGCACTTCCTCGGGCGGCCATTTGCCGTCGGGGCCGTAGAAGAACATGTGGTCGCCGGTGTTCGCGTCCATCGTGAACCCGCCGAGCAACAACAGGTCCTCGTCGGAGTATTTCTTGCAGTCGGCCTTGAGGGTCGCGAACTCCTCCGGCGTGAGTTTGTCAAAGTCGTCGAGGAACACCACGAACCGCAGCCCGGCTTTCCGCGCGGCGTCGGCGTATTCCTTCACCGTGCCCTTGCCGGAGCTGTAGCTGGTCTTCGCGCCGATCAACCCGCGGAACACCGGCGCGAACTTCGGCGGCCGGTGCCACTGCATGACTTCGTCCTCCCAATACCAGAACGTGTACTCGAACTCCTTGCGCGCGGCATCCCGGCGATTGGGCGCGACGAGCGTGTCTGCTTTCGTGACGTAACCGCCGGCGGCCTTGTTCTGTAACGACGGCTCCGCGAGCCAGCGGTAGGTGTTCTCGAGGAGCTTGCCGAAATCGCTTGGCTTGCCGTTCACGCCGCGTTCGAGCACTTCGCGGTTGTAGATCCATTTCACGCCCGAGCCTACCGAGAACTGCGGCCATTGGTTGACGAGCGCGATCCGTCCCGACTTGAGTGAGCGAATGGCGAAGAGCGTCGGTTCTTTCACGCTCGCGCGCGTGAGCAGGCCGGGCGGAAGTTGAAACTGCAGCGCCTTTGCATCGAGCGGCTTGGTCTCGGCGGTCTTCGATGCTTTGACGACGACCTGCCAATTCGAGTCCACCTCGATCGAGCCCCCCTGCGCCGCGTTGTACGCTTCCCGGAACGGATACCAGATTCCCTTCACGCCGGCGCCCACGGGCGAATCGAGCACCTGGTCGGTGAACGCGAGCGGCACTTCGTACGCGGCGTTGGTGAGCTTGCCGACTTTCTCCTTGTCGGTTTCCACGATGAGTTCGAGCGGCAACTTCGCACCCCAACGGTCGGTGAGGTCCTGGAGGTATTGCTTCTTGATGCTCTGCTCGTGCGGAAACAACAGCACCCCGCCGCCTGATTCGACGTACTTCTCGATGACCGCGACGAAGCTCTCGACCTTCTCCTTCGATGAGGGCTGGTTTCGCAATGCCACCTCATATCCGTCCGGCGTCACGTACAACACGACTGCGTTGTAGCGCTGGATGCGATCCGCGGTGATGTCCGCGAGCGAGTCGGTGTAATCCACCTCGAAGCCCTTGTCGTGGAGTTCCCACAGGTATTGGAGGTCAATCCATCCCGCGCCGACGCCCTGGGGCGAGCAGAACAGGATGGCGGGTTTCTGTTCCGAAAACGCCGGCGACGCGACGGCAATGATGAGAGCGAGGGCAAGAAGCAGTTGGTTCATGAAAGATGCTCCGATTGGGAGATGTGTTTGGGAGAAATCCGGCTCGCGCGCGGGGTCATGGGACGTTGACGAATTCAGGCATATCCCCGGAACGCTCCACGCTCATGGGTTGTCGTAGTCGGCGAACCGGTAATCAATGGTACCGCGGGCGAAGCTTTCGTCGTGACGTGCTCGGTGTGGGCATAGGTGAGGCGGAATCCCGTCGGGCAACGATAGGTGTGCGCGGGATCGAGGATCAACTCCCACGGCATCGAGGCGCCGAACGGCGCGAGGTACTCGTCGGCCTGTTCGCTCTCGTAGAAGTTGCGAAAGAACAATGCGCCGCCGCCGGCTTTGACGAAGCGTTCGAGTACCTGGGCCACCGCCTTGCCGGCTTCGGGCTTGGGCGGCGACTGCGCGATGGTGATGATGAGATGGTATTGCTTCGCGACGTCCCAGTTCAGCGCCCCGAGGTCGCCCGCGCCCACTTCCGCGCCGGCAGCCTTGAGCCGTTGCACGGCGGGGATGTTCATCAGGTCGAAGTAAGTGGCGCAAACGAGCACGCGCGCGCCTTTGAGATCGAGGGGCGGAGCGGTGGGCGAGGCGGAGGAGTTTGGGAACGCCGCCAGTAGGACGGCGATCGTGAGCTTCCAGCTTCGGTTCATGAATGCTTGGGGATGCGCAATGCTGGTTATGGCGCGGGCGGGCGAATTGCCGCTGTTCGGTGTACTGCCTTTAGGCGGAATTCCGACTGAAGTCGGTACACCAAACGCCCCGCTGACGTCTGCAACACGCCATAACGAGAATGGCTGGCTTGGGGATGCGCAATCTTGAGTTCGTAGTTTGACAATGTCACATTCAGCGGTTTTTCTCGGGATCTCATTCACACCCCGCTTCAGCGGGGTAAAATCCAAGGCCATAGATGGGAGAACCGTTTCAACGGTTTTCCCGCGACCACAGAAACCGTGGAAACGGTTTCCTTCGCTTGGCACACGCCGATCACCCCGCTGCAGCGGGGTGTTAATGAAATCAGCACCAAACACAGTCGCTTCCTTCGGATGTGACATTGTCAACGTGGTGACGCCGTCAGGCGTTCTCTGGGCCGTCATTTGTCGGTGACCGAAACGCCTCACGGCGTCACTACGAACGAGGTCACTGGTACACGGCGCTCCAGTCGAAGAAGCGCGAGGGCGGTGTCTGCCAGCCCCAAATGTGCTCGGCCTCGCTCTTCACCCACTTGCGCGGCTTCCATTCGCCGTGACCATCCACGTACACAAAGTTCATCCCGTCCTTGTGGCGCGCCATCTTGAGCGTGTCGCCTTCGAGGTCGGCGGTAAACAGGTACCGCGCGGCCGCGCCCCATTCGGTCGAGAATTGGCCGCTCATTCCGTCGCCGATGAGGCACATCTCGGATGGATACCGGATCGAGGCCGGTCGGCGCATCGTGACGCCGATGGGATCGGGCCAGGTCTGTCCGCCGAAAGTCATCCCGTAATACATCGTGCCGTTGATGGCGACGCAGCGAATCGGGCCCCAGCCCGGCCATTCGCTGTCGTCGGCGGGACAGTGCATCGTCGAGCGCAAGACGGCGCTCCGGGTGTAGTAGGCGGCGCCCTGCGGTTCGTGGAGCGATGCGCTCACCAACACCTGCCAATGAATGTTGGTTGGCAGCGTCCAGAACGGGGGAAACACGCCGAAGTCATCCGCGTACAGATGACACGCGTGGGCGACCTGACGGAGGTTGCTGAGGCATTGCGAGGCTTTCGCTGACGCTTTCGCTCCTTGCAGCGCCGGCAACAGCAGCGCCGCGAGGATGGCAATGATGGCCACCACCACCAGCAACTCGATCAGGGTAAAGGCATCGCCCCCCTTTGCGTGGCGGTGTTGGGATGGGCAGGCAGGCTTCATGGGCGTCACTTTCGCGCGAACGGCCAGCCGCCAAGCCAGTCCGGGTCCAGGCCGGGCCCGCCGAGGTAATAGTACTTGGTGTGTTCGAGCGCGCGCTTCGGATACCACTGGGCGTGGCCGTCGCAGAACACGAGGTTCGCGCCGCCGCGGTGACGGTAGTCCCATTGATTGATCTGCCAGCCCTGCATCTCGCACGAGCCGGCCGCTCCGGTCCAACCGGCGGTGGGAAACTGTGGTTCGCCGAACATCAACAGGTCGGAATGGTTGCGGAAGGCGCCGTTGCGCACGCCGCCGGTGGTTTCGTAGTAATGACAAAGCCCCCAACCGTCGTTCAGGCTGAACCCGATGTTGTAGCCGTAGCCGCAGTGGTTCCAGCACACGTTCCACGAACCGTAGCCGACAAACCCCTCGTCGGGCTTGTACTCGGTCAGCTTCTGCGGCGGACTCGGACAATAGATGACTTTCCACTGCGCAAAGTATGGTTTCAGCCACAACGCCCACGCGCTCAGGATGCCCTCGCCGCTTCCCAGCCCCCAGTAGTCCTGGCCGGTATTGATGGCCGGGTAGTAATCGTTGTTGTCCTGGACGTACATCATCATCGCTTCGCCGAGCTGCCGGAGATTGTTCAGGCAATGGGTGCTCTTGGCGGATTCCTTTGCGTGTTGCAGCGCCGGCAGGAGCATCGCCGCGAGGATGGCGATAATCGCGACCACCACGAGAAGCTCGATCAACGTGAAACCGCGCGATGCTGGATGCTGGATGCTGGATGTTCGATGGGGAAAAAGGCTCTTCGCTGTTCTAAATGGGTGGAAATGCAACGCGCTCTCATTCACACCCCACTTCAGTGGGGTGGATTCGCGATGCGCCACCAACCAAACCGTTTCAACGGTTTGGCGAACGGGTGTGCTCGCAGGACGCTCGTTCGAGTCGAAGCCCGGTTCCATCAAACCGTTGAAACGGTTTCGCCGATGTGCCCGTTCGATAGCACCCCACTGAAGTGGGGTGTGAATGAGAGGAAGCATCGAGAACAGACGACCCATCGAAAACAGCGAGGAGCGGGGAACAGAATCGTTCGTAGCGCGCCCGTCAGGGCGTGGTGACCGTCCACGCCAACCGGAACGCCTGACGGCGTCACTACGAACTTCCACGTGAATCTGGTTGGTCACCGATGCCATCGCCTCCGCAACAACGCCAACGAAACCAGAACCAGCAGCAGCGCGCTCGGCTCGGGAATGGCGGGCAACAACAGACCGCCGCCAGTCAGATTGTACACCTGGTCGTTCAGGTAGGCGTTGCCGGGCGAGATGACGCTCGCGCCATAGTAGATGTTGATGTTCGGGGTGAGCGTGCGGAGGTTGGCCACCAAGTTTGTGTCGTTGCCCGGCAGTTCGAGATGCAGCGCGTAGAGGGCGTTGCTCGACGAACCATCCCCGCCGACATAGAGCAAGTCACTGATCGAGCCGAGCCGCAGCGTGCCATAGGCGAAGTTGGCGCCGAATCCGTCGTTGCCGATCAGGCCGTTGTGGCCGAAGTCGTCGCCGGTGACCAGGTTGGTATGCGATCCGCCGCCCGTGAACTCGACCGTGCTGGCGGAAAGATCGAAGACCGAGGCGTTGTTCTGGTTGACGGTGAAATTGGCGGTGAGACTGACGGTGTCGCCTGCGCCGCCGATGATCCCGCCGTCGCTGGCAATGGTGAGTGAACCGCTGCGCCATCTGGAGTGATTGGTCAGTGTCAACCGCGCATAATTGGAAGCGCCCAGCCCGCTGCTGAAGGTGTACGAGGTGGTGCCGCTGGCATTGGTGGCGTTGTTCAGGCGGTAGCCGTTTACGCCCTGGTACGTGAGTCCGCTGACCGGGGTGACCTGCGCGCTGGTGACGTTGCGGAACGAAACGGTGCCGTTGGTAATCACGAACCCGCCTGCCGGGTTCGGATTGACGCTGGGTGTGCCGTAGAACTGCAAAATGCCTTCGCGAACCGTGGCGGTCGAGCCAACCCCGCCCAGCGACGTCAACTGGATCGTGTCCAGCGTCCCGCCGTCGGTGACGAGCACCGTGTTGTTGGTGCCGTTGGGGTTGCCGACGTAGAACACGTCCGCCTTCGCCGTGCCGCCCAGGGTGACGGTGAGGCTGTTGTACGTCCCGGCTGCGCCGATGCGAATGATGTTGGCGCCCGCGTCCCAGAGCGAGCCTGCGCCCGAGACGGTGAC
The DNA here is from genome assembly GCA_964582645.1 of uncultured Verrucomicrobiota bacterium. Lineage (GTDB taxonomy): Bacteria > Verrucomicrobiota > Verrucomicrobiia > Palsa-1439 > CAZOTB01 > CAZOTB01. Next base: position 8,568 of record CAZOTB010000118.1, on the reverse strand, counting down.
GGCGTTGTTGCTGCCGCCTGCCGCGTTGCCGACGGCGATGTAGGCCGGGGCGGTGTTGTCCACCTTGCCGCCGGCGGTGACGTTGAGTTGGTTGTAGCGGCCGCCGGTGCCGCCGTTGCCGCCGACCTGGAAGGTGCTGCCGATGACCCACAACGAGCCGGCGCCGGTGACGTTGACGGTGTTGCTGTTGGCAGAGCTGTACTGACCGATGGACGAGGTCTGGCTGTCCACCCTGCCGCCGTTGGCGATCGTGAGTGTGTTGCGGTCGCTCTCCAGGCCAACGTACAAGCTGGCGGAGTTGCTCCAGACCGAACCGGGGCCGGTGACGGTGGCGCTGTTGTTGTGGGCGGTGAACCGGCCGACGAATCCGCTCGCGCTTTCCACGCGTCCGCCGTTGGTCACGATCAGTTGATTCTGCTCCGCCAACTGCCAGCCGACTTCGAGGTCGCCGTTGTTCTTCCATACCGAGCCCGGGCCGGTGACGATGGCGACGTTGCCGGTGGTGAAGACGTTTCCGCCGACGCGTCCGCCGTTATTATAGACGGCGCCGCCGTCGCTCACGACGAGCTTGTTGTTCCAGCCCTGATTCCCGATCCAGAGACTGCCGGAGTTGGTCCAGACCGAACCGCTGCCGGTCACCTCGGCGAGGTTGTTCGTGGAAGCGCTGCCGTTGCCGATGTACGCCGTCGTGCTGGAGAGTCGTCCGCCATTGGAGACGCGCAGCGTGTTGCTCGCGTAACTGCCGACGCCCACCGTGCCGTTGATGGTGGCAAGTGAATTGTTGCCGTCCACCGTCACGACCGTGTTCGATCCCCCCGTTCCGACGCCCAGGTTCAACCCGCCGGCGAGCAGTTGCCCGCCCGCCGCAAGCGTCAACTGGTTGCCGGGCGCGTAGCCGAGGTGGACGGTGTTGGCACCGGCATCCCACAGCGAGTTGGCACCCGTGATCAGCACCTGATTGTCGCGGGAAAGCGTGCCCGCGCCGATGATCAGCGCGTCGCCCGAGCCGGTGGTGTTGAGGCGTCCGCCGTCGGCGATGGTGAGTTGGTTGGACGCCGGGGCGCCGCTGGGATTGCCGCCCACGTAGAAGTAACGGCTGTTGCCGGCGACGGTCCAGGTCGAGTTGCTGCCGGTGATGACCGCCACGCCGCGCGCGCCGGGGTTGCCGCCGAGGAGCGAGGAGGAACTGATCACCTGCGCGCCGTTGCTGATGATGAACGTGCCGAAACCGTTGTTGCCGACGCTGAAGGTGCCCGCGTTGGTCCAGACCGTGCCGAGGCCGACGACGTGGACCGTGCTGGTGACGTTGCCGGCCTGGGCGATGGAGACGCCGGCGCCGAGGACGGTGTTGGTGCCGCCGAGCATGTTCCAGACGCTGACCGCGCCGGGCGAGAAACCGATCTGGAGGTCCCAGCCGCCGCGGTTGATGGTCGAGCCGTGGAGGGTGGTGAGCGTGCCGTAGTCGAGCCAAAGTCCGGTGCCATACGTGGTGGTGTTGGTGGAAACCAACGTGTCCAATGTGGCCGCCAGGTTGCCCGCGAAGTACATCGTGCCGTAGCCCGTGGGAGCGATGAGCATCTGCGCCGTGCCGGCATCATTGGTCACGAACAGGTTGCCGGTGTTGAAGACCGGGCAGCCGAACTTGTTCACGCTGAAATCAATCAGGAACTGGTTCGTCACGATCCAGCGGTAGGAGCCGACGTAGATGTACGGCGTGTAATCGAGCGTGTTGTTCAGGAACTTCACGTTCGCATTCGTCAGGTCGGCCGACCAGAACAGGCCGACGTACGAGGAAGTGAAATTGGTGAAGATGGCGGTGTCGCTCGGGCCGGGCACGCTGCCGGTGCTCCAGTTGGCCGGGGTGTTTACACTACCGCCTCCACTTGGCAGGAAGTACGAGTCAGCCGCTTCCGCCGACGGCGCGACTGAAACAGCCAGCGACACTGCCAACCCGCTTGCCAGAAACAATCTGATGTTCATGCTCATGCTCCTCTCTTGCTGCTCAATCTCACGCCGGATGCTCCAGAGCGTGAGCCACCTTTGAGGCGGGCGCTTCGAGCCACCGATGGGTCAATACCACGTGCCTCTGCTCGATGGGCTGTTTGCGGACCAGCTTCACCACTCGTTCGGCAATTGCCTCCGCCTGCTCCGCCGGATCAAAGCACATCCTCGGCGCCGGAAAAAATCGGCAGGTCACCGCCCCGCGGTTCGCATGGGCCACGACCTTTAACTGCGCGGGCACGGCGATGCGCAACTCGGCGATGGCGGTCACCACATCCTGAAACAACACGTCGTCCGTGACCAGCAGGCCGTCGGGTTTCTCGTCGGCGCTCGCCCAGATTTCCCGAAACTGCTCGTACCCCGCGCCGAGCATTGTCGGGTGCAGGTTACCGCTCACCCACTCGGGCCGGGTGATCGCGCCGCGTTCGGCCAGCAGGCTGCGGAACGCGGTAAGCATCTCCTGCTCGCGCGTGTTTGCTTCCCGTCCATCGAGCCATGCCATGAACGCGATCCGGCGGCAGCCCTGATCGAGCAGGCGACGAGTTCCATCGAGCACCATCCCGAGATGGTCAGCGCCAACGGAAGCCTCGATGGGTGCGGGGCCGGCAGCCTGGTGAAGCCAGGGAATTCCATTCTGACGCATCCACTCGACCGCTTCTGGACCAACCATGCCCACCACCGTGACGAACGCGCTCACGCGATGGCGGACGAGATTGTCCAGCAACTCCTTATAACCCGCGTCGCCAGCGAAGTTATTGTCTGCTTGATGGACGAAATACGTCTTGGCGAGGATGCCCTGCTGCTGTAGCGAGTCGTGGATCTGCGCCAGCATCCGGTGGGCATAGTCCGCCCGCGGGTACAACGGATCAATGGCGAACCACAGCGCAACGTGTTGTTGCGACCGAAAGTCGGCGACGTACGTGCCGCTCCCATGGCGGCGCTCCAAAAGACCCTCTTGAGCGAGGGCACTCAATGCTTCCCGGATCGTACGAATGGAAACGCGGAATCGCACTGCAAGTTTGCTCTCAGCCTCCAATCGCTGGCCGGGAACGCAGTGGGACGTGATTTCTGAGCGCAGCCACTCTGCCGCCTGTCTGTGGAGTGGATTTCGGTGAGCTGGTTCCGGCTTCATAGACTCATGTCAGGTCTTTGTATCGCCCCTTATGTCAATATTTCCTTGGATTGTCAACGAAAAAGCCATGTCATGGGCGTTTGTAGTTGAGCGCTTCAGCGCGGACGTGATTCTCTTATCGCATGCTTTTGAGATCGCGCTGCGGCGCTCAATCACAGACGCGTCCATGAGGCTTTGAGATGAACAAGATTCGACTGGGACTAATCGGATGCGGTTGGGTGTCGAAGTTCTACGGCGACGCCTCGCGCAATCTTTCCGACCGCTGTGAATGGGCGTGGGCTGCCGACACGAACCTGGCCAGCACCGAGAAATTCTGCTCGGCATACGGCGGAAAGCCACTCGCGGACTTTCGCGGCGCCAAGGCCGATGCGCTGATCATCGCGCTACCGCATCATCTACACGCGCCCGTCTATCTCGAGGTCGCTCCGAACGGCGTGCCGGTGCTGAAGGAGAAACCGCTGGCGTTGTCTGTCGAGGAGGTGGACCGCATCATCGCCGCCCGGGACAAAGCGCGCGGAGTGCTGATGGTCGGCTACGTGAGCCGCTACCGGCGTGGCCCGCGCGCGCTCAAGGCCGCGCTCGATGCCGGACGGATTGGCGAGCCGTTGTTCTGCGAGGCGTCCCAATACTGCACCATCGAGGGCTACGTCACGGGATGGCTGGCGAAGAAAGCCGCGGGCGGCGCGCCATGGCAAACGCTTCGCGTGTTCGGGACCGCGGGGTCGTTGTTGATGACCTATGCGCCGCAGGGATTGCTCATCGAAGGCGACAAGGTGGCGTGGGACACGAAGCTCTTGCTCCTTCGCGATGCTCAACCGGACGAAACGTTGCTGCAACACACCGGGCCATTCGATTTTGCCGGCCAGTTGGAGCATTTCCTCGAATGCATCGAGCAGGGCAAACAACCGCTCACGACCGCCGAACAAGCCCGCGACATGATCGCCGCCACGCGGACAGCGGAAGCCACACTTACAAGCTGAGGGTAGTCATGAGAGCAATCATGGTCATGTTCGATTCGTTGAACCGGCATTTGCTTCCGCCGTATGGATGCGATTGGATCCACGCGCCGAACTTCCGCCGGCTTGCCGAGCGGACGGTGACGTTCGACCGCTCGTACGTGTGTTCGATGCCCTGCATGCCCGCGCGCCGCGACCTGCACACGGGACGGCCGAACTTTCTGCATCGCAGTTGGGGACCGCTCGAGCCGTTCGACGATTCGGTGCCGGAGATGCTCAAGAATAACGGCGTTTATACCCATCTTGCCACCGATCACTATCATTACTTCGAAGACGGCGGCGCGACGTATCACACGAAGTATTCGACCTGGGAATTTTTCCGAGGCCAGGAGGCCGACCCCTGGCTCGGGCAGGTCGCTGACCCGGTCATCCCGGATGCGGTGCCCGGTCGGGGTGGACCGGGATGGCGACAGGACTGGGTGAATCGCGGTCACATGCGCCGCGAACACGATCAGCCTCAGTCGAAGACCTTCTCCGCCGGTCTCGATTTCATCCGCCGCAATCATCGAGACGACCGCTGGTTTCTCCAGATCGAAACTTTCGACCCGCACGAACCGTTTTTCTCGCAGCGGAAGTACAAGGATCTCTACCGGCAGCATTACGCGAAGTACAAGGGCCGGCACTTTGACTGGCCTTCGTATCGTCGCGTGCAGGAGTCACCAGAGGAGATCGAGCATTGCCGGTTCGAGTACGCGTCGCTCTTGAGCATGTGTGATGCATATCTGGGGGACGTGCTCGACGTGATGGATGAACTCGATCTATGGAAGGACACGATGCTGATCGTGTGGACCGACCACGGGTTTCTTCTCGGCGAGCACGATTGCTGGGCCAAGGTCTGGTTGCCGTGGTACCAGGAATTGGCGAACACGCCCTTCTTCGCCTGGGATCCGCGCTGCGGCAAGCGCGGCGAACGCCGCCAGGCCTTGGTGCAGCCGTCCATTGATCTCGGCCCGACGCTACTCGAGTACTTTGGTGTGCCGCTCGCGAAGGACATGCTCGGCAAACCACTCCGCGATGCGGTTGCCAGCGACGGGTCCGTGCGCGACGCCGCGCTGTTCGGCATCTTCGGCGGTCACGTCAATGTCACCGATGGCCGGCACGTGTATATGCGCGCGCCCACGAGCCGGGAGAACACCCCGTTGTTTCAATACACTCACATGCCGACGCACATGCGCGGGGGATTCCCGGTGCAAGAGCTTCAGGACATCCAACTCGCCGAGCCGTTCTCGTTTACGAAAGGGTGTCGCACGATGAAGATCCCCGGTAAAGCGTGGTCGCGCGATGAGAGCATGTATCAGACGCTGCTCTGGGACATCGAAGCCGATCCGAAGCAGCAGAAACCACTGCGCGATACGAAGAGCGAAGCGCGGATGACGGAGCAACTCATCCGCCTGATGCGCGAGTGCGACGCCCCCGAGGAACAGTTCAAACGATTGGGGTTGTAACCCCCCCCCGCATACATCGGTGTCGGCTGCATTTTCTTGTGTCTTTTCGTGCGGCGTCGTGCGTAACAATCCGCCCGCATGTCAATCAGGACACCGACCAGACTGAAACGCGCCTTTCAATGGGACCTCGGTCGCCAGATCGAGCGGTTGGATTTTCTGCTCGAATGGCTGCCGCGCTACGCGGATTGGGGATACGAGCAGGTCTATCTCTATCTCGAAGACGCGTTTGATTTTCCGAGCGAGCCGGGCGTGGGACGCCATCGCGCGTTGACGCCGAAGCAGATGGACCGGCTCGTGGCGGAAGCGGGACGTCGCGGGATGCAGGTCGTGCCGATCGTGCCGCTCATGGGTCACACGGCGTACCTCATGAAAGTGAAGCGACTGCGCGTGCTGAGCGAACTCCGCGATGCGAGCGGCAATCCGTTGAACTCGGGCCAGGTTTGTCCGCTCCACGAAGGCACGCTCGCGCTCGCGCGCAACCTGATCCGAGACATCCGGCCGTACTGCACGGCGGGGATTGCGCATGTCGGCCTCGACGAATCGTTTGACATCGGCAAGTGTCCGCGCTGCCGCAAGGAGGTCGAGCGAATCGGACTCGGGCGTCATTTCGCCAATCACGCGATTCGACTGCATCGCATCTGCCGCGAACTCGGCCTGCGGATGGGGATGTGGGCGGACATGCTCTATTATGTGCCCGAGGCGATCGCGATGCTGCCGAAGGACGTGATCGGCTACGATTGGTTTTATTACCCGTTCCAGAAGCTGCCGCGCGTCGAGCTCTACAACTTCGCCGACGTGGATCTGACCGGCGCCATGCGCAGGGCCGGGCTTGACGTGTTCGGTTGTCCGAACAACGGGTCGTTCATCCATGAACCGCTGACGCCCTTCCTCGACCGGCTTCGCAACATCGTTTCGTGGTGGGATTACTGTCAGCGCAAGGGCGCGCACGGCATGATGATCACCTCGTGGTCACCGGTGCGGACGCCCATCGAGTTGAACTGTTACGTGGATGCCGCCGCGGCGAGTCTCTGGCTGAACCCGGGCGAGCGCGAGCCGGGAAAGATGCTCGAACTCGGTTTCGAGCGCGTCTTCGGAGCGAAAGGTCGGCGCGGGGCACCCATCGCTTCCGCAGCGGAGAAGTATCAGTTCACGGGCTATTATCGCTGGCAGGCCAATACCGCATGGACGAAGCTGGCCTCGCTTGAGTCGCCCAAACCGTGGAAGCGGGAGGAGGCGCATTTTGTGGTATTGACGAACCGAGCGAAGGAAACGAACGCGCCCGCGCCCTTGCGGTTGAGCCTGGAGATGCGTCGGTACGTCGCGGTGCGGGACCGGTTCGTGCGCGAAGGTGCGCTCCAGATCGCCAGTATGCGCAAGGCAATGACGCGCGGTGCGACGTGCGAGGTCATGCGATTACTGCACAAGTTGGGGGCGGACACCCGTGCGTTTGCTCGAATGATTCCCGCCGCGCAAGGGGCCACGCGCGCAATATGGGCGCGGTCCCGTTACGCCGATGATCCCAACCCGAATGAAGTGATGCTCGATCAGGACGCGAAGCGGGTGGCTGAGCTTCAGCGTTTTCTCCGGAATGCAGCGAAGCGTCCGCAGTGGGTCTTCCGTCCCAGCCCGTTGTTCGGGCGCTGGCAATTGCTGTTTCGGGTTCGCAACACAGCGCCCGCGCTGCAAGGCGCCGCAGTGGAGATCCGAAGTGCGGACGGCACGTGGCAAACGATTCACTTCCTCTACTCGCTCGAATTTACCGCCGAGGCGGGGCGGCCGCGCGCAGATTTCCGGCGCCGGCATTCCGTGTCACTGGACTGGGACGGGCGTGCGCCGTTGCCGCTGCGACTGGCGGTGCGGGGAATGGGGCAACTCGAAATCTACGACCTGCAAATCACGGACGGCGTCCGCACGATTCGTCCTTCCGGGATCACGCACACGGTCGGCCCGATCCAATTACCAACGCGTCTGCTGAACTCGGAACTTCCCGGTGCCGTGCTCGGCCATCCGGCCCCGCGCAAAGGTTTCCCGCCGATTGATTGGTCCGCGAACCAGGCGTGGGCCGAAGTGTGCTTTGCCGTCCCTCCTCACCCCGCAACGAGATACTTGCAGAGTTCCCGTCCGCGCGGCGAAAGCGTGTCGTAGATTCGCCGCGGCATCACCGGCGCGTGTCGGGCCCGAAACCACGGCGCATGATACCCGACGCTGGTCATCGGACGCACCTGGTTCGATATGTTGGCCGTGCCGCCGTGCCAGCAGCGCACATCGCGCACAATCGCCGTGCCCGCGGGCGCGCAGACGATCGAATCGCGCATCCATTGCAGTGAGCATCGCCCACTCGGAATTATGAGTCTGGTCGCCAAACGAGTACCGGTGGTGACCGCGATTGCCTTTGCGCTCGGGGTCGGCATCGGTTTGCTCCCTGATGACACGCGCTGCAGCGGCTGAGGCAGAGACGAGCTGCGACGGAGTCAGCGCGTCACGGATGGCGACAAACCCATCCCGGTGGAGAATGGTCGTAGCCTTTTCGACCTGGCCGGCATCAAGAAGTTCGACGTTCAACCCCGCGCGATCGTGCCCGAAGGGCGGGCAATGCCAACAAGATTCAGCTTTCCTGGTGCGTCCTCACTTGGATGGAGGATGAGCCTGGATCCAGTCGGTGATTTCCTTTTCGACCGCGGCGCTGTGTTCCGCGCGCAACGATTTGTAAAACTCCGATTCTTTCAACTCTTTCTCCGTCGTGAAGGTCGTTGGCAGCACGAGGAACTCATTCGCCGTCACGTCGCCGGGTTTTTTCACCGCCGTCTTCGCCTCATCGAGTTGGAGCAGGTACGTGTCGGCCTTGATCGGCGTGGCTTTGAAGACGAGATAAATCGCCGTGTCGCTCTCCTGCCAGTTGAATGGGATGTCCTTCGTGATTTTGCGGAGGAACTTGAACTGGTACTTACAGTGATCGAAGACCTGGCCGCTCAAC
>CAZOTB010000117.1:0-19993 GCA_964582645.1 uncultured Verrucomicrobiota bacterium | reverse complement strand
AGCGCGACGGTGCATCTGATCCGCCAGCCGTTGACCGGTTGCGAGCAAGCACTAGAATGCGCAATTCGAAGTCACTCGATCGGGAAGCACGACCAACGCTCTCACTGTGTTCTACACAATCCGCGGTTTATCCAGTAATGGCGCGGACTACGTAGCGCTGCCGGGTTTTATCATCATCCCCTCCGGCCTGTCCGAGCAGACACTCACCAACACTCCCCTGGCTGACTCCGTGATCGAGGGCAACGAAACTGTCGTTCTCACTCTGATGCCAGACACCACATACGAGGTCGGCGTACCCAACAGCGCTACCAATGTGATCTACGACAACGACCTGGTTCCAGGCGATGTGAACGGTGACGTCCGTGTGACCGGCGCGGATTCTCTATTGATTAGTCAAGTCTTGGTTGGGCTGCGCAGCAACACTCGCCCGATTTTTGCGATAGCCGGCTACCAAAACGGCGACGTGAACCAGACAAACGTGGTCAGCGGCGCAGATTCCCTTTTGATCAATCAGGTGCTGGTCGGCCTGCGCGCCTACATCACCACGAAGGTCTTGCCCAACACCCGCACTAACAATGTCCCGATTGCCGTCACGATCTACGGCATCGGCTTTCCGACCAACGTCCTTCCGGCTGTAAGCCTCGGCACCCCGGTGAATCTCACGCTGACGAACATTGTTGTGGTCGGTCACGAGCAGATCACCGCCACCGTTCCCGCTGGTGGCGGCCTTGGCACTGGCATGGTGATTGTGATCTCGTCGCCCACCAACGGCGTTATCTCGTTCGGCAAGTTTATCAACCGCTAGCCGGTGTCTCAGATTGACCCGATGCCCAAGAATTGCACCGAGATAAGCGCTGGTCAGGCGGCGTGGAACCGGCAAAGACACAGCCTGGTGTGTGGGAACTGCGTCGGTACAAATTGCAGGAAAATCGCGTTGATCCTGCCTGCACTGATTGCTCTTGCTGCCTCTGCGGCGCCCAAAACGGAATGGCGAACTGCCGTGAATCACCAGGCGCGGCTGTATGGCTGGATTATCGTGTCCCAAATGAGGACCGACTTGGAACTCAACCCACATCTGCCACCGCCACAAACAGAGCGGCTTTGGAGGCTGGAGGGAAACCTGTCGGCGGGATGGCAGTGGGGCGAACCCAAGCAGGGCTACTTTGATTGCGCCCAACTTGATCTCTGCCCACCGGGCAGTAACTCCGTTCTCGTCATCTCGAAGCCCAGCATGTTGCGCGAAGCACTCGAGCGTCGTTGCGCCGAGGAAGAACTCGCACGGCGATTGACCGAGATCGAGAAGCGCACGGAGGTTCGATTCCGCGAGAAGGAGGACCTGGAGGAAATCACGTGGTTGTGGGATCAGCTCTCCCGCGTTGCTGTTGCGTCCGTGCTTGAGAAGGCCGGGCGCAAGCCCTTGGATCTCGAGCCGCACAGGCGCGCGGTGCTGGCGTTGAAGGCCACCACAGGAAGGTTGTTCAAGATACTCTCGGAAGACTACAGGCACTCGATTGCATGGACTGTCACCGACTCGCTCGAAGCCGGGGCCAAGAAGAGCGCGCACGCGCAAGAAGTGCGGGTGCGACGACCCGACGATTCGTGGAATGCGGACGTTGACCATGATGGGAGGTGCGACATCAAGTGGGTCATATTCGACTCCGTAGTTCGACAGGCTGGCGGATCGGGAACTGAGTCCATCAAGACACGCCGCTGCGAGGCATGTCAGGGTTCCGTTCTTGCGGTTGCCAAGCGGAATCTCATGGGACGCGAGGCGATCGCAGGAGGAGACCTCGCCTCATTGGCAGACCATCTCGACTGGCTCCGGCAGACCCAATACGGAGCGGAAGCATTGCGGCGCTTGCTGCTTGAAGCTGCATCCTCTGGCAACCCGGAGACCATTAAGTTGCTGCTCTCAAGTGGCGCCGACGTGAACGCGCGGGATCCGTCATCGGATTGCACGCGACTCCATGTCGCAGCGGCCGAGGGCAGAAGGGAGCCGGTTGAAGTTCTGCTCTCTCATGGAGCGGACGTTCACGCCCAGAGCGCGGGCTTCGGATCGAGCTGCATTTAGGTTCCCGGAGGGGGACACCGTTGCACTTGCCGGCGATCGGGGGGCACAAGGAGCCGGTCGAATTGCTGATTGCGAAGGGAGCGAATTTGGAGGCAAAGGACAACAGCGGTGATTCACCGCTTCTGGCTACCCTGAGCCTGCCGGGCTGGCACAAAGGCGCATCGGAGGTGATTGACGTGCTGCTCACAAGGGGTGCCGACATCAGCGCCACAAACCATTTGGACAGGAGCGTCCTGGCCGTAGCGGTGCGCAACGGAAGGGGGAGGTCGCGAAAAGGCTGAGGTCTGCAGGAGCAAAGTCGGGCCCGCCCCCGGACTTACTGTCTCCGCGGTGATGGTTCACGATGACAGCCCATTCTTGTTCCTGCTCTCGAAGGCGGTTGATCTGAACGAAGCGTCTCTCGATGAGTGGACTGTGTTGCACAACGCCGGTTCAACCTGGCGCAACAAGAGGGAGTGGGCGCTCAGCGCCGCACAGCGGCTGATCGCCCACGGGGCCAATGTCAACGCCAAGGAGGAAATGCAGCGGACTCCTCCGTTTTTTGCCGTGTATGACGAGGACGCCCAGCCCACTGCACTGCAGAGAACATGACGAAGTCGCCTGCCCATGCAACCGGCCCGAAACAGACCGGCGTGCTTTTGGAACTCCGCCGCCGCGTAGTGGCGACTGCTTGATTGTTCCACGGCTTTTCCTGGCCTGCCCGCCTCTGCGGCGTTCGGGCAACGCCTCCTACAACCGCAACGGCCTGAGCAACCGAAGCCCGTTGAGCGCCACGAGCAACGTGCTCCCTTCGTGGCCAACGACGCCGATGGGCAGCGTGAGATAACCGAGGAAGTTGGTGACGACCAGCACCACGATCATTGCGACAGCGAAAGTCAGGTTTTGCTTCACGACCCGACGCGCCTTGCTTCCGAGTGCCACCGCGTAGGGAACCGTCTCCAAGTCGTCGCCCATCAAGACCACGTCGGCGGTTTCAAGCGCGACATCGCTGCCGGCGGCGCCCATCGCGATGCCGACCGTGGCGCTCGCCAATGCGGGGGCATCGTTCACACCGTCGCCGACCATCGCCACATGCCCCTTCTGCTTCGCGATGCGTTTCACAACCTCGACCTTTTGCACCGGCGTGAGGCTGGCGTGGACTTCCTCGATGCCGACCTGCCGGGCAATGGCCTGGGCGACGGTTTCCTGATCGCCAGTCAACATCACCGTGCGCAGGCCGAGACGATGCAGGTCCTCAATCACGCCACGCGCTTCGGGACGGGGCTGATCCGCGAGCGCCAGCAAACCCAGCAGGCGTTTGCCATCAAACACGTGCACGACGGTCTTTCCTTCCCGGGCCAGCCGTTCGCGCCCGGCCATTTGATCGGGAGTCAACACCACGTCGTTCCGCGTAAGCAGCTTGTCGTTGCCAACCCAGATGCTGACACCGTCCACCTTCGCTTGCATGCCTTCGCCCGGCAGGGCGAGAAATGCTGTCGGGTCGCCCAACGCGATCTGCTGCGAGCGCGCCGCGTGGACGACCGCTTGCGCGAGTGGATGCTCGGACCGTTGCTCCGCGCTGGCGGCCAGTCGCAGCAACTCCGACGCAGCCAGTTCACTCATCGGCACCACATCCGTCAACTGCGGCCTGCCCAGAGTGAGCGTACCAGTCTTGTCGAACGCGACGATCCGCAACTGGCTGACGTCCTCGACGGCGTTGCTGCTCTTGAACAGAATGCCGCGGCGGGCGCCGTTGGCGATGGCGGATAGCGCGGCGGCGGGTGTCGAGATGATCAGCGCGCACGGCGAGGCTGCCACGAGCAGGATCATGCCGCGGTAAAAGGCGGTGTGGAATGGAACGCCCAACCACAACCACGGCACGACAATCGCCCCGGCAGCGAGCGTCAGCACAATGGGCGCGTAGATTTCGCCAAACCGCTCGATGGCGCGTTGGGTGGCGGCTTTCTGGTTCTGCGCTTCCTCGACGACCCGGATGATCTGCGCCAACGCGGACTGCGCGGCGGACTTTTCGACGCGAATGTCGAGCGCACCGTGTTGGTTCATCGTACCCGAAAACACATGCGTGCCCGGCGACGCGTCCACGGGCACCGACTCGCCGGTGATGGCTGCCTGGTTGAGGGCGGATTGGCCGGCAACCACGACGCCGTCGGCGGGGATGCGTTCGCCGGGTCGGACTCGCACGAGATCGCCGACGGCGAGTTGTTCCACCGGCACGTGCAACTCCGCGCCGTCGCGGACCAACAGTGCGTCGCGCGGGCTGATTTCCATGAGCGCCTGCACCGCGCGGCGGGTGCGTCCCATGGCATACTTCTCGAGGGCGTTGCTCAAGGAGAACAGGAAGAGCAGCGCCGCGCCGTCGTCCCAATGGCCGATGCTGCCGGCGCCGAGGGCGGCGAGAAGCATCAAGGCGTTGATGTCCACGCGAAACGCGCGGAGAGAGCGGAGCACGTCCGTCGCGCTGAACCATCCGCCGGCAACGTACGCTACGAGGAACGCGAGCAGCGGAACGAACAGCGGTGCCGCCCACCATTTCGCAACGATGCCGGTCAGCAGTGCAATCCCGCACAACACGGTGGCGATGCCGCGCGAATGTCGAATCCACGGTGGTACGGCCTCGCCCAGCGGCCGGGTGCGGATGCCGAGCGAGTCAATGCGCCGTTCGATCTGCGCCACGTTGGTCTGTTGCGGGTCGTATTCCACCCCGATGGTGAACGCGGAGGGATTGATTGTGGCGCAGGTGACGCCCGGTGTTCTCCTGATCTGGTGTTCGACGTAGTTGGGGCAATCGCGGCAGTGCATGTCGGGCGATTCCAGTGTGCAGCGCTTGAATCGCGCGCCCAGTTCGATGCCGAGCGCCTTGGCCAGCCCACTGACCTGCCGGAGCGCGACCCGGGCGGGATCGTAGTGGAGGGTGAGTACGTTGCGGCCGCGGTCAAGCGTGATTGAGAGGATGCCGGCGCGGTTTTGCAGCGAGTGGATCAGGAGGTCGAGGCAACCGTCGCCCCTCGGTCCACCCGGGTGGCCGAGCGACAGGGTCGCATCGGCGAGATCGTTTGGTTTCGTCATCCCTCTTTCCCATTTCGATGGATGCGTGTCGGAAACACCGCGGTGCGCTGAGACACCTCCCACATGGCACGTCCGGCATCGCTGTCGCCCGTCATTCCATCAGTTCAGACCGATCTCCTGTTTGTGGTGCAGCCACTCGGCGGCATCGCGACGAAAGATGTAGTAGTCCGGTTTGAGCCTGAACAACTCCATGCACAACGGCCCGCAGAGCGCCACCATTTCGCCGTTGTGCTCGATATGCGCAAAGCCGCGTCCGCCGGTGACGTCCTTGCCACAGACGATGCATTCGACGCCCCATCCGGGAATGTGGATCGTGTCCTCGATCATCATGGTTCACCAGAACAGCTTGGGCATGGCCACTGTGACGGGCAGTCCCTTGGTAAAGATGATGCATTGCTCGCCCTTGCACTCGGCGCAATTCAATGCGCGCCCCATTTCGAACTCGGCTTTGAAGATGTCGTTGAGGTCGGTGGTTTGGAACCCCGCGCGTTCGAGGTCTTCCTGCACCGTGGCGTTCGCTTCGTGCACGCGCACCCAGACCCGGTGGAGATGAAGCTGCTTGCAGGCATGGTTCAGGACGCCCAGCAGCAGACGTCGCCCGAGACCCAGCCCGCGGAAGTCCTGATGCACGAACATGGACAGTTCGGCCTCGCGCTTGCCGGCGACTTCATGCAGAATCGCGTGCCCGACCAGCCGTGCCCCGCTCTCGACGACGAAGTGATGGTAGCCGTTGTACCAGACCGCACGCAGCCAACGTTCCGTCTCGGACAGGGTCACGGGCGGCAATCCGCCGAACTCCCCCTTCGGCTCGAACTGCGCGTAGAGTCGGAGCAGGTTCTCGAGGTCCGAGGGGTGTGCCTGGCGCAGGACGGCATTCATCACTCCTTCGCCAAGCATCGCAGATACCATCGTACGACGACGGGCGCGGCCTGTGGCAACTCCGTGGTATCACGCAGTCCCAAGCGCCCTGTGCCGCCTGTGGCGAGGTGGGATGGCGTTGCGCCTCGACAAACTGTCATTCGAACCGAAAGCCGCAGACAAATTGTCTGTCCAGGGAAGCGAGGCCGGGCATGCTTTCATGGCCAAACAACGGGGCACGACTCATGCAAATGCCCCGCCTGCAAGGGAGTCAACCGATGAACCGAACTGCGATTGTCGCCCTGACCGCCGCGCTCGGTGTCGCCTCGGGCTGCAAACCCGCCCCGCCGACGCCGCAGAAGTTCGTGGTGCGCGCGGCACCCGCCGTCCGCGCCAGCGGCGACCAGCTTTCCTCGGGGCCGACGTATCTCGCCGTCGTGAAGGGTCAGGACGAAATCGATCTGAGCTTCAAGGTGGGCGGCGTTCTCGAATCCATCGGGCCGCGTCCGGGACTCGACTGGCAGGAGGGAACGCAGGTCAAGAAGGGCACCGCGCTGGCGCAGTTGGTCCAGGCCGATTTCGTCAACGCCGTCAAGTCGGCCAGGGCCAAGTTCGAGCTCGACCGCAAGACGCTCGAGCGGAACAAACAACTCCGCGAGCAGGGCGCCATCTCGCAGCAGGAGTTCGATCTCTCGGAGGCCAACGCGAAAACCACCGAGGCCTCGCTCGCCCAGGCGGAACAGGCGCTCAAGGAATCCGTCCTCCTCGCTCCCTTTGACGGACAGGTGCTCGCGCGCATGGCCAACTCGGGAGAGACCATCGCGGTCGGCAAACCCGTGTTGCGATTCGCCGACCTGCGGCAGATGTCGGTCGAGCTCGGCGTGCCCGACAAACTCGTGGGACGCATCCGCATCGGGCAGGAGATTCCATTGACCATCTCCGCCATCGAGGGACAACGGTTCCGAGGCGTCGTGACCGAGGTCGGGGTTGCCGCGCAGGAAGGGACGCGATTGTTCAAGGTGAAGATCAAGCTCGATAACGCGGACGGGTTCCTGAAGTCAGGCATGACTGCATCGGTCCCGCTCGAGGAGGTGGAACGGACCAAACAGCAAGCCGTCCTGGTACCGTTGTCGGCGCTGGTGACCAGCACCCAGCCGGGCGCGGCAGGCCAACTCGCCGTCTTCGTGGTCGGGAAGGACGGCACCGCGCGCGAGCGGATGATCCAGACCGACGACATCGTGGCCAGTTCGATTCTCGTGACTGAAGGATTGGCTGTCGGCGAGGTTGTCGTTGTCGCCGGCGCGAGCAATCTCTACGACGGCGCGCCGGTGGAGGTGAAGGCGATGCGGTGACAACGCATCGTCGTCCTCGTTTTCGTTCTCGAGTTCGAACCACTCGACGACGAGGACGAGGAGGCGGACGAACCCGCACATGAGCGACATGCGCAGCAACCAGCCGGATCCGCGAGGTGGCCTCGCTCGGTTTTTCGTCGAGCACCGAGAAGTGGCGTGGTTGCTGTTCCTGACCGTGCTGGCGTGGGGCTGGGTTTCGTACTTCCAGCTCGCCCAGCAGGAAGATCCCAAGATTCCCGAGCGCAAGGCGCAACTGGTGACCCGTTTTCCCGGCGCAACGGCGGAGAAGGTCGAGGCACTGGTCACGAAGAAGCTGGAACAGAAGATCGCGGAGATGCCGACCATTGAGGAGGTCAATTCGCAGTCCCGCTCGGGAGTTTCGGTGATCACGATCGCCCAGGTGTTCAAGAGTCAGGCGAGGGTGGACCAGGAGTGGGACAAGCTGCGGGCGAAGCTCCAAGAGGTGGCGCTTCCGGAAGGGTGCGCCGAGCCGCGTCTGGACACCGATTTTGGAAAAACCGTCACGCTGTTGCTCGCGCTCGTCAGTCCGCCGATCAGCGAAGCGGAATGCATCGCGCGGGCGAATCACCTTCGCGGCCAGGTGCGGGGACTGCGCACGCAGGGGAAAGCCGAGGGTCGCGCGACGGTGGTTGCGTTTTTTGCACCGTCCATCTCGCAGAGTTATCGCCGGATCATTCGCGAACGGTTCATCGAACTGATGGCCGCAGAACATCTCGGGCATGACATCCAGACCGTGCAGTCGGAATCGCTCCTCCTGGCCGATTTCGCGACCACGGCGAGCCGGGAGGAGCTGTGGAAGCTTGTGTTCCGATTTCGCAGGTTGGTGGCTGGTTCGGATGGAGGCGAAGGCCAGATGCACCCGGACCTCGCCGTGCCGCTCGTGCTCATGGGAGACGAGGACCCACTGCCCCACATTCGCGCCCTGGCCATGCCGCGATACAGCTATCGGCAACTGGAGGTGATCGCCGACGATCTCGAGGACAATCTCAAGCAACTCAAGGGTGTCGGCCGAGTTCGCAAGATCGGCATCGTGCCCGAGATGATTTATTTGTTCTTCTCCTTTCCCAAGGTGGTGGGCTACGGAATTGGCTCGCAACAGATCATGGACGCCATCGCGTCGCGGAACGCGATCATTCCCGGCGGGACGTTTCGCGCGGTGGGCCAGAACTTCCCCGTGCAGCTCTCGGGCGAGTTTCGGAGCGAAAAGGACCTGTTCGGCACGGTCATCGGTCTCAGCAAGGACGGAACGCCGATCTACTTGCGCGACATGTTCGAGGTGCGGCGGGGATACGAGACTCCCATCCAGTTCCAGGTGGATGTGTTGCGCCGGCCGGCCGGTGTAGAGGCCGCCGTCCCCAGCGGCGTCGGTCGTGCGGGAGCGTCCGGGGTCGGACGCCTCTCCAGCCTCCGCTCCGTCCTCGTTGCCGTCGAGATGAAAGAGGACCAGATCATCGCCGACTTCAACAAGGCCGTCCGCGGGGTCATAGATCAGCTCCAAGTCCGGCTGCCCGATGGGATCGAGGTTCTCACACTCTCGGATCAGCCAAGGGCCGTCGCCCATCGCATCATTCTGTTCATGCAATGCTTCTTCGAAGCCGGCCTGATCGTCATCCTCGTGGCGCTGCTGCTGATGGATTGGCGTTCCGCATTGGTCGTCGCGTTCGCCATCCCGTTGACCGTGGCAATGACCTTCGGCGGGATGCACGCGCTCGGGCTGCCACTGCACCAGATTTCGATCGCGTCGCTCATCATCGCGCTCGGGATGCTCGTGGACGATCCCGTGGTCGCGTCCGACGGCATCAACCGCGAACTGGCCCAGGGCCAACCGCGCGGCGTGGCAGCGTGGCTCGGGCCTTACAAACTGCGCCGCCCGATCCTGTATGCCACCGTGATCAACATCATGGCGTTCCTGCCGCTCACACTGCTGCCCGAGGACAAAGGGGCCTTCATCTTCGCGCTGCCGGTGGTGGTGACGCTGGCGCTCATTGCATCGCGGATCGTCTCGATGACATTCGTACCGCTGCTTGGCTTCCATCTCTTGCGCGGACAGAAGGGTTTTGAGGAAGGAGCTGAAGTGAGGCAGTTCCCGCCCTTCGCAATGGTGGATCGCGGACTTCAAACACTGCTACCCCGTTACAAGCGACTGCTCCAGCGCGCACTGGATCATCCGTTCCGAGTCATCGGAGTCGCGTACGCTCTGCTCGCGCTGAGTTTCGTGTTCCTGCCGTTCATCGGGACGCAATTTTTCCCGCCCGCCGAGCGCAACCAGTTGCTGATTGACGTGGAGTTGCCCGAAATGGCCTCGCTCGATCAGACGCGCGGGGTGTGCGCCGACATCGTCGAACTTCTGAACCGCCATCCGCAGATCGAGAACGCCGCCGTGTTCAGTGGCGGAATGGCGCCGCGGTTCTACTACAACGTGACCCCGCGCGAGCCGGGAAATTACCTCGCTCAGGTGCTGGTCAACACCCGCCGTGCGGATGATGTTCCGAAGCTCATGGCAACGCTGCGCGAGGAACTGGGTCGTGAAATCGCGGGCGCGCGCTGCACCGTCAAGCAACTCGAACAGGGGCCACCGGTCGAAGCGCCGATCCAGATTCGCTTCAGCGGGGAAGACCTGGACGTGCTGCGCGGACTGGCCGACCAGGCGGCGCAGGCGCTGCGGGAGGCGGGAGGGTACAACGTCCACGACGACCTGGGGCGTCGCATGCCGACGATCGAGATCGCGATTGATCAGGACCGGGCCAACACCCTCGGCATTGACAACTCCAAGGTGGGTCGCGTCACCCAGGCCGCCTTCGAGGGTTTGAAGGTCACCGAGCTGCGCGAAGGCGACCATCTGATTCCCATCGTAATCCGCCTCCATGTGGAGGAACGGAACGAAGCGGAGAAGATTCGCACCCTGTACATCGAATCCACGCGGACGCGCCCCGTGCCGATCAGCAGCTTCGCGGATGTCCGACTCGAACCGAAATTCGCCACGATCGCACACCACAACCAGCTCCGCACGGTCACGGTGAAGTCGCACGCTCCGTACGGCCGGCTCGCCAGCGAGATCTTGAACCGCGCGCACGCAGCGATCCAGCAAATCCAAATCCCCACCGGCTACACCCTCGAGCTTGCGGGCGAAGCGAAGGAGTTGAAGAAGAACCGTGGCCAAATGGGCCGCGTGATGTTGATCTCGCTCGCCCTGATCGCCCTGGCCATGGTACTGCAGTTCCGCTCGGTCACGAAGTCTTTGGTGGTGATGCTCACCGTGCCGCTCGGGTTGATTGGCGCGTTTGTGGGACTGACGGTAATGCGCACGACGATAGGCTTCATGGCGCTGTTGGCGATGGTGAGCCTCGCAGGCGTCATCGTCAGCCACATCATTGTTCTCTCGGACTTCATCGAGGAAGCGCGAGCGAGAGGCATGGAGTTGAAAGCAGCGCTCGTGCAAGCGGGTCTGGTTCGCCTGCGTGCCGTGCTCGTCACGGTTCTGGCCACCGTCGGCGGATTGATTCCGTTATCGCTGGCGGGCGGCGCGCTGTGGCGTCCACTGACTTCCGTCCACATCTTCGGGCTGCTGTTCGCGACGCTGTTGACCCTGATCGTGTTGCCGGTGCTGTACTACCTCTTCTGCGCGAGATTCAAGTGGATCCGGTAGCGTTTCATCGGACGACAAACTGTCCTGCGCGCGGCCCCGCCCTGACATCCTGACCGAGCGGTTTTCAGCAGTCCGGTTCTGCCGTCGGCTGATTCTGCGCGTTCGCGATCGTGGCATCGGCGGTGCTAAACCGAATCGCGCAACCCAGGAGAACCTATGGCCACGATCAAACCGAGTGTCAGTTACAGCTTCACGATGCGACTGCAGGTCGAAAACAAGGTCGGCATGTTCGCGAAAGTGCTCGCCGCCATCGCGAAAGAGGAAGGCGACCCGGGCGCGGTGGATGTCGCCCGCGCGGACAAGAAGTTCAAGGTGCGCGATATCACCGTCAATGCCCGCGACGACGCGCACGCCAAGGCGATCGTCAACGCCATCACAAAGCTCAAGGGGGTCAGCGTGATCAACGTGTCGGACCGGGTGTTCCTGATGCATCTCGGTGGCAAGATTCGCATCCAGAACAAAGTGCCTCTCACCACGCGGGACGCGCTTTCGATGGCGTACACGCCCGGCGTGGCGCGCGTGTGCATGGCCATCCACGAGGACGAACGCAAGGCCAACACGCTCACCATCAAACACAACTCGGTTGCCGTGGTCAGCGACGGCACCGCGGTGCTTGGCCTCGGCGACATCGGCCCGAAGGCGGGCATGCCGGTCATGGAAGGCAAGGCGATGCTGTTCAAGGAATTCGCCGACATTGACGCCTACCCGATCTGTCTCGCCACAAAAGACACCAACGAGATCATCAACGCCGTGAAGTGGATTTCACCCGGCTTCGGCGCGATCAACCTGGAGGACATCAGCGCGCCGCGGTGTTTCGAGATCGAGCAACGACTCAAAGCCGAACTCGACATTCCCGTGTTCCACGACGATCAGCACGGTACCGCCGTGGTGGCGCTCGCGGGAATCCTCAATTCGCTCAAGATCATCAAGAAGAGGCTCCGCGATCTGCGCATCCTGATCGTCGGCGCGGGTGCCGCGGGCGTGGCCGTGACCAAGATGCTCATGGCAGCGGGCGCACGCGACATCGTGATCTGCGACCGCAAAGGCATCCTCAGCCGCGATCGGTTGCCCGAGTTGGAATCGAGCAAGGCATGGCTCGCGAAGAAGACCAACCCGCGCAACCTGCGCGGCAGTCATGAGGAAGCGGCAAACGGAGCGCATGTGTTCATTGGCCTCAGTGGTCCAGGCGTGTTCGCGCCGCGCACGTTGCGGAAAATGGCCAAAGACCCGATCGTGTTCGCGCTGGCGAATCCAACGCCCGAGATCATGCCCGAAGAAGCGGCGCCCTACGCGAGAATCATTGCCACCGGCCGCAGCGATTACCCGAACCAGATCAATAACGCGCTCGGTTTTCCCGGCATCTTCCGCGGCGCTCTCGATTCCCGGGCGACGGATATCAACGAACCCATGAAACTCGCCGCGGCCAAGGCGATCGCCAGTTGCATCAGCGACGATGAACTGAGCGAGGAATATGTCGTGCCCAGCATCTTCAACAGGCAGGTCGTGCCGCGTGTCTCCCGGGCCGTGGAAGCAGCGGCCTTCGAGAGCGGAGTCGGGAAACGACACCGAAGTTGAAGCGGCTTGCCCGAAGGAGTAGATTGCGTCGGGCAGAGTCGGGGAAAGGAGTGAGCGATGAAGCACAAATTGCTTGTCGCGGTGGACGGCCAGAAGACCTCCTGGAAAACAGCCATCTATGTGGGACGCGCCTATGCGGGCGCGCCGGAGAACTCGGGGCAGGTCGTGTTGTTCCATGTGCTGCCACAACTGCCGATCTACTACGGCGCCCGCGATCTGGCGGCCAACATCGAGGAACTCGCCGAGCAATTCGAGCGCGAAACCCGCGAGGCGGCGAAGCACATGCTCGCGGAGATGGAAGCGCGCCTGGTGCAGGAGGGTGTGCGGCCGGAACAGATCACCACCGAAGTAGCCAAAGAACGCGGGAGCATCGTCCCGCAAATTCTCCGGGCCGCGGCCGACCATGACTGCGACACCATCGTGATCGGACGACGCGGCAAATCCATGGTCGGCCAATTCATCCTCGGGAGCGTCGTCGAACAGCTGCTCCGCAACCCCGTGGGATTCACGATCTGGGTGGTCGAATAAATGAAACACAAACTGCTCGTACCCGTGGATGGCGAGAAGGCGTCCTGGAAAACCGCCCAGTACGCGGCGCGAGCGTGC
Organism: uncultured Verrucomicrobiota bacterium; assembly: GCA_964582645.1. Lineage (GTDB taxonomy): Bacteria > Verrucomicrobiota > Verrucomicrobiia > Palsa-1439 > CAZOTB01 > CAZOTB01. Next base: position 6,798 of record CAZOTB010000117.1, on the reverse strand, counting down.
GCCGGTCACGGCGCAAAGACGTGGGGCATCGTGTTGTTCCATGTCCTGCCCGAATGTACGCACCTGCCCGGCAAAAAACCGTCGCCGCAAAAGCAGGCGGAACTCATCGCGAGCTTTGAGCGCGAAACGCCCGACGGCGCAGAGAAGATGCTGGCGGACCTCCGGGAGCGCGTGATCCGGGAGGGAGTTGCCGCGACCGCCGTCACGACGAAGATCGCCCGCAATGGCGGCAAAGTGGTGGAGCAGATTCTGTGGGCCGCCACCAATGAGAACTGCGACACCATCGTCGTGGGCCGACGCGGCAAATCCATGTTCGGCCAATTTCTGTCGCATGGCGTGGTCGAGCAGCTTCTCCGCAACCCGACTGGATTCACCATCTGGGTGGTGGAATGAACCTGAGACTCACATCGTCCGAAGGGAGGTGAGAGCGAATGCCGACGTATGATTTCCTGTGCTTGAAATGTCACAGGAAGTTTTCCAAAACGATGACGATCAGCGAGTTCGTTCGTCGTCGCCAATCGTGTCCGGCGTGCGGCAGCAAGCGGGTGGAAAAACAGATCACCGGCTTCTTTGCCATCACAGCGAAGAAGAGTTGACTCGCAGCGGGATGAACGAACACCACCAAGCGAGGAAGACGCATGCCGTGCCCGCGATCCTGATTGTGTGGCTGATCGCGTTGAGCGGGTTGGGGGAGGATTACAACCTGCAACGAACCCGCATGATTACGGACCAACTCAAGGCCCGCGACATCACCAATGAGGTTGTGCTCGCGGCGATGGGCAAGGTGCCGCGGCATGAGTTCGTGCGCGCGTCCGAGCTAGACGAGGCGTACACCGACCGTCCGTTGCCCATCGGTTACGGCCAAACCATCTCCCAGCCGTACATCGTGGCGTTGATGACACAACTGCTCGATCTGCGTCCCGGCCAACGCGTGCTCGAAATCGGCACCGGCTCAGGCTATCAGGCCGCCGTGCTGGCTGAGATCACCGACGCCGTGTTCACGATTGAGATCGTCGAGGAACTCGGTAAGAGCGCCGCGGCACGCTTGCAACGGCTCCAGTACGACAAAGTCACGGTTCGCATCGGCGACGGTTACTTCGGCTGGAAGGAACACGCTCCGTTCGACGCGATCATCGTCACCGCCGCGGCGGATCACGTTCCGCCCCCGTTGTTGGATCAACTCAAGCCCGGTGGCCGTATCGCAATCCCCGTCGGAGGGCCGTGGCAGACCCAGAACCTGTTGCTCGTGACCAAGGCTGCCGATGGCAGGATCACCACGGAAAACATCGCAGCCGTGGCCTTCGTGCCGTTGACGCGCCCCAAGGCGAAGCCGTGAGAAAACAGTGCTGAGCGCGGGACTAACGTGGCGCGCTAAAGCGCTTCCGTTTCGCTGTTGCCAGTTCGGTGCGCACGTGTGCGGCGACTCGACGGATGGTTTCGTCGAGCGTGACGCGCGGCCGGTAGCCGACGAGTTTTCCCGCCTTGGAAATGTCGGGCACGCGCCGACGCATGTCTTCGAACCCGCTCTCGTAGGCCTGATCGTAGGGAACGTACACCAGCTTCGAGTTGCTCTTGGTGATGGCAATGACCCGCCGGGCGAGGTCCTCGATGCTGATCTCGCTCGTTGCTCCCAGGTTGAACACCTGCCCCACCGCGCGGGGTTCGAGCGCGAGCGCGACGATCCCTTTCACCACGTCCTCGACGTTGCCAAAACATCGGGATTGCTTGCCGTCGCCATAGATGGTGATGTCCTCGCCCTGCACGGCCTGGGTGACAAACCGCGGGATCACCATGCCGTACGCGCCGGTCTGACGCGGGCCGACGGTGTTGAAGAGCCGCACGATCACGACCGGGAGGTCGTACTTCTTGTGATACGCGAGCGCGAGGAACTCATCAATCGCCTTCGAGCACGCATAGCTCCACCGGCTCTTGCTGGTCGGGCCGAGCACCATGTCATCGTCCTCGCGGAAAGGAGTCTTGTTCGTTTTCCCGTACACTTCGGAAGTGGAGGCGATCAACACTTTCTTCCGGTAACGATTGGCGACCTTGAGCACCATCTCGCTGCCGGAGATGTTCGTCTCGATGGTGCGCACGGCATCCTGCACGATCAGTTGCACGCCCACCGCCGCGGCGAGGTGAAACACGAGATCGCATTCGCTCACCAGCCGATCCATGACCGTTTCGTTGGCGATGGAATCTATGGCAACGTGAAAGCGCGGGTTCTTGGTGAGGTGCTCGATGTTGCCGAAACGTCCCGTCGAGAGGTCGTCAATGATGGTCACGTCCCAGCCGCGCTTGAGGAGATACTCGGACAGGTGACTGCCGATGAAGCCCGCGCCGCCGGTGATGAGTGCCTTCTGCTTTGCTTTGGCCATGATTGGGTGGCCATCTCGTACTTGACTCTCGGCTGTTGTTCAAGTCTTCTTGCCGCACTTTTGGGACAGAAAGCAGAATTATGAACGACAAGAAACTTGGCATCGGCGTCGTAGGCTGCGGGAACATCGCGGGGCCGTACATGGAAACCCTGACCACGTACCCGCAGATCCAGGTCCTCGGCGTGGCCGACAAGGAATCAGAGCGGGCAAACGAGCTCGCCGCCAAGTACAACGTCAAGGCCTACCGGTCCGTCGGCGCACTCCTGGCCGATCCCGGCATCGAACTGGTGGTGAACCTCACCATTCACCACGCCCACAAGAAGGTCATCACCCAATGCCTCAACGCCGGTAAACACGTCCACAGCGAGAAGCCGCTCGCCCTGAAGTACAAGGAAGCGCAGGCCCTTGTGGCGTTGGCAAAACAGAAAGGGCTTCGACTCGGTTGTTCGCCCTTCACGTTCATGGGCGAAGCGCAACAGACCGCATGGAAAGCCGTCCGCGAAGGCAAAATCGGCAAGGTGCGCGTGGCGTACGCCGAGGTGAATTGGGGGCGAATCGAATCGTGGCACCCGAACCCGGGCCCGTTCTACGACGTGGGCGCGCTGTTCGACGTGGGCGTGTATCCGCTGACGTTCTTGACCACGATGTTCGGCCCCGCCCGACGCGTCACGGCGTGCGGCACAGTGTTGCATCCCGACCGGGTCACGAAGGAGGGCACGCCGTTCCACATCGAGACGCCTGACTTCGTGGTGACGATGGTGGAACTGGAGAATGGTCCGCTGGTTCGATTGACGACGAATTTCTACGTGCGCAGCAAACAGACGGGACTCGAGTTACACGGCGATCTCGGCTCGATCTGGGTCGAATGGCACTCGTTTCAGGGGCCAATCGAGATTTGCGAGTTCGGCAAGCCGTACGCACCGTTGCCGTTGGTGAAGGAGCCGTTTCAGGGCACCGAGTGGGGACGCGCCGTCCTCGACATGGCGCTGGCGATTTCGGAGAACCGCCCCCATCGCGCCACGGGCGATCAGGCCGCGCACGTCGTCGAGATTTGTTGTGCGGCGCACCAATCGCTGAAGCGCAACCGGCCCGTCGAGATCACTTCGACGTTCACTCAGCCCGCGCCGATGGACTGGGCGAAGTGACGTGAAGCGGTCCAGCGTCAAGTACGGCCGCTGGCCCAACTGTTGCCGGCTGTCCAATGGGAGCGTGGAACTGATCGTCACCACTGTCATCGGGCCGCGCGTCATTCGCTTCGGCTTCGTGGGCGAAGCGAACGAATTCTACGAACATGCCAAAGACCTAGGCAAGCGGGGAGGTCGCACCTGGCGACTGGGCGGCGGGCACCGACTCTGGCACGCCCCCGAAGACGCGGCGCGTACGTACGCTCCCGACAACGACCCCGTCCAGGTCGAGCCGCATTCCGGTTTCGTGCGCTTCATTCAACCGACCGAACCGAGCACGGGCATCCAGAAGGAACTCGATATCCGCGTGGCCGGCAGCGCCGCGCGCGTGCGGATTACCCACCGGCTTCGCAACCACAACCGCTGGATGGTCGAACTTGCGCCCTGGACGGTGTCCATGATGGCCCCGGGCGGCACGGGCATCATACCGCTTCCGCCGCGCGGGTCGCATCCAAAAGATCTGTCCCCGACAAGCACTCTCACCCTCTGGGCCTTCACGGATCTGAGCGATCCTCGCTGGATGTTCGCGCGCAAGTACGTCTTGCTCCGACAGGACACAGGCGCGGGGGAACCACAGAAGATCGGCGCACGCGTGCTGGACGGATGGGCAGCCTACGCGCGCGGCGGGCACTTGTTCGTGAAACGCTTTCCGTATTGCCCGGCCGCGTCGTATGCCGACTTGGGGGCAAACTGCGAGTTGTTCACGAACAAGGACACGCTCGAAGTGGAATCGCTCGGCCCCCTGACGCGCCTCGAACCGGGCGCGACGCTGGAGCACGTCGAGCATTGGTTCTTGTTCCGCAACGTGCCCGTCGCTGCCACCGAGGCGGATGTGGATCGGTTCATCCTGCCCCGCGTCCGAACGACGCGCGCGGGGTGAGTCTGGCCAAGCGGCGCACCGGAATGTAAAAATGAGGATGCGGCAACTGATCGGCGAGAATCCTCCAATCCTGGCCGCGGTACAGTCGGACGACGGAACGCGGATGGGAGGGCGAACGGGTTTTTGTTCGCGGATGCAGGAGCAACAGTTCCGCGGGGTCGGACCACGATCCTTTGCGAGCGGGATACCGCGCCAAGTGATCGTCCAGCGCAGCCAACACGTCAGTACATCCCAGGCGCAGCGCTGCCGCGTAATGAAAAGGCAGCGGTTGCCAGGAGTACACGTCGCCAAAACTGCACGGCACGCCGTTGGGACAGAAGTCCAGCGGGTAGCGAAGCGTGGCGGCCACGGCAGGTTTGCATAGCAAGGGGGATGCTGCCGCCCAGTCGCGTTCTCGTGGCTCAACAGGTACATAAAGGCGTATCGCATGCCGTAGTTCCAGTACCCAAGCCCCTCCTGCCACGCGCCGCACCTGTCATCGAGTAAACTGATGAAGACCGCGAGCGATTCCTCAGCCCGAGGAAGTGCTGCGCGCGCTTCCCGCAGTTCCTCGTGCATCGCCAGCGCGAGCATGCCGGCGCCGCCAGAACAGACGGACGTCCAGTTTGAATTGAGCCTCTTGAACCACCACAGATGTTTGTCTGGTTGGGTGTGCAGTAGATAGGGAACGAGCGCACGTTCCCGTGCGATCTTCACGAACCGTGCGCGCTCGCGAGCGGAGAGTTCGTCATGAAGCCAATCGTACGCGATGGCGAGCGTCGCGCTGTTCTCTCCGTACGACAGATCGAAGATCGCGTTCGGGTCGGCGTTCTTCTTCCGCCACATGATCCACGACCAGTATTCCCAATCGCCGATGGCCTCGATGTGGGCCATCACCGCATCGCGCAATCGGCGTTCGCCAGTTTGAAGATACCGCACTAGCAGCCTGTCGGAGTTAGCGCGATGAATTTTGGGAGCAGGCTGTCCGCTTCGGCGGCTGCTTCCTCTTTTCAACCGTTCACCCCTCCACTCGCTTCTCCGCGCTTACACCTCCGCTCCCGACCCCGTCATCCGCGACGCCAACTCTTCCCCCGTGGACGATTAACCAACCGTCGCCGCCATCTCCAACCGATGCAGCCGCCTCAGGTTGTACGCCAGACATACCAGCGTCCACTCCAGCCCCGCTTGCGCCAGAACCCGTAACGAAAATCGTCGAAACCCCAGCGCCTCTTTGATGATCCCAAACACAGGCTCCACCGTCTGTTGCCGCAACTTGTATTTCGCTTTCCCCGCCGCCGTTCGCACTCGATGGCGCATTACTTCCACCGCGCTCGCTTCCGCCCCGGGCGGCGGCGGATCGCTCTGTTTCTCCAAATCGGCCACGCTCCGATGATGCCCGGTTTTCTCCACCGCCGCATACACCACCGTCTGCCCGTTGGCTTCCACCGCCCGAACCGCCTCGGCGCTGTAGAATCCGTGATCCACCAACACCGCTCCCACGTTCTCCACCACCTCGATCGGGATTGCCGCCGTCGTCGGAACCAGTTGCTCTTTTTGTCTTGATCGGAACCTTTAATGGGTGACCCCGGATGTTCTACGACCCCGGTTCTTACGCCGTGCTTCCCTCCACTCGCCGGGCTGTGCAGCAGAAGCGGTCTCACCTGCCGTCTGGCCCGCCGAGCCACAGCCTCAAGTACCCAGGCACAACCAAGAAGACAAAGAAAATCAACGCAATGATGGCCAGAGCGATCCGGATCCGCTCTGCACGGGCTTCGGGGGTGGACCTCAAGTACTTAATGAGGTACGCCGCCTGATCTCTGCCAAGGGATCGCACGTCCTCGTCTCTCAGTAGGCCGTGACGCAACATGAAGTTTACCTGATCGAAGGTAGCATCCGACTCATCAGGGCGACGAGGCGGCACCTCGACCTCATCTATGCCCACTCGAACCTTCATGTCCATGGTGCTTAATTAACCTAACGTCCAACCTTATGTAGGGCCAAAGACAGATGCTACGTGTTGGACACTAATTAAGAATAGACTGTATCCAAGAAGGATCATCGCTCTCGCCCGCCTTTGGATCACGGCTTAGTAAATCGAGAATTTGTTCCGGATCAATACCACGAATGCCTAGCGATGGGAAGGAGAACCTCGTGGTTTCTTTCCAAGGCAGAATTGTGTAGAAGTGATCAACGTTTGAAGGTCGGATTTTTTCTGGATGACCTCCTCTCTGAAGAAACGCGATCGTGGCCTCAAAATGGACCGTTCGTATCGCTTCGGGACAGCAAATTCGGATTCCCAAATTCGGGGTCTCATCCCCACATTCGACATTTAAGTTGACGGGGGCTCTGCCGCCTGGGTCGTCTCCAGTCCGCTCTGGCA
>CAZOTB010000116.1:8765-20151 GCA_964582645.1 uncultured Verrucomicrobiota bacterium | reverse complement strand
GGCGGAGATATGATTCCAACGGTGCTCGGCGGTGCTCACGACGCGCGGCTTGGGCCAGTCGTGTGAGCATTCGAGCAGCGTCCCGCGGTTCTTCCCGTCGTTGTGGAAATCGGCCACCGTCACCAACACGCGGTCGGTGTTCTCGATCCAGCACTCATGACCCGTCGTGCGCGGCGTGTGCGGCGGGCCGACGGGAAAATCCTTGCGGTCGCTACCATCGGCGGCAATCGAGTACAGACCGACGCCGCGCTTCGGGTCGAAGACCTGAATCCAGTTACCGGTCTTGTCCACGCGGCCGCCGCGGTTTTCCTGGATCAAGATGCGCGAGCCGGTATGGAGACGGAACTGCAGATGTGGATTCCAGATGTCGGGCGATTGATGGACGATCTTCCATTTGCCGTTGCGAAGGTCGAGCCGGTAGATGCCAAGATTATCTCCCTTCGCGCGCGCGCCACCGAGTCCATACCGGCTGTCGGCGCTCACGGTCGAAATGCCGCCGGGCGGGAACTTTGAGAGCGAGAACAATTCCTCGCGTTCGAGCGTGTTGAGATCAAACCGAACCAGGCGCTTGGTCTTCCCTTTCGCAACTGACACGAACAACACGCCGCTCCAAGCCGCGTTCGCGACCCCGACCACGTCGCGTTCGAGCAGCGACAGGCGGTACGAGGAGATTTCGTACAGGAGCAACTCCGCGGTCGAGCCCGGCCCAAGCCGGTAATAGCGGAGCAACGCCAGGCGATTGCCGTCGGCGGAGCAGTACGGCTGTTCGCAATAGATGTTGGTCGTCAGCGCTGGCGCGGAGGTGAGCATCCGCACGTTGCCGCCCGCGCCGCCGAGCGGGCCGAGGTCACCGCTTTCCATCCACGACTGCAGTTTGAGTTTTGGCATGGGCGGGGATTGCATTCGGAAGGTGGTGATCTCGCAAGGAAAATCGTGGGTAGCCCTTACTCCACCTCGGCTACCGCGAAGAACATCCCGCGATTTTCCTCCCGATAGGTCTTCGTCCGCTCATGAAAACGCAGCAGACTTTTCTCGCCGGGAAGGAGACTAAAATCCGCGACCATGTACACGCGGGCGTGGCTGTCAGCGGCGATGGCCTCGGAACTGAGCGCCACACGTCCGTCCTGGTCCACAATCTGACCGTGATCGGCAGGCAGCGCGTTCTCGGGTGCATCGAGCGGCAGGCTGCGAAGGAATACCGGCGGAACTCGTCGTTGGAAACTGCGGGTGGTGATCGGCGGCGGAATCGCCGGGCTGGAGTCTGTGCCAATGGTGGGCTGGACGCAATAAACCCGGTTGCCGCCAAGCGCCACGCCGAGGAAGTTCGGACCGAGATAGCCGACGCGCTGAAACGCGTCGCCGTTCTCGATGTTCTTGCGCGGGTCGAACAACCAGAGTTGCTCGTCGCCGTAGAACACGTGACGGCCCGGCTCGCGCTGGTACTCGTACAATCCCATTGTGAACGCGCACCGCTCGCGACCCGGCAACGCCTGCGCCCATGTCCAGTGACGATCGAACTGACGGAGCGAGGATTCCCGCTGGGGAGCAAGGCCTGCGCGGGGCAAGACGTCGTTCCAGCGCTCGATTTTGCCGGTGCGGGCGCGCGCGCGGAAGAGGGTGCCGTTTTCGCGTCCCATCGTGAACCAGCAGTCGCCGCGGGCGTCCACGAAGAACCAAAACGAGCCGTTGAACTCGGACGGCCCCGGCTTGACCATGCCGAGGTCGGTCTTTCGTCCCGTGCGCAAGTCGAGCCGGTAGAGATGGGCGCCGCCGTGGCGCACATCGTCGGGGCACAACGGCATGACGAACGCGTGGAGGCAGCGTCGTCCGGAATCCACGCCGATTGCCGAGTACACGCTGAAGCGTTTCCGCAGCACGCCGTAATCGCGAAACTTCCCGGTGGCGAGTTCGTAGCCGAGGATGTGCGCGCCGGGGTAGTTCTGTTTCCCTTCCGACGTGTAGCAGCCGAGATGCGTGCTCAGATAAAGCCAGCCGTTGGCTTCGACGATCGGACTGTGCAGTTTTCCCTGCGGCACCGCGCGGGGCGGGTTTTCGCCACAAACGCGAGAGATGTCGTCGGCGAGGACGGTGAGTTCCTTCGTGCGCGGGTTGTAGCGGAAGAATCCTGCGCCGCGTTTGTCGGAATGCGACGAGGCACCGAAGTAACAATTCCCATCCGAGGCGACCGTGATGCCCTGCCACTGACCGTCGAACTCGCGCGCGTATTGGTTGAGCGAGAAGGATTGAACGACGAGCTTCCTGGACGGCGCGTTGGTGGTGTCGGCGAAGGCGGAGACTGCGGCGAACACCAAGATGAGGCACAGAGAGCGAGCCATGACGGAGAGCGCTTGTAAGGTTTCGGACGGCTGGATGCAACACTGGCGTTCGTAGTAGAGCGCTTCAGCGCGGTCGTGAGATCAATCGGCAAACGGAAGTCCGCGCTGAAGCGCTCTACTACGAACACTCAATACCGATGTTCCAACACCGCCTCGCGCATGGCCAGGAAGTTTGCCAGCGGGACGTCGTTATGCAGCTCCGTGGATGAACCCACCATCAACCGTCCTTCGGCAGCATCAATGGCGCGATGCACGGCATCCTTCACCTCCTGCGGTTTGCCGTAGGGGAGAAGTTGCGAGACATCAATTCCGCCGCTCATGAACAGGTGCGGGTAGCGGCGATGGATGTCGCCGACGTCCATGTCCGCAAGCACTTCGATGGGATTCAACCCGTCAATCCCCGCCTCGACAAGACCATCGAGCAGGCTGTTCAAGTTTCCATCGGAGTGAAACAGCACCTTGATCCCGCGTTTGTGGTACGCCGCCATCACGCGTGCGAAGCGTGGAAAGTAGTGCGTTCGGAACCACTCCGGCGAGAGCACCGGCCCGGTCTTGTACGCGATGTCGTCGCCGACGAATACCGCCTCGATGCCGTGATCGGCGGGAAGATGCTCGGCCCATTCGATTGCCGCGAGGGCGTTGCGTTCGATCCACATCTCGATGATCTCGGGACAATCGGCCAGATAGTAGGAGAATTGCTCCAGGCCGACTTCGCCGTAAATGCCCATCAGACCCACGCCCGGTGCCGTCGGAAAGAAGAACACCTCGCCGAGTTTGCGGCGATGTTCGGCGACCGACGCGAGATGCCCGTCCATCTGCTTCTGACGCTCGGTCGTCCACGCCGGGATGCTATCGAGTTCTTTGCGTTTGGCTGCAGCATAGGCGTCGGAATCGGCATAGGTCTGGTGTTCCGTCCAGACGGTCCAGCGGAACACCCGTTCCTTCCGTCCATCCGTCCGCGTGTATTCCTGCTCTGCGCGCGGCAGGCGCACCATTGGCCGGGTGGCGTCCACTGCCGGCTCGTAGCACCGGAAAACGACGCGTTCGGCGTTCTCGGTGGTCAATTCCTCGCCCGTGAAATGGCGGATCACCGCATCGTTGCGTAACAGATCGTAGAGCGGCGCGCGGTCGGGCGTGCAACCGTGGATGACGGCGCGGACACGTTGTACAGAGTCTTTCATGGTTGCCGGTAGCCGCGAGCGTCAGCGAGTGGCGATGCGGCGGCCACTTGCTGACGCTCGCGGCTACTTGATGAATCGTTCAAAGTTTGCCGAGAAGAGCTTCTGCACATCGCGCTCGATCTCCAAGTTCGTGAGCCTCCACCCGGCGTCGAGGATATCACTGTATTTGTCCACGAGCACGTCGGCGATGATACGGCGCGAATGATCCCACTTGTAGATCACCTGGTCGAGCACGCGTGCGTCGGAGTGTTGCGGGATGAAACTCAGGCCGAGCAACTCCATCCGTTCGCGCGTGATTTCCTCGATGATGCTCGGGTTGTTCATGAACCACCAACAGCCGAACACCATCAGGTTGCGGAATTTCCGCGCCACGACGCAGAGCTCGTGTTGGTTTTCCCGGGAGAGCATCGTCACGAGGAACTTGTTGTCGGGATACTGCGCGCAGAGGTTGCGCACGGCGTCCACGTCCGCCCGGCCCACGCCGTCACCGGCGAGCTTGAGCTGCGGGTTGATGAGTTTGTTGACGCCGATCATCAGCGCGAATGGCATCCCGTGCTCCCGGCAGTGCGGAACGATCACGCGATCAATGAGCGCCGTCCGCAACGATGAATCGGGATACCGGAACGACGGTGGGAGCGAGACCATGCAGTAGAGGGCGTTCATCCGTCTCGTCCAATCGGCGAAAAAGCGACGCGCCTGCGAGACGGTCTTGTCGTTGAGCTCGGGCGTGACCGTATAACCCCACTCGCGAAGCGTGCTGGCCGTTGTTTCCCAATCCATCAGCACCGGGTCCACTCGCAACGCTGCCTTGAATCGTCCATCGCGCTTCCAACCTTTGAGCCAGACCGGGCGTTCGAGGTCGTCGAACGGGCTGTTGGTCATCACGGCGGTGTGCAGGTTCGCGGTTTTGAAGACAAGGTCCACGTACTTCTCGGTCTTCCATTTTGCGAACCACTTGCGGATCGCCGGCAGGTCACGCTTCTTTGTGTCCAAACCGAGCCGGTTGAGTGTGGTCAACACTCCCCGGCACGACTCCGACACCGGCGAGTTGTCGAGAAAAAGCAGCTTCCAGATGAGGTCGGCTTGCGTTGTCTTGCTCATCGCCCAGAACTTGTCGTAGGGAAGAGAGTGGTAGCGAAACACTTCGGCGACGAGGTAATGGTACGTCAGCAATTCATCAATTCCCCACAGCAGCAGTTTCCCGAACGCCGGATCGTACAGGTGCGTGTGAATGTCGTAGATCGGCGTCGCGTGGACGACCTGTTCGACGGTGGAGCGGAGAGTGGTCTTGGTGATGATGGACGTTGCCATGACGATCTCTATGCCAAGTCCGGCCTGCCATGGCAACCAGAGAAGCACACGAATACGGATCGAGAGCGCCTGCATTGAACCCAATGAGAAGGTCTGATAAGTTCCCCTGATGCCGACGCACGCAATCCAACGCCGCAAGCGAGCCAGCCGCTGGCTGATCCTCGGCAGTGCCTTGGCGCTGGCAGCGTTGGTGGCCGCTTCGGTCCTTCTTTCACGCAACGAACCCGACGACGGACGCTTTGCCCGCTTGTGGGATCCTGGCGAGCGCCTCAACATGAGCGAGGACGAACGTCGCGAGCTGCTCGAACAATGGAAGAAGCTCGACCCCGAATCGAAGAAGAGGATCAGCGAGGCGATGTTCCATCAGGCGGTGGACCGGTTTCGCGAAGAGTTTGGCCAGAAGTCGCTCGACGAACAGCGCGCGTGGGTGGAAGCTGAGGTCGCCCGGATGCAGGAACGGTTTGAGAAGCTGACAACCGACGAACGGCAGCGGATCGACGAGCGATTGCGCACCGAGGAAGCAAAGACCCAGGTCAAACGCATCCTCTCGACGTATCACGAGGAACTCAGCGCCCGGGAGCGCGCGCTGCTGGAGCCGATGGCGCAGGAGTTTATCCGACAGTTGGAGAGCTTTCAGTGAAGAAAGTCGAGAGTCGAGGGCCAAGAGTCGAGAGCCGGCAAGGCGGTGGGTCGTTCACGTTGTTGGAACTCCTCATCGTCGTCGGCATCATCGGACTACTCGCGGGGTTGTTGTTTCCCGTGCTCGGCAAGGTGCGCGAGCGCGGGTGGCAATCGCGTTGCCTGTCGAATCTCCACCAACTTGGCATCGCCGTGAACCTCTACGCGCAGGATCACCGCCAGTACCTGCCGGTGGCCGCGATGCAGCCAACGGTGAACACCAACCTGCCGGCGATTGCGGCATTGCTGTCGCCGCACGTCGGCCAGCAGCAATCGAAGGTCTTCCAGTGTCCCGCGGACCGGCAGCCGCTCGATGCCGGGCAGACGTTCTACGAAGCCGAGGGGTGTAGTTACAGTTGGAACAGCCTGTTGAACGGGCGCTTGATTGACCGCGCGCAGATTGACATCGCCGCGATGAAGCTCTGGCCTCCGATCATGGGTGACTACGAGAAATTCCACGGCGGCGGTGACAGCAGCCGGAACTACCTCTATCCCGACGGTCGCGTGGAGCATGATTTGAAGTCGTTGATTCAGTAGGGGCGCACGGCTGTGCGCCCGATTGATTGAGGCGATAATTCCAAAATGGGCGCACCGCCGTGCGCCCCTACATTGCTCCGCCCAGATCCGGCACCTCCAACAATACACCGCCCTTCTTCGCCGACTCGTGCGCGATCAAGCCGGGGACAAGGTATCGTGCTGCCATCCAGACGTTGTTCGGCGGTTGTTCGCCGCCCACGCATGCTTTCACGAAATCGTCCACGAGGAACTGATGCGAGCCGTTGTGACCGTTGGGCAGGCCGACGAACTCGCGCGGCAATCGCTCGACGGGATGCACCTTCGAGACGCCACGATAAACCGCATCCGACGTGGGCAGCGCGGACATGCCGCCGACCTCTTTCGCCGGCACCGCAGCGCAAGACAAGACCTCAGTCACATCCAGCTTTTCCCTTTTCGTCACCCACACTCGGTTGCCGGCTTGTTCTTCGAAGCTGGCATTCGTTCCGTAGAGGTTGATGCGCTCGCCGCCGACGTGGCCGATCCGGCGGAACTCATTGATGCGCGCGGTGCTCCCGTCGGACATGCGAAAGAGAGCGGTCTCGTTGCTGAAGACGTTGTTCCAAACGTTTACGCCATCCCGGAACAGTCCGTCTTCGTGATGGTCCACCCATCCGAAGCACGACACGTGGGTCATGCGCGCGCCGGTGACCCCGACGATCATGCTGGTCGAGTGCGTCGGGTAATACATCGGCGGGCTGCCGGCAAATTTCTTCCAGTCGGGGCCGCCCCGCCACTTCATGACCTCGTACAAGCCGTGATCGAAATCGTGGTAGTACTCGCCCTCGCCATACACGATCGCGCCGAAGTCGCCGGCGCGGAATCGTTCCCGGCAGTAAATCGCGGTCGGATAGTAAAAGCTCGTCTCGCCGACCATGTAGATACGGCGTGTTTGTTCGACCGTCCGCACGAGCTTGGTGATTTCTTCCATGCTGATCGCCGACGGCACCGCAGAATAGACATGTTTGCCCGCGCGCAACGCTTGGACCGCCTGCGGACCGTGCAGCCAGTTCTGGCTGAAGATGGCGATGGCGTCCACGTCGGTCTGGCAGAGTTCTTCGAGCGAGGGACAGGTCTTCGCGATGCCGTGGTTTGTTGCCTTGGCCTTGAGCTTGGCCGGATCAAGGTCACAGAGCATAACCGATTTCACGAGCGGGTGCGCCTTGAACAGCGGAATGAAACAATCCGCAAACGCGCCGACGCCACAGATGCCCAGGTTGATCGCCATCATGTTCCCGGGACGCGCGCGCTACACGTCCTTATAGCCCATCGCCTTCCAGGTCTTCCGGGCGCGACGAAGCGCCGGGGCGCTGGGCTTGATGAAGCCGCGAATGCTCGCGGGCGGCTGACCGAAGCCGGCATCCTGCGGCCAGGGTGACCAATGATCGTTCTCGTACTGCTTGCGCGAGGACTCTTTGCTGAAATCGGGCACTTCGAACGGCTTTCCATTTTCCAGAGCGCTCTTCCAGGCAAGAATGCCCACGCTGCTCATGGCCACGCCGCGATAGACGTCGAGATACGGCTGCCGGTGCGCGCGGATGGCGTTCGAGAAATGAAACGATGTCCAGAAATCGCCGCCGCCATGCCCGGCCTTACGGGCCATCGCACCATGCTCGGGCCAGTCGGGAACGTATGTGCGCTCGGCGAGTTCGCCGCGTTTGCGATCCCATTCATCGTGCCACACGCGAATTTTTCCGCTGCCGAAGTAGCCCGGATCGCGTGTGATCTCCATTGCGCCGCGCGTCCCGTGAACGCGGTACCAGTTGCTGTGGCCCGGCACCCACAGACCGAAGATGCGAAACACGGCGCCGTTGTTCATGCGACAGAGAATGACCGAGCCGGGATCGTTGTGACGCGGCAACTTCGAGGTGATCTCGGGCGCCGCGATGGAGAGCGCGTTGACCGAGACGGGCATCGTGTCTGTGATGCACATCAACGGCGCGAGCGCGTGGGTGCAATAGTAGGTCGAAGGAAGCCAGTTCCGCCAGTGGTTGAGGCCGGGCGAGAGGCGGTTCAGGCTGTCCACGTCCATCGGGTGGTTATACTCGCCCTCGGCGTACATCACGCGTCCGATTTCCCCCGTGCGATAGAGCCGTTGCATTTCGAGGTTGAACGCCGTGAACGGATAATTCTCGGCGAACAGATAGGTCTTGCCGCTGCGCTCGACCTCCCGGCACAACGCCACACCCTGGGCGAGCGTCGTGTTGGCCGCCGTTTCGCTCATGACGTGCTTCCCCGCGCGCAACGCCTTGATGGCAAACGGCGCGTGCTCGTGGAAATAGTTGGCGAGGATGACCGCGTCCATGTCGTGCGCGAGGAAGCGGTCGTAGTCGGTGTAGGTCGCGACCTTGAGTTGCTTGCCGGCTTCGCGGAGTTTTTCCTTCCAGCGATCGCAGAGCGCGACCAGTTTCATTCCCACGATTTCAGCGCCGCGCGCGAATGACAAGCCGCGCCCGACGCCGATGACTCCTACGCGAATTGGTTTACGCGATGATTTCATGTGGACAGCAGAAAGTCTCGACAGTTGGAACCGGCAGCCCGTTCGGTGTACCGACTTCAGTCGGCTTCTCTTGGCCCGGCGGCGGAGGATGCCGACTGAAGTCGGTACACCAAACTGCAGCAAGTCCATTTCCTGTTTGTTCCTTCGGCGCCGAGCGCGCCTTTTGACGCCGCTAAATAAGGTCCCGCAATCTGCCGGCACTCACGAACGACGTAGCGCACGGCACCCTCACATACCTCCCGCCGTTGCCGCGAATCACCAGCTCATCGTCGCTCACGACCTCGATGTTCTTTACCTCGCTGAAACCTTTCGGCACGGGAACGCAGCCTTGGATGTAGTTGATGACCGTGGGCCGTTTCGGGTCCATCGTCAGGTAGGGCTTGATGCCGCGCTTGCTCATCGGGTTGGCCTGGAGGCAACTCTCCAGGTTCTCGCCGAAGTACCAGGTGACGTCCTCGATGCCGAGGCAGTTGATGTGGCGACCGCGCCAGATGCCAGCCCAGCGCCCGCCGTTGCTGCGCCAGAACATCGTGGCCTTGAGAACCTTCGGATCTTTGAGCGTGAACCACACGTAACCCTCCCGCGGGAAGGTGATGCTCGACCAGCCGAACTTGTGTTTGGGGTGGTTGATCATCAACGCGAGGTCCATGTAGCCCCGGTAGTTCGGATAGACGCTGAGGTCGGCCATCGTTCCCCAGATCGTCGGGACGCGGCGCAGATCGTGGAACTCGACGCCGCTCTTGAGAAACACGTAGCTCCCTTGCTTTGGCGTTTCGACCGGCACCGGCGCAGTGCAGCCAAATAGGAACGGGCTGAGCACGATCTTGCCGCACTCGGGCCGGTCGGGGAATTGGATGTTCGGGTGATGCGCGACGGTCATCGGGCCGGTCATGCCGGAGACGACGTGCTGTTGATAGACGACGTTGTGGCCGGCGACGAGCGCGACGCGTTTGTCCACCGTGCCGGGACGAATCGTGACCTTCATCTTCAAATGAAGACAAACGCCGCGATGGGTCCGGCGCTGTTCGACGAACGTCCACGGCTTGTTCGGCGGCTCGCCATGCGCCAGATGGTTCTCTCCGCGGAACGGTTTGGTGTTGTTGCCGAAGGGCAGACAGAAGAAATCGCCGCGCAATGCCTTGAGCACCGGCAACGTATTGGCCGGGAGCTTCTCGTTCCACCACGGTGCGATGTGATACGGCTGGATCGCGCGCCGGTCGCGGTTGAAATAGACGGGCGCGATGTGTCCGCCGAGCTGCGTTACGGCGGCGGAGACCTGTTTGGTTTGGAGAACCCAGGAGGGTTGGTTGAAGACACGTTTTAGTTTCATAGGCAAACCTTGGAATGGTCATCAGTCATCAGTCACCGATTAGCGATCACTGATTACTGATTACTAATCCTGCTTCTCACCTTTCAATCTTCATCTTCCCGGACTGATCGTAGTTCATCTTCTTCACGCCCCACGGGGTGGTGACTTCGGTCTTGCCGTACAACGTGTAATCCCCTTGGGTCTGCTTGAGAGCGTGATGAACGACGCTGCCCAAGCTTGCGAAATTCAGGTCGAGGTTCATGGGGAGTACCGCGGTGCCGTTGGCGGCAATCTCGCTCGATGGCCCTTCGACGCCTTGGGCGATCGGCTGGCCGGCGAGCATGAAGTCGGCGGTGAAATTGTTCAGCCGCGTCGCAAACGTGTTGGGATTGCGAATGAGGAGTTCGACCGCGACGCTGGCGCGCGATTCGTCCATGCGCTCAATGTGGAACTTCTGGATCTCGAACTTCGGACTGGCGAGCAGATTCAACTCGCCCTCGTCCTCGAGATCGTACCCCCACGTCTTTACTCCGACGCCGAAGTTCGCCCTGCCGATGAACCGGTACGGCAGACGCGACGGCAGCGAGGTGGTGCGCATCAGTTTCTGGAGCGCCGCGTGTTTGACGCTGACGGGGAACTCGAGGGTCAGCTTCTCTCCCACCGCCACGCGGCGAACCTGACGGCTCTGGCCGCGCTGGACCCGCTTGCCGTCAACGTGCAGTTCCCACACGTAGCTGAGCAGGCGAACTTCTTTCTGGACCGGGTTGGCCAACTCCCACGCGAACTTCAGGTCGGTGCCGTAGAAATCAATCGAGGCAACGATGGTCGGCTGTTTCTGTGCCTGTTTATCGGCGCTGCCGCCACCGGGCGTGGCGCAGGAAGTGAGGAACAGCACGAAGATGGCGGATAGAGGATAGAGGATGGCTTTTGCGGTCCTCCATCTTCCATCTTCCATCCTCCCTACTGCTTGCCTCACGTCGTCCCCTTCGACGCGGGAGTAGCGTCCGCGGTCGGTGTCGCTGGTGCGCCAGCCGACGCGCTCGTCGTCAGCGGCTTGATCAAAATCTTCGACTTGCGCCCCGACTGCTCGTATTTCTCGCGCCGCGCCGGGGGAAGGTCTTCGACTGTGCCTTCCTTGTAGCCGGCCTTCTGCGTGAAATAGGTGAACGCCTGCGTCGAGAGTGCGAAGATCGCGTCCCATGCCTTCTCTCTCGCGCTGTTGTCCACGAACTGGATCAGCTTGCGGCCGATGCCCTGGTTTTCGTGCGCGGGATGGACGTAGAGACACGCCAGTTCGACCTTCTTCACCTCGGGGAACGGATGCATCGCCACGCAACCCACCAGATTGCGATCAATCTCGTACACCCAGTAATCGCCGAGCTGCGCCTCGACCTCCGCCCGGGTGCGACGCAGCAGCTCATCTTGTTGCACCGATTGACGGATGAGCTTGAGGATGTTGCTCACGTCCTTCTTCATCGCCCGGCGAATCTGGCCGAACTCGTACGCATAGACGAGC
>CAZOTB010000116.1:0-8755 GCA_964582645.1 uncultured Verrucomicrobiota bacterium | reverse complement strand
ATATTCGTCGGCGTAGATCAATGTGCCGATGCCTTCGTTGGAAAACACCTCCGCCAGCAACCCTTCGTCCACGCGACCATTGATGACGTGGACGCGATTGACTCCCGCCTGGCAGGCCTTGACGGCGTGGGTCGGCTTGGAAAGCTGATCACTCGCGAACCAACCGCGGTGCTGTTTGAGTGCATCTTCGAGATCGCGCACGAGGATTTGCTTCACCAGTTTCTCGTTCATGATGATCCCGTCCACCGTCGTCAGGAACACCAGTTTCACCGCCTTGAGCGCCTCGGCGATTTCGACGGCGACGGAATCGGAGTTCATCCGGTAGGTCTTGCCGTCGCTGTCGAATCCGAGCGGCGGGAGCACCGGCGTGATGTCTTTGTCGAGCAACGACTGCAACAACTCGGTGTCCACGCGCTCGATCTTGCCCGTGAACAGGTAATCGCGTCCGTGGATGATCCCCATCGGGCTGGCCTTGATGCAGTTGGCGTATGCCGCGCGCAGGCCGTTGGCGGTGAACCCTTCGATGATCTCGTGGGTGAGCCGGTTGGCCGCGGTCAGCGCGAGCTTGAGCGTCGCGGCGTCGGTCACGCCCGTGCCGTCGGCGTTGGAGATTTTCTGTTCCGTCTGCTCCGCCATCTTGCGTATCTGGAAACTCGCGCCGTGAACGACCACCACCTTGACGTTCAGGCTGCGCATCACCGCGATGTCGAGCATGAGGTTCGGGAAATTATCGTCCTCGACGATCTCGCCATCCACGCTGATGACGAACACCTTGTCCCGGAACTGCGGGATGTAATGAAGGATCTCGCGTAAGTCGGTTGCTTTCACTGAATCGAGCGCAGACTCTACCAGAAAAGTTTGTCAGTGCAATGGGATTGGTTACTTGCAATTGGTAATTGGCAATCGGCAATCGGTGATGGGTCACCAATCTCCAATTACCATTTACCAATCACTCTCCCCGGTACACCGCTCTCGCATTGCACGTCTCGTGTACCACGACCGCGCTGAGGACCGGCAGCTTCGGTTTCAACCGCTGCCAGATCCAGCGCGCCAGATTTTCCGAGGTTGGGTTTTCCAAGCCGGGAACTTCGTTCAGGTAGTAGTGATCCAGCTTGTTCTCGATGGGCGCGAATGCCCGGGCGATCTCGGCGTAATCAATCAGCCAGCCCAACTTCGCGTCGCACTCACCTTCGACATGCACCTCCACGCGAAAGCTGTGTCCATGCAGGCGCCGGCACTTGTGTCCTTTCGGCAGCCGGGGCAGGAGGTGCGCCGCCTCGAACGTGAATTCTTTGACCAACTCGACTCGCATGAGCCGCATCGTAGTCGCTCCTCGTCGCCGCACAAGCGAAAGCTTGCGCTTGGAATGCAGAACCAAGCCGATAGTCTCTGTTCCGTGAGCATTGCGATCCATTCCCGGCTCGTCGTTCTGCACGTTTCCCTTATCTGTCGTCTCTCGTCTGCCTCAGATTGGTCGGAGTTCCGCCCGATTGATATCCACGCCCACATCGGCACCTTCCGCGGTTATGACCTCAGCCTCGGAACTCTGCTCACCAATATGCAGAGCCACGGGGTACGCATGGCGTTCATCTCGAACATTGAGGGCGCCGAGTTGCCCGGCACCACTGCGAACCTCGACGAAGTCCGCGCAAACCAGGCAACGCTCGACGTTGTGAAACAACACCCCGACAAACTCCGCGGCCTGGTCTGGACGCGTCCGAACGACGGCTCGCCAAAGAACGTGGAGAAATTCCTGGGTAATTCCTCCTGGAGCGGATTCAACGGCCAAGCCTTCGTCGGAATGAAGTTCCACCCCGAGATGAACCATTTCCCGGCGGACGACGAACGAGTGGACCCCTATTTGGCGTTGTGCGAGAAGTTCAGCGTCCCTGCCGTCTTCCACAGTGGCCGGGTGGGATCGGAATCCGAGCCAAAACGTATCTATGCTGTCGCGCGTCGGCACCCAAAGGTCGCAGTCATTCTCTATCACATGGGCTTCGGCGGACAGCACGACCTCGCCATCCAGGTCGCGAAGGATGCGCTCAAGAAAGGTGATGCGCGCCTCTACCTCGAAACGTCGCAGGCGAACGTCGAGGCGGTGGTGAGGGCGATTCGCGTGCTCGGGAGCCAGCGCGTGTTGTTCGGCACCGACGCGACGTACTTCGGCCGGCAGCACTACGTCGAGTACGAGAGGTTCGTCGCTCGCCTGAAGAAAGAACTCTCCGACGACGATTTTGCCAACCTCATGCACGCGAACGCCGAGCGGTTGTTCCCGCTGAAGTGATGCGCATGACTCCCCGGGCAAAATCAATTTGGCTGGTTGTGGTACAACTCGCCTCGATCGCGTTCCTGTTGCTCACCGGCCCGATCCTTGCGAAGCATCCGCTCTGGGGATCGCTCGAACTGATCGGGCTCGCCCTGATCCTCTGGGCGCTCGCAACGATGGGGTTTCGCCAGTTGCGTGCGACCCCCGAGGTGGCGGAGCGGGCACGGCTTGTGACCCAGGGGCCGTACCGTTTCATTCGTCACCCAATGTACCTTTCGGTGCTGCTGACCATGCTCTCGCTGGTCCTGTATCATTTCTCCGTGTGGCGGCTGATTGTCTGGCTGGTGCTGCTGGCGGATTTGCTCGTGAAGCTACAGTTTGAAGAGACTCTCCTTCGCCAGCGATTCCCGGAGTATCGGGAATATCAGCGAGAAACGAAACGGCTCGTGCCGTTCCTCTACTGACACGCGCCGTACATTCGATACCATTCGAGATCGTCGTGCGCTGCTGACGACTTGAAGTAAATGTCGCCGCCTTTGCGTGGCCCCCTCCAAGCCCGGTATTTGAACTCATGATAGCCGGCACCGTCATCCTTCAAGTCTTTCCCAACGCTCCATAGCACCCAACCATCGCCCTCGCGGCGATCGCGAAGCGGCTGGCCGTCGAACGGGTCAATGGGAACAGCGGGCAAGAATCCCGGCACAAGTTCCCCCAAGCGCTCAGGCGGCTGACTACGTGTCAGTGCATACGCTCTGATCGCGCAGACCGTCAGCGTCGCTCGCATCTCCAGTTCTCCGCGCGCTACCTTCTCCGGAACCACATCGAGTGCATGGTTGAACATACTGACAAGCATGGTCGGAACGGGGCGGTTGAACATCCGCCACCACTTCGGCGACGTGTCGTCCCATTTCCGCGCGAGAGCTTTCATGTCCGTCTGCCAGAGCGGTTTCTGGGCTTCTTGGAGGAAGTCACCGAATTGTGCATGGCAGAGGCTATTGACGACGTGCTTGCTCATCAGGAACCGACCACCGTTGGTCTTGAGGTCAGGGGCGTCGAACCACTGCTTAGTGGACAGAAGCTCGTACCGATAGGTCTCCTGTAATGACTGTGCACCATTTTGAAGCGAAGTCAGACGCTGGATCACTCTTCTGAGCAACTCCACAGAAGTATCGGTTCCGAGTACTTGAAGGCGCAGTCCTGTACAACCCCGACTCTGGATGGCCCGTCCGAGCAGCCACGGCATCAGTGCCGCCCCTTGCGTGCAATCGTTCCCCTACTTGATGACCGTCAGATGATCTTCCGCAGCACCTTCGAAATCTCCTTGGCGCAGCTTGAACTTAGCTTCGGAGCACATCAGACGGCCAAGCTGACGGAGAGACTTCGATTCAGATTCTTCATCGGAATACGGAACCACCCAGGGTATCTGGCAATGCTGGCTCGCTACGCCCCTTCGCACGAGATCAAGTGCGTCCCCACATTCAGCTGCGGCCTGCTCAATCCGACTCTTGTCTCCGGAGTAATCACCAACAAGCAAGGCTTCCAACTCCTTATGCCAATCAGGCAGAAGCTTCCGACCTTTGATCAGTTCGGCAGCTTCCCAGTAATGGAATGCCGCGTTGGTCGGCGCCAGGCTGTTTCGCTCCAATGGAGCGATAGAGCGGTTGCAGACAAACACCCACCGTCGTTTTCGGTAGCGGGGCCAGTCCCCAGCGTATGCCGATCACGAATAGCACCACAAACACGATCATCAATATCTGGAAGATCCGCCCCGCGAGTTTCACTGGCGATAGTATGAATCCAATCTTGTCGAGTTGCCAGCCCAATCCCGCGCTTGCGCCTTCGCTGTCGGCGCCTATACTCCGTTGCCCTTATGAGTTCACTGCACAACCTGTTCAATTCACTGCAAACGTTCGACGTCGGCGGCGGACGCAAAGGTCATTTCTATTCGCTCCCGGCACTGGAAGCGGCGGGCATCGGCAAAATCTCGCGACTGCCGGTCAGCATTCGCATCGTGCTCGAGTCGGTGCTCCGCAACTTCGACAACGGCGTCAAGGTCAGCGAACAGGCGGTGCGGGCTCTCGCCAACTGGAACGCCAAGGCGCCCGCGCAGGAGGAAATCCCGTTCATCGTCGCGCGCATCGTGCTTCAGGATTTTACCGGCGTGCCGTTGCTCGTGGACCTTGCGGCGATGCGTTCCGCTGTCGCGCGCATGAAGAAGAACCCAAAGATCATCGAGCCGCTCGTGCCGGTGGATCTCGTCGTGGATCATTCCGTGCAGGTGGATTTCTTCGGCACGCCCGACGCGCTCAAGCTGAACCTGGAAATGGAGTTCAAGCGCAACCGCGAGCGGTACCAGTTCGTCAAGTGGGGCCAGCAGGCGTTCGAGACGTTCAAAGTCGTGCCGCCCGGCATCGGCATCGTGCACCAGGTCAACCTCGAATACCTCGCCCGCGGCGTTTTAAGCACTCAGACACCTGGGCACGCAGGCACTCCCCTCTTCTATCCGGACACTCTGGTCGGCACCGATTCCCACACCACGATGATCAACGGCCTCGGCATCGTCGGCTGGGGCGTGGGCGGAATCGAAGCCGAAGCCGGGATGCTCGGCCAGCCCGTGTATTTCCTGACGCCCGAGGTCGTGGGCGTCCACATGACGGGCGCGCTCCGGGAAGGCGTCACCGCGACCGACTTGGCGCTCCACGTCACGCAGATGCTGCGGAAGGCGAAGGTGGTCGGCAAGTTCGTTGAATACTACGGCCCCGGCGCGGCGTCGCTGCCCGTGGCCGACCGCGCGACCATCGCCAACATGGCGCCCGAGTACGGCGCGACGATGGGATTCTTCCCTGTGGACGACGAGTCGCTCAACTACATGCGCGCCACCGGCCGCACCCACGAACAGGTCGTCGCATTCGGAAACTACTTCAAGGCGCAACAGATGTTCGGCATCCCGAAGAAGGGGCAGGTGGATTACAGCGCGAGCCTCGACCTCGATCTTGCCACCGTGCAACCCGCGGTGGCGGGACCGAAGCGTCCACAGGATCGGATCGAGTTGCCGAAGCTCAAAGACGAGTTCACGAAGGCGTTTTCGAAGCCGCTGACCGAAAACGGCTACGGCAAGCCGGCAGGGGAGTTGAGCAAGCGCGTCAAAGCCAACGGCAGCGAACTCGGCCACGGCTCCGTCACGATCGCGGCGATCACGAGTTGCACCAACACCTCCAATCCGAGTGTCATGCTTGGCGCCGGCTTGTTGGCGAAGAAGGCGGTCGAGCGCGGACTCAAGACGCCGTCGTACGTGAAGACCTCGCTCGCGCCCGGCTCGCGCGTCGTCACCAATTACCTCAACAAGACGGGACTCCAGCCGTTCCTCGACAAGCTCGGGTTCAACCTGGTCGGTTATGGTTGCACCACCTGCATCGGCAACTCGGGCCCGCTGCCCGCGCCCATCGAGGAAGCGGTGGTGAAGAACGATCTCGTTGTGGCGAGCGTGCTCAGCGGCAACCGCAACTTCGAGGCGCGTGTTCATTCCAACGTCAAAGCCAACTTCCTGATGTCGCCGCCGTTGGTCGTCGCGTTCGCGCTCGCGGGACGGGTGGACATTGATCTCTCGAAGGAGCCGATCGCCAAAGACAAGACCGGGCGCGATGTCTTCCTGCGCGATCTCTGGCCGACGCTCGATGAAATCCGCGACGCGATGCAGGCCGCGCTCAAGCCCGAAATCTTCCGCTCGCTCTACAAAGACTTCGCCAAGCAGAACCCGCAGTGGAACGAAATCCCGTCCACCGTCGGCGAGGTGTATCAGTGGGACACGAAGAGCACGTACATTCAGGAGCCGCCGTTCTTCGAGAACTTCTCGATGGAAGCGGGCCACATCGCCGACATCCGGGACGCCCGGGCGCTCGCCATTTTCGGCGACAGCGTGACGACCGACCACATCTCGCCTGCCGGCAGCATCAAAAAGGATTCGCCCGCCGGCAAGTATCTCATCGAACACGGCGTGCAGCCCACCGACTTCAACAGCTACGGCTCGCGCCGCGGCAATGATCGCGTGATGACGCGCGGCACGTTCGCCAACGTCCGCATCAAGAACCTGATGGTGCCGGGCGTCGAGGGTGGCGTCACAAAGTACCATGAGCCTGAAGTTGATTTCGGCAAGATCGGCGAGCGTGACATTGTAGTGACCTTTGGCGAGGAGGGAGGACAAACCATCCCGATCTACGACGCCGCGATGAAGTACCAGAAGGCCGGTGTGCCGCTGGTGGTGTTCGCGGGTGCGGAGTACGGCACCGGTAGCTCGCGCGACTGGGCGGCGAAAGGCACGCGGCTGCTCGGCGTCAAGGCCGTCGTGGCCACCAGCTTCGAGCGCATCCATCGGTCGAACCTGGCCGGCATGGGTGTGTTGCCGTGTCAGTTCAAGGAGGGCACGAACGCGCAGACGCTCCAGCTCGACGGCAGCGAGACCTTCAGCATTCTCGGCCTGTCGGACAAACTGCAGCCACGGCAGGAGTTGACCCTCGTAATCCGTCGCGCGAACGGCAACGAAGAGAAGGTCTCCGTTCTGTGCCGCATTGATACGCCCATCGAGGTCGAGTACTACCGCCATGGTGGCATCCTGCCGTATGTGCTGCGGCAGTTGGTGGCGAAGGCGTGATGCCGGCCACTGAACAAGGCGGTTTATTGGCCACAGATGAAACACGGATTCGCACCGCGCGGCATCGCCGCAACCAAAGCCGAAATCCGAATATCGAAATCCGTGTGGCTGTCAAGCGGCCATGAGACCATGCCGGAAGGCGTTTTGCGAGTGGAGAAAATGACACGAACGGAGCGAGACAGGATTTTTGAGCGGCCGCTGGCCGTCGAAAGAAACACTGTTTGCGTGGATGGTTGTTGTGGGGGGAGCGGGTTGCGCGCTTACGCCGCTTGTTTCACCCGAAACGCCACGGTTCTCGTCTCCTCGAACTTCACGCGCTCAATCGGGAACGGAATGATTTTCGCATCCTTCGCCGGCTTCTCCCACTTCTCTTTCGCGAACGCGGTCTTCGGCGTCGCCCCGCTCAGCCGCGTGTGCGGGCGAAACTCGTTGTACCAGAGCGTGAACGACTCGCAGAGCGTCTGGAGGTGCTCGAATTCTGTGATGAGCACGACCTTCTTCAGCCACTCGTACTTCAACGTCTTGATGACTCGTTCCGTCACCGCGATCGATCCGTAGATCCCCACCGCGCCGAACCGATGCTTCACCTTCCATCGTGTGAGCAGACCGGCGAAGGCGCCGCTGGTGAACACGCTGCCGTGGTCGCTGATGAGATGCTTCGGCGCGCCACACTTCTGGAACCCCGCTTCCAGCACTTCGATAATCCACCCGGCATTCGGGCCTTCGAGCGGCCTGACGCACACGACCTTCCGTGAGAAATGATCGATGGCGACGAACACCCATGTCGGCCAGAAGAACCAGCGCCACACCAGCGTCACATCGACGCTCCACACATGGTTCGGGTATTTCGCGACGATGCTTCGTGGCTGCGAACCGGCGGGTCGGCGAGACGGCGAATCGGCGACAGGAGCTTTGGAGTCCGGCCGCGGGCTCTGCAAAATGTTCCGCCCGGTGGACGCCGCGACAAACACCTTCAGCAGCCACGCCTGCATGGCGATGCGGTGTCGTCGCCAATCGGGATTTTCCCTGGCGATGTCCCAGACGAGCTTGGCCAACTCCTTCGGCGTCTTGTTGGCCGGTTCCGTTTGGCACTTCGGTTTGTCGGTGATCCGATGTAGCCAACGGTAGAGCGTAGAGCGGGCGATGCCGAGGTATTTTCCCACCTGCCGCCGGGGAATCTGCAGGTACTCCCTTTGCCAGAGAATCTTCAGCCGTTGCTGGATGCGGTAGCGGGGTTTGCCGCCGAGCTTGTGGATATGTCGCTGCGGCCTCTCGACCAAACTGGCCATGATCTCCAATCGCATTTCCAGTTGCAGCACCCGGTCGCGCAGGAAAACCAGTTCGGCGTCTTTGTCCCTGGGTTTCTTCGCCGCCTTCTCCAGGGCTTTCCGTCAGGTCTCGCCGGCCCAGCGCGCCGTGAGCAGGAACGCTTTCATCAGCAACGGCGCCATCGCGTTCAGTGGTTCCAGGGAGAGTTTGTAACCGACGCTCAAAGGGAGGCCAAGTGAAACCGCCGAGTTCGCCGCGCTCCTCAAGCTCCTCAAACGCTTCGAATCGCTGGCCCGCAGCAGACCAGGTGAAACCGCGGAATGTGCTGGAGTGGATGGTGGTGCTGGTGGCTCGCTGGGCGGGGAAACGGCGACGGAAGCGGCTGGCGGCAGCGGTGCGCAAGGCCCGCAAGGCGGGTTGCCAAGAGAAGGCGAAGGTTCTCGTCCTGCGCGAACGGGTTCGGCGACTGGAAGCGGAACAGCAGCTTTTGGAGAAACTGCGCGGGGAGAAATGATGCAAGCGTCGTCCTCGCTACAGGGGGCGCCAGCCGAAGCAAATGAGGATTATTTCCC
>CAZOTB010000115.1:0-20282 GCA_964582645.1 uncultured Verrucomicrobiota bacterium | reverse complement strand
TTGGCGTCGCGCCATTCCTGCCAGTAGCCGAAGAACTCGACGGTGGCCTTCGCGACCGGCTCGCCGTTGCGCGCGTCGCCGATGAAAAGGTAGCTCGGCGCGTTCGAGCCGCCCTTGTCGGGCGAGGCGGTTTGTTTCTTCAGGATGACCGTGTCGTTGACCCACAACACGATGTGGCAGGTGTTCCCGTCCTCCATCGTGGCGGTGACGAAGTACGCGCCCGGCTGCTTGAGCGGCGAGGTGACGGTGACGCGGCGGTCGAAATGGTTCGGCAACGGATCGAGTGTCAACGACCAGCGTGCGACCTCCTCGCCGACGTACTTCTTCTGGTCCGACTCGACGAGCCGGTAGCCGAGATTGGCGATGTTGAGCTTGTTCCAGTCGAGCTGGTCGGGATTCGAGCGCAGGTAATCCTTCACGTCCGTCAGCAACTCGGCAACCTTGATGCGCTCGGCAGTGAACTCGACCTTGCGGCCGTTGCGGAAACGGTAGTCGAAGTTCGCGCCCGAGCCAGCCGGCTGCGATTCGGTCGGCTCGAACTGCCCCCACTTGTCCACGATTTGACTGAGCGCCTTCTTGCGGTAGTTCTGATGGCCGGGGCCGTATTCCTTGATCGCGCGAGACCAATAATCAGCACCCTTCGGATATTGTCGTCGGTCGGTATAGACGCGCGCGAGCTTGTCGAGCGATTGTTCCCCGTAACCGGTCTGGGGTTTGTCCGCGATCTCCCGGTAGATGCGAATGAAATCGAACTCGGCCGGGAGCTTGAAGCGTTTGATCCCCATCGCAGTGCGGCAGACCGTTTCGTCGTCGGCAAGCGTGTGCAACGCGAACCGGCCCTCGGTCTTCTGCTGGTCCTCCTGCGAGCGGCCGCGCGCCCACCAGAACCAGTAGTCGGCCATTGTCTGGACGCCGAACTGACTGTGCAGAAACTCCGCCCAGGTCCAGAGCACGCCGTTGCGACGACTGCTGTCCACCTCCATCGCCTGCCAGAGCAGCCAGCGCCAGCGTTCGCCGTCATTCTGTGCAGCCTCGAACGATTTGGGAAGGCGGTAGAATACCGGCTCGCCCTTCTCGTCCACGGGCGCGCCCTTGAACTCACCGCCTCCCCGGTATCCGCGACCGCGCCAGCCCCAGTACGCGTGGCCTTCCTCGTAATCGGGCAGCTTCGAAATGTCGGTGAGCGCTTGAAACAGCCACGCGTCGAACTGTCCGCGCCCGGCATAGAACACCTGGGCCATGTCGAGATAGAACTGGGCGCGCTGCGAGGATGTGCCATTCGCGTCCACCAAAGGCATCGCCTGTTGCAACAGTTGCAGCCCGCGGACCCGGTCCCGGTCGAGCGAGTTCACCTGCTTGCCGCCGCCCCGGCGCCCGCCGCGCTCGAACTCTCCCGAGATCATGAAGCCGTAGTGATTCGCATTGAGATAACTGTTCGCCGCGGCCTGCAACGCCCGCCAGTCGTTCGTGTGCGCCGCAATGAACTTCTCGCGCACGGCGTCGGTCTCGTTGTCGCGGTTGAGCCGGACGAGGCACTGGATGGCCTGATGAAAATCGTTGGGCAGTTGCGTCGAGTCGGCATCGGCTTGGAAGATGTATTTCTCGTATGTCTCCCAGGCATCCTGCCAATTGCCGGCCTTCATCTGGTTCTCCGCCTGCTCGCGCTGGGCCGTGTATGGGTCGGGCGCCGCGGCTACCGCGCAGGGAATGCGCGAGAGCGTGAGCGCAGCGATGATGACGAGCCAGAATCGGAAGTTGACGTTCATAGGTTCGATCCTCTTGGAATGTGCTCGCGAAGCCCTCGACGGGTCAATCCCGAATCGAGTCGCTGTCGCGTTTGCACAGATCATTAGACGGATCGAGCGGCCAAAAGTTCCTGAGAGCGTGCAACGATGGGCAGCCTAAAGGCTGGACTCCAAACGTTCGGATCGCCTGAGAGAAACGCTGGGAGTACAAGCTTCAGCTTGCCTCTGCCGTGCTCACTTTTTCTGCTGCTGTGAGGACGAAACTCAGAGTATGATCATTCTGTGCAATCGCTCCTCTGGACTCCCAAAGCCCATCTTCCCGGCGACATCCACATCGTCCGCGTGGGCGACGAGTACCATCTCTTCACGGAACAAACGCCCCTCGGCGCTGAGTTCGCCGGCACACGAACAGTCGGGCACGCGGTCTCCAAGGATCTCTTTCATTGGGAGGAACTACCGGCCTGTTTCGGTTGCGGTGCGGCGGGCGAGTTCGACGCATACACCATCTATCACATGGGCGTCCATGTCCACGAAGGCCGCTGGTACATGCATTACACGGGACTCGACAAGCCCGGGCCCGGCCAACAGCAGGCAATCGGGTTGGCCATCTCCGAGGATGGGATTCATTGGACGAAACACCCGGGCAACCCCGTTCTACGCGCCGATCTGCGTTACTACGAGCCGGCGATCCCGCAGGAGGCGACGTATCAGAAGAAGGATTTCGGTCGGCTTTGGTTTCGCGATCCATTCGTCATCCAAAACGCGAAGACACGCGAGTTCGGCATGATCGTCATGGCGCGCGACCTGAAACAGCATCCCGACGTGCGCGGCTGTCTCTCGTGGGCGACCTCGAAGGATTTGGTCCACTGGCAATCGCATCCGCCGATCTACAGTCCCGGGCGATTTCACACCATCGAGACGCCCTCCCTCTTCGAGCACAACGGTCGCCACTACATCATCTACATGACCCATCCCGCGTGGGGCGCGCCGATCCTGGCGACCGATCCGTACCAGACGGCCGGTGATTTCTACGCCATCGCGGAAAACGGCTGGACGGGGCCATACCTGCCTCCTGAAGACGAGGTGTTGGTCGCGGCGCACGGACAGATGCGCATGGGCGGCGCGAAGATCGTGGACGCGCCCAATGGCGATCATCTTCTCTATGGCTGGCTCGTGTTGTTGCCTCGCGCCGAAGACGCCAATGCCGATGCCGCCCGGAACAAAGCCGTGCCGCCGCCACGTCGCGTCCGTTTCCTCGCCGACGGACAAATGCACGTGACTTACTACGACAAGATCGAGTCGTTCACGGAGCCGGTAGCGATTCAACAGACGGAACCGGTCACACTGAAGAATCTTGGCGCACGCGCCACGAAGCCACTGGCCGGACAGTTCGAAAACTTCATCTTCTCCGCGCGGGTTCAATTCTCTCGCGGCGAACGCGCCGGTCTGGCCCTGCGGGCGAGCGACGGATCAAAGACGGGTCTCTACGCGCTGGCGGACCGTCGGTATGGACGCATCGAGTTCGGCACGCTCGACAACGACCGCTTCATGGACGCCCGCGTTTGGAAGTCGCGCGACAGATTTGAACTCAAGATCATTGCCTACGGCCCCAGCATCGAGGTGTACGTGGATGACCGGCTCATGATCCACAACGTGCGTCACCGGGAGACGAGCGGCGCCGTGGGCTACATCGTCGAACACGCGGAGGCGTCGTTCAACCAACCGCGCCTTCGGCGATTCACGGGTTGATCGCCACCTTCAACACTGCCCGCTGCTTCATCAACGCCACGCCGTGCTCGATCTCGGCGAGCGGCAATCGAGCGCCGATCATCCCGTCGGCTGAGATCACACGCTGGCGAATGAGTTCGAGACTCTGCACGTATTGCCGCTGCTTGAAACTCGATGAGCCGGTGACTGTCCATTCCCGATAATGCAGTTTGTTGGCGTCCACGGGCAACGTCTCCTCGCCCGAAGGAATGCTGGCATGAACGCAGATGCGTCCGCGCCAGCGCACGAGTTGCTTCGCCAGTTGCAGTGCTTCGCCGCTCGAGGCGGAGACGAAGACGACACTCGCGCCTTCGCCGTCGGTGTATTTATTCACGGCGTCCATCGGCGACTGTTCAGAGGAAATGATCAACTCGTCCAATGCGGTGGCGCAACGACGGACAATCTCGATCCGTTTTGCCGAACGCATCACGCCGAGGACCGTGCGCGCGCCGAAATGCCGGGCGAGTTGCGCTTGCATGACGCCCTGGCAACCCATGCCGAGGATCACCACGTCGTCGCCCGTGGTCACCCCGGCGACCTCGACGCTGTTGAGCGCGCAGGCGAGCGGCTCGGCAAGCGCGGCTGACTCGAACGGGAGATCGGCAGGCAGTCGGACGAGCACGTCCATGGGCACGCCGCCGGGAACGACAATGTATTCCGCGAAACTGCCGGCACGATGCCAACCGATGGCCGTGTTGTGCTTGCAGAGATTCGTGTGTCCCGCCACACACGGGGGACAGCGCCCGCAAGAAATGCGCGGCGCGAGCCCGACCCGATCACCCGCCTTCCAGCCGGTGACATTCTTACCGGCCTCGGCGATTGTCCCCGCGAGTTCATGTCCGAGGATGATCGGCGGCGGTTGAGGGAGGTTGGGATTGAGCGAGCGTTTGAGGTCGGTCGGGCACAACGTGGTGGCGTGAACGCGGAGGATGACGCCGTCAGGCGGGCAGACCGGATCGGCGACATCACGAACCGTGAACCTGCCGGGGACTTCAACGACGGCGGCTTTCATCTCAATGCGGTGAGGACCCAACCAAACACCCTGGCGCGACGGCTCTGACGTCGTGCCTGGGATTGGCAGGGCTCAGACCTGCCCACGCACGCCCCACGGAAATCATGGGCACGACGTCCGAGCCGTCGCGCCAGCGATGCCACTTAGCCTGCATATTTCACGCGCTCGCTTGCGGACTTCACGCCTGACTCTCATTCACACCCCGCTTCCGCGGGGTGTTCGAGCGGCTCTCCCAAGTCGAAACCGTTTCAACGGTTTCCACACCGTGCCGGAAACCGCTGAAGCGGTTGTTCGTCTGTTGCGTCTTGTTTTCACCGCGCTGAAGCGGGGTGTGAATGAGAACACGCGAAACATGCAGGTTAGGACCATGGAAGAGTCGGCGGTTCATTCGCTCATCGCGCAGGTAACGGCGGCACGGCGTACGGTTTACCGGCCTGGGCGAGCAGCCTGGCGTCTCTCGAAATGCGGCAAATCCACTCGCCGGCGCGACCGACTGCGCGACCGGTACGATGAAGCATCAGGCAATCGGACGGAGCGGCGATGGTCTCTAGCAGTGCGTTCGTTTGCAGATCGTGCACGCGCGCAATGATGTCGCCTGCCCGTAGCCATTGGTACTCTTCGACGCAGAAGTGGATGTGGCCCGCGTGCGGGGCCTTGAGTTCTTCAAGATGTTCCCAGTAGGGGCCGGGGATCAGCCACACGTTGCGGGGCATCTCAGGCGCGCCCTCGATCATCCCGAGCGCTTTCATCGTGTTGAGCAGCGCGAAGCGTCCGGCGGCGCGATCTTCCTCGCACACCTCGAATTGGCGCGAGTACTCGATGCAGATGCCAACTTTGCTGTGGCGGATGGATTGCAGACACAACCGCTGCCACGGATACGGCGTCGGCTCGGGCGGGAGCGGACCAGTACACCAGACGCCCTCCAGCCCGAGGAACGGCGCCCATGCGACGGACGGCTCGTCGCAGAAGATGTAGGACTTACGAGCGCGTTTGACGGAGTGGTGGTCAATGACGACATCGGCGGGCGTGATCATCGTTTTCCACAACCAGCGAGTGACCTGCGTGGCGACGCCCTCATCGGGTTTCGGCGACGCGGCGATGTCATCAGGCCAGCAGCGGTTCATGTTGTACGCGCCCAGGTCCTCGCGCTGCTTGAAACCAAGCATGTCGGACCTGAGGTCAGCGGTGTATGGTTCGGGCAGGCTCGTCTCTCGGTCCGGGAACACCTCGAAGTTGTATGCCAGCGCAAGCGGGTTGGCGCACGGGCAAAGATAAACCGTGCCGGTGAGTTTCTGCGGATCGAGTTCCTCGAAGAAGTCGCGCAATACCATCGGCCCGATGTGTTCCATGCCGTGTTGCCCCGCCACGTTGGCGAACGTCGGCCCCGGCTTCGCCCCGCGTACGACGCCGACGCTGACGGTGAACGACATCCCGTTCGCGCCGGTGAAGGATTGTCGGAGCCAGGTTTTTGAGCCGGGAGCGGTCATAACCACGCCATGCCGCAACAGACTGACCGCTGCGACCGGTCCCTCCCATTAACACCCCACTTCAGTGGGGTAGTCAGCGCCCAGAAAAGTAATCGAACCGCTTCAGCGGTTTTCAGCGACGCGTGGAAACCGCTGAAGCGGTTGGTGCCGTCTTGCGTCTGTGAAACACCCCACTGAAGTGGGGTGTGAATGAGACTGCCGAGGCAACTCACGCCCACTTCGGCCTCCCCGAAACCGGCCCGTGCAGCCTTTCGTAGAACGGATCGCCCTTCTGGATCGAGCCTCGGCGGACAGCTTCGCCGGTGATCGCGGACTTGTAGAGCGCGGTCAGGAACTCGATTGTGCGCCGCGCCTCAGCCCCAGAAGTGAGCGGACGCTCGTTGCGTAGTCGGCTCTCGACGATCGCCGCGAGCTGCGCAGCGTGCGAACTCCGCACATCGGTCGGGATCGTTTTCCATTTTTCCAGTTCGGACAGATGCGGCGAATTGCGGGCAACGCTGAACTGCCAGTCCGCGTTGCAGTAGCCATACAACGTCTTCAACTCCACCGTGCTCTTCTGGAAATCGAGTCGCAGGTAAGTCTCCTGTCGGGGACTCAGGGCGCTGTTGATGATGCTGCCGTGGGCGCCATTCTCGAAACGCACCATGGCAAGCGACAGATCCTCGACTTCGATCGGGCGATCGAGCGTTCCCATGATCGCGCGCACGTCGTGCCAGTCGCCGAGCAGCCAGAGAAAGAAATCCATCGCGTGAATGCCGAGACCCATGGTCGGGCCGCCGAGTTCGGTGTTCCACTTGCCGCGCCAGGGCACTGCATAGTACTCGAGGTCGCGGTACCACGTGGTCTGACAGATGCCAACCAACGGTTTGCCCATCGCGTTCGACTCGATCAACGAACGCACGTGTTGTCCCGCGGACCCGAACCGCCATTGAAACACACTGCTGCAGTAGCAACCCGTTTCCTTCTCCGCCGCTGCGATGCGATCCAGTTCAGCAAGCGAGCCGCACAATGGTTTTTCGCACAACACCCACGCGCCTGCGCGGAGAGACTGAACGCTCAAATCGCAATGAGTGCCCGGAGGCGTGCAGATCTGGACAAGATCGGGCCGTTCCTTTTCGAGCAGGGCAGCGAGATCAGTGTAACTGCGGACAATCTTGTTCTTGTCGCAAAATTCCTTGAGACGATTGGCGTCTATGTCCAACGCTCCGACGACTTCCACGCGCGGTGCAAGGGTCAGCGCGGCGGTGACGTGCGCTTGGGCAATCGAACCCGTGCCGATGATGGCGGTGCGAATCGGTTTCATGTGGCGGTAGAGTTCGTTGCGTTTGGTGTACCGCCTTCAGGCGGAATCTGCAAGGAGCCGCCTGAAGGCGGTACACCGAACGACCGGGCGCGAGCAAGGAATGGCTCCACGTGCGACAAAAACCATTCCGGTTGCTCGAGCCACGGCCAATGCCCGCATTCCTTGATCACGGCGGTCTCGACGTCGCGCGCCTGGATGTGCTCGTTCGTCCACTTGGCAGTGTAGTCCTCGGGGCCGAGTTTGCCGCGGCCGGTGTGGATGACCAGCGTGGGGCAGCGGATGAACTTGCCGGTAGCCGGTATCGGCTCGGGCGCAGGCGGCGGATTCGCTCCCAGGTCCAAGAGTCGCGGAGGCGGCCAGGTGCGGGTCAGCGCGCGTTGCTCGGGCGTCATGGCCTCGCGGCGATAGGCGAGCAGCCGTCGCTCGATGGTGACTTGCGACGGATAATCGCCCCGGTGAGGAGGACGGAGTTGTTCCATCGCCGCCCGGTTCCGTTCGTAGAGCGCGGCGGCTTCCGAGGAAAACCGGTCATTGGGAAGTTTGCGCGCGAGCATCGTGTTGCCGGCCCCTTTCGAATCAATGCAGACGAACGCCCAGACACGGTCCGGTCGCAGCCGGTACATTTGCCGTGCATGGCTGCCGCCCGCGCTGTGGCCGACGAGCGCGACGTTTTCAATGCCGAGATGGTCGAGCAACAACCAGACGCGCCACGGATCAATGCCGTATTGCAGGCCGTCCGGAAGGATCAGCCGGTGGTATTGGGCCAGACGCGGTGTGATGTTTGCCCAGTCGTCGGCTCCGCATTGTCCGCCGTGAAGCATGACCAAGGCGGGACCGTGACCGTGTTCGTAGTACTCGATTCGGAGAGGCAGATTCATGCCGGTGAGGCAGTTGGTAGTGACGCCGGCAGGCGTTTCTCCGCACGATTCTCCATCTTCGCCGGAACACCTGACCGCGTCACTACGAACCGAGCTCGAAGGCCGAGTGAAACTTTGGGATTCACATCTTGTTCCCCTTCACCCATTTGCCGGCGACGGCTTGATCGGCTACCAACGCCCCCTCGTTGCCGTCGAGATGCAACAACAGGCACGTTTGAGGGTCCATCTCGAACGGCGCCGCGGGCGGATCGAAGTCCTCCGTGTAACGAATCGAGCGGCTGATCCGCAATTCATCATAGTCCTCCGAGGTTGGGATGCGTCCGTGGAGATGCGCCGAGCCAAATCGGACGGTCGAGCCGGGTGGCTTCAGTTCGGCGGCGTCCTTCTTCGCCGGCAGCTTGTCGTCGTAATGCACGTACGCCCTGCGCCGGCCGTTGATGAACAGCCGCGCGTCGTTGTTCTCGCCGTCCACGTTCCAGGTCAGCGCGATGTGATACCACTTGCCAGCCTCGAAATAGACGCGCGTGCGGGTGAAGCCGACACCTTCGAGGCTCGCGATCAGAAACGCGTGGTTGTAGCGCGTGGTGCGTCCGGCGTTGTCTGGATCAATCGCGTAGGCGATGGAAATCGGCGCCGCTTTGTAGAGTTCGACGCGGATGGACGATCCGAACGCGCCTCCGATCAGATGGCAATCGGTCGCCGACCAGCCGGGACGAAACCAGAACTCGACCGTGCCGCGACGGTGGGGCAATTCCCGGCCCGGCGATCCGGCCGGGAGAGCGACCTCGACAAACCGGCTCGCCAGCCGGGTGGCTTTGCCGAACCCGGCCCGGCTTTCGACGTAAGGCTTGCCGGCATCCGCGTTGACATCCGTCGTCACTCGCGTGGTTGCGTACTTTGTAAAATCAACGTCAAACAACCGTTTCGGATCGCCGAGCGCGAGAAGGAACGGATGGTTCGCATCCGCCTGGCCGCCACGCACAATTTTTTCGATCTTCACGAACGCCTCGACGCTGGCTTTCTTGCTGCGGATGAGTTCATCGGTGCCGCCTTCGATGGACCAGACGGCGTGTTTGACGGCTTGAGATGCGCCTGGCTGTGATTGCGAGACGTTGGATGCAGCCAAAGCTCCTGATGGCTCCGCTCCTCCATTCTCATTAACACCCCACTTCACTGGGGTGTGCTTCGCGCTGACCCTTGATCTAACCGCTTCAGCGGTTTTCGTCGCCGTGTCAAAACCGCTGAAGCGGTTCCTGACCTCTCGCACCTGATGAACACCCCACTGAAGTGGGGGGTCAATGAGATCGCCGAGGGAGTCTGAGCCGTACGAGCGGCTTGCAGCACGTAGCCGCGTTCGCCAGAACGCGGACGGGAGGCGTGAAAAGTCGTCGAGGGCGGCGGTCTGGCGAAAGCGGCTACTCGTGTCGGAGCCTGTTTCCATCGCTTGCCCGGATCGGAATCGCCTGCCGACCGTGGAGAAGCGAAAACGACCATCCTTGATGTGTTCCGACGGCACTTCGTTCCCCTCGGGATCGAACAACCGCACCGGGCGCGAGGAGAAGTACTCGACGGCTTCAGTGTCGACCGGCAGCGGGAAGTAATAGCGGCGACCGGCACTGAGGCCGATCCCCTTCGGCGCGATCTGCTGGATCGCGTTGATGTCCGAGCGAAGGATGGTGAAATCCACCTCGGCGCCCAGGTCGAGTTCATAGACGCCCGTTGGGACGGATTCGGGAATGCGCAGCCGGTAGAACAGTTGATCCTCGTACGCCATGTACCAGATGCTCTGAGCATCGAAGCATCGGGGCTTGTCGAGGCGGTCATAGACGCGCTCGAGCATTTCGAGCCGGGCGGGGTTGCCATGTGAGTCGAGGAGCTTTGGCTCGACGGAGCGGTCGCCCCAGTTGTTCACGAAGACATCAAGCGAAGCCGCGCCCGGCTTCTCCTTCGTCAGCAGGATGTGCGTCCGCTGCGTCGGATGCGGCTTGATCGCGACCGGCAGGTACGACCGGGGTACGCCGTGTTCGGCCATCACGCGCAGCGCATTCGGAATGCCGACGTGGATCGGCCCCTGTCCCGTCATGGTCACGTGTCCCCATTCGTTGGTGCTCGACGGAGCGAGTTTGTCGAACTCAACGCCCTGCTCCTGCAGCGTCGGATAGTTTCGGGCGTAATGCATTGTCGCCTGCGCGACGTGCTCGGCGTAGGTCGCGTCGCCGGTGTCGCGCCAGGCAAATCCGAACGCCTCCTGCAACGCGCTGGATCGGGAGAAGAAATACTCCAGTTGCGCGTGCTGGTAGCGAAACTTCGCGAGCTCGACCAACGCCTTGCGCGCGAGCGGGTCGCCGGTCGCGACGTGGTAGTAGTAGTAGGCGGAGAACACTTCGCCCTCCTTGCCGAAGTTCGTGGGCAGGTCCGGGTTGAGGATGTCCTTGCCGTCACACAGAACGCGGCGCTGGACGATCTTGCTGCCGTACGCGAGCAGCCGCGGATCGTGATCGAGTTCGTAGCCCGAGCCGAGCACGCGGAGAAACGCCTCGGGCGGGTAGAATTCGAGCGCCTTGTCCACGTCGCCGTTCATCTCCTTGAGCATTGCTTCGTTCCAGGTGCGCGCCATGTCGCGGGAATGGAGGTCGCCAGTCAGGAAATAATCATAGACGAACTGGATGACATCCTCGCTCGAAGCGAATGCGATGCAGGCGCTCGAACTGTCCATCTTCGGGCGACGATCCGGTTTCGTATCGCCGAACTGTCCCCACACGATCGGCGAATGAAACAGTCCCTGCATCATCCAGCCGAGCGGCTTGCTGGGCGTGTCGTAGTTCGAGAAGAAAAGGTTGCCGCACAAGCGGGTG
Organism: uncultured Verrucomicrobiota bacterium; assembly: GCA_964582645.1. Taxonomy (GTDB): domain Bacteria; phylum Verrucomicrobiota; class Verrucomicrobiia; order Palsa-1439; family CAZOTB01; genus CAZOTB01. The sequence goes on along the minus strand of CAZOTB010000115.1, from coordinate 9,235 downwards.
TAGCGCCGCGAGTAGTCGAAGTACTTCCGTTCGCCCGAGCGCGCGTAGAGAATCCACATGCCGCGTTTGAGGTTGTACTCCAGGCTGCGCGCGAGCCGGTGGATCGTCGGATACCAGCGCCCGTTCTTCAACTCCCACGGCTGCGCGCTGTAAGGGTACATGCCCCAGTAGAGATAGCCCGTCGCGGGAAACACCCGGTCGCCCGCGAGCACGGAGCGATTGAAGTAATCGGAAATCACCGCCTCCTCGCGCGGGAAGCGTTTCTCGTCCTTGGGATGGATCGGGCCGAACACCTCCGAGCGGGCGATCCACCCGGGATCAATCGTGGCGAAGATCTCCTCGCGCGTGGCGCCGAATGATGCGATGAGTACTTTCGTGAGCGGGCCGAGGTGCGGATAGAGCCAGATTTCGTGCGTCTTGGCGGTGCCCTGTGCGTTGTTGGCGACCGACACGCAGTCGTTGGTCTCGGGAATCCAGTCGTGGCCGAAGTAGTTCTTGATGATCTGCGGAGTGCGGAAGTCGAGTTCCCCGCTGCTTTCGCCGTCCCAGAGCTTGATGGAGAAAGTCGCGTTCGAAACGCGGAATGCCTTTGGGAACTGCTCGGCGAAGCCGGGCACTTGTGCGGCGAGGCCCCAGCGCTTCGATGAAACGTCCGCCCAATCGCCGCACGCACCTGCCAGGTTGCTCACTTTGGCATCGAAACCGACTGCAGCGACGTTGTTCGTCGAACCGAAATGCGGAAAGTCGCGCTGCGCCATCCACGCACGACCGTTCTGGGCGAGCTTCTGGGTGAGGGCGGCGCGGGGATCGTCGTGAGAGCTGTTGAAGCTGACCGTTGCGCCCTTTTCGACAGCAAGCGGGATGTCGCAACCGATGTCACGGAACCAGAGCTCGTTGGTGTTCTCCGTCACGATCAACTTGTGGCTCAACCGCACCGCCGGATTACCGGCGTAGAAGTGGAAGTAAACAACGCCGGTGGCATTGGTCGCGCCGTCCGCGGTGAGATAGTCGCCTTCGACGCGGATGACGGCGTGCCGCCTGCCGTTGTTTTCGACCGTCAGCGCCTTACCTCGCAACAGGCCGCGGCGACCCTTGGAGTCGAGAACGTAGAACGCATCGCGTGCATTCCTGACCAGTCGCTCGTTATCTTCGAACTTGCCGTTTCCATTCACGTCGAGATCAAGCGATTCGAAACAGCCCGCATCACGGCGAAAGAAGTATCGCGCGGCACCCGTTTCAACGGCGATCCCATCTGCGGTTTCAAGGTGCTTGATGTCGTCCTTTGCTTCGACCCGGGCGGTACGAGTGAGGAAATACTCCCGGTCAAGTTGCGCCTTGAAATCCACCTGTGCCCACCGCAGCGAACCGTCCTCCCAATCGCCCGCCTTCACGATCTGACATGGGACCGCCTTGCCGTTTCCGTCCACGATGCTGAACCCGTCCACGTCGTGGAACTCGCTCCGCTTGAAGGGCACGCCGAAGGTGACCGGCCAGGAAGGGGTCTCGAGAACGGCTGGTCGGTTCAGATGAATTGGGATCTTGAGATCAGGTGTCTCTGCAGCCCACGCCGGGACCGCACAGAGAAGTGCGGCGCCCAAGCACGCACAACCAGCCCTTTGATAACCATTCCCGCTGTGTTCCCTATCAGCTTTGGCGAAGCACGTGCTTTGCGCCTTCTTGGCTCTCGTTTGGAGTTCAAGCTTCAGCTTGCTTCGGGACGCGGACAACAAACAAGCTAAAGCTTGAACTCCAAACGCAAGCAGTTCGACCGGCTCCGACTGGAGCGTCATGCTGCCTCCACCTTCAAGTAATCCCCCGTCTTTATCATCCATGCCGACAGTCTCTCGCATAACGCCTTTCTGATCCTCTGATGCGATGCCGACGTGGCCAGCGACTGTTTCTCCAGCGGATCGGCGACGAGATCGTACAACTCGTCGCGGTCGCCGGGATTGTAGATGTACTTGAACTGTCCGCCCTCGATGTCGGCCACGACAGCGCGAATCGGGGTGCCGCGCCCGTGGTTGCCGTGGTACTCGATGAACGTCGCATCGCGCCACTCGGCGGAATCCTTTTCGATCACAGGGCGCAACGACCGGCCCTGCGAGCCGGGAAGCCGTTCCGCGCCCGCGTAATCGCAGAGCGTGTTGGCGAAATCCACGTGGCCGATGAGTTGCCGGCGACGCCCCGTGCCGCCGCCGGGCGGTTTGACGAGCCAGGGGATATGCGCGGCTTCTTCGTAGCAGCAATTCTTTTCCCAGAGCGCGTGGCAGCCGAGCATTTCCCCGTGATCTTGCAGATACATCACCAACGCGTTGTCCCAGATTCCCTTGCGTTTGAGAGCGGCGATGACCCGGCCGATGCAGGCATCCACGAGCGTCACCAACCCAAGGTATGCGCTCCACGCCGGACGGAACTCATCGCGGGTCAGTCCCGAGCCCATGTGTCCGCAGAACTGTCGAAGCAACGTGGCCGGCTGGCCTTCGCACCACACACCGACCGTTTCGGGGAGCGGGATTTTCTCGGGCGGATACATGCTCCAGTACGGTTCCGGCACCACGAGCGGCGGATGCGGTGCCCAGAAAAGCGCTTCGATGAATTGTGGACGCGATGGATCGAGCGCGGCAATCGCCTCCTCGGCCCAGCCGGCCCACATCCAATCGGGAAACCAATCGAGGCCGGGCTCGTAGCGTTTGACCGCTTTCGGCGTGGGAAAGTGTCGGACGATGGGTTTGCCATCCTCGAAATCGGGACACGGTCGCCGGTGTTCCCGGACCTCGCGCGAGAGAAGGTCTTTGCCCGCGGCTTTCATCTCGCGCTCCCAACGCTGCCAGCCGTCATTGATGTGGGCGCGAGGCACTCGTTGTTCGAGCAGCGGATCGGCGTGACAATGCTGGACGCCGATGTGTGTGATCGCGTAGCCGGCACGGTCGAGATGCTCGTAGAGCGTGGGATGGTTCGCGGCGAGTGTCGCGTAAGGGAATTCCCTGGTGAGGCTGCCGCCGTTGACAAGCACGCCGTGGTTGTGCGGCCATTGGCCGGTGTACATGGACACCCGCGTCGGTTTGCACAACGGCGCCGCGCAATACGCCCGGTCGAAGATGACTGCTTCCCGGCTGAACGCATCGAGATGCGGCGTCTGCACCGGCAACTCGCCATAACACGACAGGCAATCGCGTCGCAGATGGTCGGCCATCATGACGACGAGGTGTGGTGCATTGGCAGGCATGGAGCAATCAATGAATCAAACCGGGTCCGATCACGGCGTCAGGCTGTTCCCGTCGCCGTCAGGGTCCCACATTTCCCGGTATGAGCCTTTGTAAGACCAGACGGGACTACAACACAAATCGATTTCGGTTCCCGGTCCGGAGAGGTTCCACGGCGTGGCCGCCAGCATGTCCATCCATTCGACGTGGCCATCGAAGAACAGAAAATTCGCGCCGCCCCGATGACGGCGAGAGGGGAGTTGGTTGATGCTGTTGCTCGTGAACTGCGCACCCCGGGATTCGAAGTAGGAACTGTAGCCATCGTAGTCCGGGTTCGTCGAGCCGGTGAGCCATCGGAACCAGCCACTGTCGGCGAACCAAATCTTCTTCGATGGGTTCACGACCTTGGAGATCGGAATGCCGACGTACGCGAAGTTGCTGGAGAAGCTCCAGCCCCCTGCTTGGGGATTGATGCCATAGCCGGGATAATACTTGGGCGTCGTGTGTGGCGGAATCATTCTGTAATTTGTGGGGTGCCACAACGTTTCCTGGGACGGGCACTGCAGTACCCGGATATTGTTCTGACAATAGGAAAACACCTGATCCAGCCACCGCCCTCCTGGATAAGGCGTCGATGCTCCGTTTACATGTCTTGCCATCACCACGAGGCTATCCCCCCAATTTGGGGAATGGTCTTCCCAATCGGCTGCATAAGAGAGCGCAGCGATTCCGACTTGCCGCAAATTGGACATGCACTGGGCGGCCTTGGCTGTCTCTTTAGCTCGTCGCAACGCTGGCAAGAGTATCGCCGCCAGGACCGAGATGATGGCAACGACTACCAACAGTTCGATCAAGGTGAACCCTTCGCACCGATCACGACCCCCTCTTTTCGCGCACCAATCTCTCGTCATCTCTGCGCTCACGGCGTTGTGGTGACACCATCGCCATCGGGGTCCCACATTTCCTTGTACGAACCCCGGTAGTACCAATTTTGACTGAAGGGATCGGTATCGGTCCCTTCGGCGGGACAGCCCCCTCCCACAGGCGCGCAGAGCGGCGTGGCGGCCAGCATATCCATCCATTCGACGTGCCCGTCAAAAAAGAGGAAATTCGAGCCGCCTCGATGCCGACGGGAGGGAAGCTGGTTGTTGCTGGCACTACAGTTTCGAGCTCCCCGCGACTCAATGTTCGACGTGAAGCCCTCCTGGTCCAGATTCCCCGTCCCGGTACCCCATCGATACCATCCCCCGTCGCAGAACCAGATTTTTCTCGCAGGGTTGACAACAAGCGAGACTGGAATGCCCACGCTTTTGTAAGGGCTGGGGTTATTCGTGCTAGTGTTGTAACTGGTGCCCGCATGTCGGCTCATGCCATACCCGGGCGCATACTTCGGCTCCACGTGAGGGGGCGCCATGTTCCAAGTACTCCGCCACAGGGTTTGCTGCGACGGGCATAGCAGCACCTTGATGTTGTTCTGGCAATACGCGAACACCTGATCCATCCACCGCCCCTCGCTGTAGTTGATAATGACGACCTCGCTAACGCTTCCCAAATTCGGGGAGTGGTCATTCCAGTCGGCCGCGTAAGCGAATGCGGCGACACCGATCTGCCTGAGATTGGACATGCACTGGGCGGCCTTGGCGGACTCTTTGGCCTTCTGCAACGCGGGCAAAAGCATCGCCGCCAGGATCGAGACGATGGCGACGACCACCAACAATTCGATGAGGGTGAATCCGTTCCGGCCTTTCCGTGGTGTTTCGTTGGTGCAAAGTTTCCCAGTGCGCTGCCGGCTGTCCCATGCGATGACGGAGCTCGCATTCACGGTGTGGTGATGACGTTGTCGCCATCCGGGTCCCACATTTCCCGGTAGGATCCGTTGAGCGTTTCTCCTGTGATCGGACACGGTTGCGGTGGCAACGATGTGGTTGCCGCCACGACGTTCCGGTAATGCACCCATTGGACATGGCCGTCGAAGAACAACAGATTCGATCCGCCGCGATGCCGCCGCGAAGGGAGTTGGTTGTTGCTGTTGCTCGTGTGGGCCGCATCCCGGGACTCAATGTTCGACGTGTACGCCTCCTGATCCAGATTCGGTGAACCAGTCGCCCATCGGAACCAGCCAGCATCCGCGAACCAGATTTTCCGTGTGGCCTTGATACACCTGAACAAAAGCGCGACTTTATCGGGATGTAAAGCCGTGACCGCTGGATAACTCAGTTGACAACTGCTGGGCTCAGCAATCAGGGAGGCGGCCAAAAAGCTGTTGGCTGTTCACTGTATATCGCCGCTGCTGGTCGCGCCGCAGAAGTTCGTGGAGAATGTTGGTGGAGTGTTGGTTATGAAGGTGTACGTAACCGAAACATTAGTTGGGCCAATTCCAGTGAACGTGATAGTTGTGAAGGTTCCTGTTGGGTTGCTCCCGCCAGGCGACCAAGAGTAGGTGCCGCCGTTTGGTACGCCGATGGCACCGAACGTAACAGACGAACCTACGTTCGTCACGAACGTGGGAGGTGAGATTGTGACACCCGGACAAACATTAGTCACTGAGGTCGCGCAGGCCCACCCATTCACGACATAGGATAATGTAACGATGTTGATGCCGGCATTGGGCATAGTGATCAAGTTCGGAGTTGAGTGTGCGTTTGTTCCAACAGGCACCCATGTGAGCGTACCGCCTGGTGGATACACAAAAGCTTGAAAGTTTGAACTGACTGGGGCACAGAAATTCAACTCGAAACTGTTCGGATGTATCCGAACATCAATGCCGGTGACGGTGCATGTCTTCGATGAAGCCCCACAGTTTGCCATCACGTTCGCCATCATGCCGGTTGGATAATTGCCAACATGAAAGATAGTTGCAGGTCCATCGCTTGGGTCGGCATATCCCATGACAGGCTGATCCACAGTCCAGACAGGCTGACCTGGCGGAAAACTGGCGAGCGTCGGAAGTGCTCCCAGCAAGAACGTTTGATCCCGGCAGGTCATCCGTGAGGTGGGACTCACGGAGCCCACACCAACAACAGTAAGCGGCCATGTTGCGACACAGTTACCGGCCGACTCGACGCTGATGACTACGTCGCCTACAGCGGTACTCAATCCTTGGCCAACAACAGCCGCATAAGCACTATTCCCGGGGTTCGCAGGGTCAGCGCCTACGGTAGCCTTGGACGTGTCACTGGAGGTCCAAGTGTAAGATGACCCACCGCCCATCGCGATCAGGATGGCGGTTAGTCCAATGCCGGTCACGCTGGGAGTTGGCCCGATGATCTGTATCATGCTGATTCCGCACTGCTGGCAGGGACCTATGTTGTGTTGCCAGTCAGGAGTTACAACTAATGTCTTATCGGCAACCACCCACCCTCCACTCACGGCCCCGTATCCTAGCTCCGGGTCAATCGATGGACAGGCTGGAAACTCCGGTGTGTAGCTGCCGTCACCGGATCCATTCGGTAGAAAGGACGTAATCAATTCCGTATTCGTACCGCCCAAGTTTCCTGGCTCAAACGAATGCCATTTGGAATCTACCGTTACAGGACAGCTTACGGTGTCCGCCAGATCATCTCGATTTTGTGTCACCCGCAAGTAAGATTGGGTGGTTCCCGAGTGATTCGTGAAAGTGCGCAAGTCGGCCGAGAGTTGCTGCCGAACGATCATAGCGATCGCCGCATACCAAACCTCGTTATTCTCGATGATTTGACCGGATAACTGAATCCAAACTTCGGGGTGAATCGACCCCAAAGGCGTCCACCCGCTTGGCCCAGGTATCCAGTAGTTTTCTAATACGTTGGCGATGGCGTCTGCACAGTTGCTTTGATTCTCTGCAGGCATCCCCGCATTAAATTCGCCGTTGTACGGCCATTCCTCGCTCGCCTGCGTGTTTGTGTATCCCGCCGGGTATAGGAAGGAACTCAACTGGCCAATGTACGCGGTCAGATTGGTCAAAGTCGCAAGTGAGGAGGAGCAGTTCGTGATTGTAATCAGTGGCATATTACCCATGCCAATCTTCGTCGCATTTGTGAACACGTACGTACTGTGAACCTTAATTTTCTCCTCTCCTTCGATGCTGTACACGAACTGATTGATGAACGCATCCTGAGCGAGCCAATTCGCGATTGACTGAATCAACTGTACGGCCTTGCTCACGCCGTTGGAAGCCAAGTCAGCGCAGTAGAATCCGTCTGGCGGATAATTTCCCGGACTCGCACCATCGGGATACGTTCGATTCGGCCAGGGAATATAGCCGCCCAGGGAAAGATTGTACCGCTCCTGCACGGCCCGCATGGCTTGCTCGATACACGAATTTGTTGCGGCCATCATCCCGAAGGTTGCTGATGTTGATGATGCCCCGCTTGTTGCGGTTGCTGTCGCGGTTCCCAGGCCAGCGGAAGGAGGAGTCAGCGCGTAGAGCGAGAGGGGGCTATGTGTGCGGAGATTGAGGTTGGTGTACCACGGCCCACTGCTGTTCGTCGAAACCTGCGCGCCTCCGCTGGTCGTGTACGAGACCGGGGCATTGCTCAACGATTGCTGACTGGCGTTCTGCACATCGAGCACAAGAGGATCAGTAAGAACGCTGTTGGTCAACCCGACTTGATTGTTACCGCTGACAATCACCAGCGTCGGCAAAGCGCCATTGTAGTAATCGTTCGGGTCATTGCCTTGTTGATATTCCTGCAAATTCGTCAGCCCATCGCCGTCGGGGTCAGAACTCGCGTCATTGGCATTTGGATTCAGCCCGTGATTGACCTCCCATACATTGGGAATCCCGTCGCCGTCGGTGTCTGTCTCATAGAGAGCCAAGACGTTGGTGCTCGCGAGCGCGTAATTGTAGAGCCGCACGTCGTCGAGGCCGCCTTTGACTCCACCCATGCGTAGCGGTTCGCTGACCACATCCACCGTGCCGCTCGCTGCCGCATTGGTATCCAACGCTCCATCCACGTACAGGAGCAGCTGTGTCGAGTTGAAAACGCCCGCTAAGTGATGCCAGTTGGAGATGGAAAGATACGTGGTCCCGGTCAAAGTGCGGTTTGTGCCATTCAGGAACAACTCCAAGGCCGCGTTGGTCGGAGAAGCCCAAAGCAGGTAACTTCCGCTCAAATCGTTGGTCGCCCACTTGGCCACGGTGAAATCGCCGTTCGTCGAAACGGGCCGCACCCAGGCCGACACCGTGAGCGCGTTGGGTGGCGAAAGGTTGGCCGAGCTTGGCACGGCCACTTCATTCTGAACGCCATCGAACGAAAGGGCATTGGAGAACACCCCGCTCGTCCAGGAAGGCAAGGGACTACCGATGAGCACACCGTGATGGTTGTTAGTTGTCGAGTCGAGCGCGTTCGTACTCGTGCTCTCGTCGAACATCCAATGGCCGATTAGTTCCGGAGGTGCTGATGCAGGCGCGAGAGCGATTCCTGTGAACGTGACGTTTGTGCTATTGCCCCCCCTCCTAGCGGTGACCTTCACTGAATTCGTGCCGGGGTCGGAAGGAAGTAGGAGGAAAACGCTTATGTGCCCGTTAGTGTCCGATCCCGCCGTCAGCAAGGAAGAAACAACCGAGGCATTTGTCGAATGGGCTAAATGTGCGTCACCCAGTGTAACAGCAAGCGTGACGGGCGCATTGACGAGCGGCTGTTCGTCTTCATCCTGAAGCTGCACAATCAGTGGTGCAGACAGAAAGGTGCTCGTTTGTCCAGACTGGTTGTTGCCGCTGACTATGGCCAGACGCGGGAGGACACCGTTGTAGTAGTCCGTCGGATGGGAATCGCTGGTGTCCGCAATTCCGTCACCATCGGTGTCAGTATTGTTTGGATGAGTTCCGTACCAGTATTCCTCCAGATTCATCCACCCATCGTTGTCGGAGTCCTCCCAATTGTCGTTGCCGCTGAGAGGGTTGAGGCCATGGTTGATTTCCCACACGTCCGGCATGCCATCCACGTCCCTGTCAACCCGGTAAACGAACCACATTATGTCTGAACTCAGCGCAAAGTTTGTGCGCTCTCACGTTTTCTGCGGATGGTTTTTATCAGGCATTGTGATGAAAA
>CAZOTB010000114.1:0-20731 GCA_964582645.1 uncultured Verrucomicrobiota bacterium | reverse complement strand
GTCGGTTTCATCGCCTTCCAGGTTGGCGGCAGCATGTTGCTGCGCGTGGCGAGTCAACGCTCCGGCGGAGACGCGGTCGGCCTGTTCCTTCTCGGGAACGCTGTAGGATTCTGCGGCGCGACGTGTCTGACGCTCGCCCTGCGCACCGAGCATCCGAATCTGACCTTCGCGATCTGCCAGGGGGGCGCATTCTGCGTCCTGCAACTGGCCAGCTACGCCGTGTTCCACGTCCCGCTCCAGTCGGCGCAATGGGTGGGCATTGTCCTCATCGCCGCCGGCGTGGTCTGCGTGCAACTCAACGGTGCACCTTCTTCCACACGCCAGCCGAACTATTCGCTTCCATTAAGTGGGGAGAAGCGGTAACAGCGGAGCAGGCTTGATCAACTGCCAGTCGGGTCAGAACACTTCACCGTGCAAAGAGAAAGGCCAACCAACTGCCGCCACGAGAGGAAATCTCCGATGAACCACACCGCTTTATGTCTCAGCCTGGGGTTATGCGCAGCGCTGTCAGGTTGTATGAGCGCCGCAGAGCACCAGAAAAGCCTGGGCTCGACTCAAGAACGTGAAATGACGGTCGGGATCGTGCAGAAGGAAATCCGGGTGGGAATGTCGCAAGCCGACGTGGCCACCGCCTTGGGATCGCCCAATATCGTCACGAAGGATTCTGGCGGTAAGGAGACGTGGATATACGACAAGGTCGCCACGGAGGCATCCTACTCGCGCAGCAGCGGGACCGTCGCTGGCGGAGCAGGTGCGGGAGGCCTGGCAGGGCCGTCCCTGATTCTTGGAGGCGTTGGAGGCTCGGCCACCAGACAAGCTGGCGCGTCGAGCAGCACACAACGGACGCTCACGGTAATCATCAAGTTTGACACAAAGAACGACGTGGAGTCGTTCAGCTACCACGCCAGCAAGTTTTAGTTCGAGGAATATGGGATGACGAAGTGGGCCACATATTTCTCTGTGCTGGCCTTGTTGCTGGCCGCTGGGTGCAAAACGACGAGCACCACACCGCCGAAGTCGCAACTGGAAATCCGGGAACTCCAGACCCGCTCCTACGAGACCAACGACGTGAAACTGGTGATGAAAGTCCTGGTCAGCGTCCTCCAGGACGAAGGCTTCCTGGTCCAGAACTCGAGCACGGACTTGGGATTGTTGGCGGCAACAAAACAAATCCGGGTCGAGAGTGAGCAGGACTTCGGCACCGTGTTGCCGCAGTTAAGCCCCAACGTCAAGCGGCGCAAGAACTCCGTTCTCGACGCCAACGTGGTCGTCAGCGAATACGGCACGGGATGCCGGGTTCGGGTCAGCTTCCAAATCAAGATGCTCAGCAAGAGCGGCAAGGTCAGAGACGCGGTGGCGGTGGATGACGCCGCGTACTACCAGCGATTCTTCTCCAAGGTGGATAAGGGCCTCTTTCTGCAAGCGGAGAAGTTGTAGAGAGAACTGGTTGTTCGCGCTCTATTCCAGGGATAATTCACGATGGCAGTCCAGTCAGAAAGGCGAGTGGTGGTCACCGGACTGGGCTGTGTCTCTCCGCTCGGACCCGACTTTTCCACCACCTGGCGGGGTTTGATAAACGGCAACGACGCGCAAGCCCCGGTGACGGTGTTCGATGTGTCCGGCTGCCGCTGCAAGCAGGGAGCGGAAGCGCCGTTGCCGGAACTGCCCGATGTCAATCCAAGACGACTCCGGCGCTGGTCGCGCGCCACGCGACTCGCGGCGCCAGCACTGCGCGAGGCTTTGGCCCACGCGGACTTGCTCGATGAACGCGGCCGATCCAAGCTCCCCCGGCTGGCGTTCTCCGTGAGCACGACTGCGGGAGCGATGTCGCTGGCTGAAGAGTTCGTGCGTCGCAAAGGGGCCGGCCAGCGCGGACCGGGTCGAACGTTCGACGTGGCACGCTACCAGGCGCACCAACAGATCCTCGATGTACAGGAACACTTTTGTTTTCGCGGTCCGGTCACGATCATCGCCAACGCCTGCGCCAGCGGCGCCAACGCCATCGGACACGGCGCGGACTTGATTCGAGCCGGCATGGCCGACCTCGTGTTGACGGGAGGGTACGAGCCATTGACGGAACTGATCTACGTCGGATTCGACTGTCTGCAAACATTGAGCACGGACAAATGCCGGCCGTTCGACACCGCGCGCAATGGCCTGATGCTCGGCGAGGCGTCGGCCTTTCTGGTGCTCGAATCCGAGACGCATGCGCGGGCAAGAGGAGTCCCGATCCTGTGCGAGGTCGCGGGCTACGGACACGCCACCGACTTGCATCATCTTACGCAGCCGGACCCACGTGGCTGCACTTTGGTGAGTGTGATGCGTCAGGCGTTGGAGCAGAGTGGTACCGATCGGGCCGCTATCGGTTATCTCAACGCCCACGGCACCGCGACGCCCCTCAACGACTCCAGTGAATGCGCGGCGTTTGCCGAGGTCTTCCAAGACCGATTGCAATCGGTGAAGATCAGTTCCACCAAGGCCGCCATAGGACACACCCTCGGCGCTGCCGGAGCTGTGGAAGCCCTGTTCGCCATCCAGGCGCTGCGCACGGGCGAACTGCCACCCAACCTCAACCTGCGCCAACCCGAACCCGCCATCGCGGAGAACCTCGTCAAACGGGGCGACGGCCATCCTTCGCTGCGTTCCACAATGAGCGTGAACCTCGGCTTCGGGGGAAGCAACGCCGCACTCGTGTTTACACGATATGAAGCTTGAGCGACCTCTCGGCATAAACGGCACGGGCTTGGTACTGCCGGCAGCACAACCGCAGCAGGCCGCGGGATTGGCAACCGGCCCGCATACCGTCCGACGCGTCGATCTCAACCGCGAACCGCTGTCCTCCCTGCAACGGGAGCCGCGCGTCCGACGAGCCAGTCCGATCACGATCTTCATGCTGGCGGCGGCGCAACAGGCTTTGGCGGCCGCCGGCTCCGTGGACCGAGCGAAGTTGGGCATCGTCGCCGCGTTCCATACCGGCCTGATCGTCGCCACGCGCCGATTTTACGAGGGCATCCTCAAGAACGGTCAGCGATTCGCCAGCCCGAACCTCTTTCCCGAAACCGTCTTCAATTCCGCGACCAGCCATCTGGCCACCGTGCTGGGCGTGTCGGGGCCGTGTTACTCCGTTCTGGGCGATGACTCGGCCTGGGTGAACGCTGTCGGCGTGGCTGCCTGTTGGTTGGCCAACAGATCGGTCGAGCACGCGTTGGTAATCGGCGCCGAGGAATTCGACCCGCTCGAACTCGACGCGTACGCTCATGCGCGCTGGCTGCGGCGGAACGGGAGTTTTGTGGCCAGTGAAGGCGCCGGGGCGTTGCTCTTGCGGAGGGCGAACCAGGAGGACGCGGTCGTCGTGACACATCTGGCCGAGGGATTCACGTACCGCAGAGCGCAAGAAGCTCGCGAGCAAGCTGCGCGGTTGTTCGCCGGGTTCCAGGGCGGGAGCGAAGTCTGCCTGACGGCGCAGCACACGTGGCTGGCTGACATCGAGGCTCAGACACACCGGAAGTTGAAGCTGAGATCCGCGCCGTTGCCGCCCGATCACGGCCAGGCATTCGCAGCCTCGGCCGCTTGGGACACCGTGTGGGCCGCGGAACGGGTGCGCGCCACGCGTCAACCGATCCTCGTTCCGGTCTGGGGGCTCAGCGAGCAATGTTCTGCTTTACTCCTGTCCGGCGCATCGCATATATAGCGCGGAGGACATGCCAGAAGTTTCAGTCGAAGAACTCAAGAAGTTGCTGGTCGAGAACTGCGTCCTCAAAGTCAAACCCGACGAGATCACCGAAGATGCGCCGCTGTTTGGACCAGGCTCGATCGGGTTGGACTCGCTCGACGCCTTGCAGATGACCGTGGCCATTGAACAGAGCTTTGGGATTGCGATCACCGATTCGCAGGTGGCGCGCGAGGCGTTACAATCACTGAGGACGCTGCAAGAGTGGCTGGCCAAACAGCCGTCGCCGTCCTACAAACCTTCGCCTTGAGCGAAAGCACGCGGGGCCGGGAGGCTTGGTCTCGCTCGGAATCAAAACCAGGATGCAGACGGATTTTCATTACGACACCGTCATCATCGGCGGTGGCCCCGGCGGAAGCACAGCGGGCGCGTTCCTGGCCCGTGCGGGACAGCGCGTGCTGGTACTGGAAAAGGAGATCTTTCCCCGCTTTCACATCGGCGAATCCCTCCTGCCATTCGGCAACGACGTGCTCAAGCAATCCGGCGCGTGGGAAAAGGTCGAGGCAGCGGGATTTCAGCCGAAGTATGGCGCCGAGTTTTGCGTCGGGAACGGTTCCAGGCTCCAGCGATTCTGGTTCGCGCGCGGGCTCGTGCCCGGCTACGGCCAGACCTTCCAGGTCGAACGAGCCAGATTCGACCACGTTCTCCTGAACCACGCCGCCGACTCCGGGTGCGAGGTGCGACAGGGATGCGCCGCGAAAAACGTCTCCCGCGAAACCGATGGTTGGCGCGTGACGCTCGCCAACGGCGAAGTCCGCAGTCGCTGGCTCATTGACGCCAGCGGCCGGGACATTTTTCTCGGTCGAACGTGGAGCCTCCCGCGCGAGCCGGTCAACATCCCCAAACGCGTCGCCGTGTACGCCCACTTCACTGGCGTATATCGGAATCCCGGCGAAGCCGAAGGTCACATCACCATCGTGCGGCTCAAAGACGGCTGGTTCTGGCTGATCCCTCTTGCGGACGGGAAGACATCGGTCGGCATGGTGCGGTTGCTCGACGACTTGAAGCGGTTCGGTGGTACGCCGGAAAACTGGTACGAGCAGACCGCAGCCGAGAGCAGTGAAGTGGCCCGGCGGATGAAGGGCGCTCAGCGCGTCAGCGACGTTTTCACGACCAGCGACTACAGCTACCGGTTCGCGCAACTCGCCTCGGACCGCGCGCTCCTTGTCGGCGACGCGGGTGGCTTCATTGACCCCATTTTCTCGTCGGGTGTCTATATCGCCACCAAGTCCGCGCAGATGGCGTCGGAGTTGATCCTGCGGGCGGAAGGCCGGGGACGCGGCGGCCTGACGTCGGGTGAGCAGCGCCGGTACACGCGCGAAGTGCATCGCTTCATGGGCATCTATCGCCAGATGATTTTGATGTACTACGACAACAGCGCTTTTGAGGTCTTCATGTACCCGCAGAACCGTTTCCGCATGGTGCAGACGGTGAACTCGATTCTCGCGGGCAACACGCGTCGCTCGTTCGGGATGTGGTGGCGTCTGAAACTATTCCATCTCGTCTGCGCCATCCATGCGCGCGTGCCAATCGTGCCGCCGCTGGTTTACTCCGAGAAGAAGCCGGAACCGACGGTCCTACGGGCGTGAACACGCGCGCGTCGCGAACCTGGGTCACGGTCCTCGCGGTCCCGCTCGTGCTGGCGCTCGGTGTGTGGGCGCTCGCGACCCTTCGGTTGCAGACGGAACTCTTTCCTCTCTTTCCCCAGAAACTCCCGAGCGTGCAAGGGCTGGCGGAGGCACAGACCTTCTTCGGCTCGGCGCAACAAATCTTCGTCGTTCTCGGCCCGTCCGCCAACGAAGAACACGCTCGAGCACTGCAGGAGCGGATCGCGGGATTGCCGGCGGTAAACGCAGTCGCGGTGATCGGTTCGCCAGAGTGGGAGGCGATGCTGCAGACCGTCGCCTGGACCATCGCCAACCTCCCGCCGGAACAGTTCACCGAGTTTCAATCGCTTTTCTCCGATCCGGAACTGCGTGTACGGGTGCAAGCCACCCGCGCCCAACTGAGCGGCGCGATTGATATCGAGGAGGTGGGACGGCTCGAGGTCGATCCACTGGGATTGTTGCCCTGGCTCGAAGAGCGATCCCGTTTGAAAACGGACCCCCCGGTTTCGCTTCTCGCACTCGTGGTGCAAGCGCGCGCACCGCTGCGGACGTTTCACGAATGCCAGGAGTTTGTGGCCGATGTCCGGCAGGCGGCGGCGGCGGCGCTCGATGGCGCCGCGTTCCACGTCACCGGCCGCGCGGCGTTCGTCGCGGAGAACTCGCTGCAAATGCGTCGCGACATGATCTTGATGATGGTCGTGGCGACCCTGCTGGTCGCGGCTGCGTTCTGGCTGTTCTACCGGAGCATCGCAGCACTGGGCTGGGTGTTGTGCGTGCAGGCACTGGCGTTATGCACGGCGGCGTTTGTTGCGCGCATATTATTCGGAGAACTGAATGTGTTGAGCATCGGCTTCTCCTCGATCCTGCTTGGCGTGGGGATGGATTATTGCATCCTCGTGCACCACTTTCACGCCTGCGGATCGGGGGGCGATCGGGCGCACTGGCGGACGCTGCGCCACGGCATCTGGGTCAGTGCGATCACCACCGCGGCGGCGTTCGGTGTGTTGTATTTCTCCAGCTTCCCCGGCCTGCAACAATTGGCTGTGCTCGTCGGAGCGGGATTGTTGGCCACGGCCTTCTTCGCGACGGAGTCGCTGCCATTGGCGCTGCAACGGATGCAACCCGCCGCACCGACCCGGCTGCTCAGCGTGAGCGAGAAAGCTGCCGAAGCAATCGAGCGGGGCCGTCCCTGGTTGTTCCGCGGCCTCGGTCTCGCGTTGGCGGTAATCGCCTGCATTCTGGTGGCGGCGCGCGGGCACAAGTTCTACGACACCGATCTGGAGCGATTGCGACCGTCGAACAGCGATGCTGCGCGCGGCGCCCGGTTGCTCGTCGCCGCACGGAAGATAAACGCAACCGTGGACGCAATCGTCTCCGCCCCGTCGTTGGCAGAACTCCGGACACGAGTCGCGGGCATCACGGATACCACTTCGCTGCTGCCACAGGAAGATTACCTGGAGACCAACCGCCAACGATGGACCTCGGGAAAACAGGACCGGGTGCGACAGGCGATCGATGCCGCCGGATTCGACGCGACCTGGAGTCGGGCGACGTGTCTTCTGCTGGACTCGCTCGACAAATGGGCCGCGGGCACGGAGCAGTTCTCCACGGCCCGGTTGCTTTTGTCGAACGTGGCACGCAAGCCCGACGGCCAATGGGCGGCATTGGTACGGCTGCCGCGTCACGAATCGCGACTCGAATCGGCGACCGCTATCTTGCCGGCAGATTGGCCCACCATGGCGGAGGATTTGGGACAAACTGCGCGCAATGACTTCCGGCGGCTTTCACTGTGGATGCTCGTGGCGGTGGCCGGTTTCTGTTGGATGGCGCATCGGTCGTTGCGGCTGGTCGGATTGAACCTCGCCGCGCTCGCGCTGGCGACTGGCGGGCTTGCGATGCTGTTGCTCGCGACCGGGCAGACGATGACGGTGCTGTCGTTGCTGGCGGTGCCGTTGCTGGTGGGGATGACGATCGACATCACCGTGCACCTCGTGCTGGCGCTGGAGCATAACCACGGCGACTTGCGCGCCACGTTTCGGCAGATGGCGGCGCCGGTGACGTTGACGGGGCTGACGTCGTTGATCGGGTTCGGCGCGCCGATGATCACACAACAGCCGATGCTGCAGAATCTCGGCATGGTGATGGACATGGGAATCATCTCCGCGGTGCTGGCCGGGCTGATCGCCATACCGTTGCTGTACGGCGCGGGGAAGCGAAACGTGACGTACTCGCGGACTCTGTATCGCGCCGGTTGGTTCAGCCTGGCCGAAGCGCTGGTGCGGCGATTAAGTCCGACGCAAGCAAGAAGGTTGGGACGTGTCCTTGGCGATTGGTACGCGACCACACATCCCCGGGCGCGCGCGGCGGTGAGGTCGAACGTGCAGCTCGTGCGCGGCCCGAACGTCGGGCAGGAATTGGTGCGGGCGACGTTCCGCAACTTCGGTGCTGTGATGGCCGACTACTTCCTGCTCGGCTCGCGGACGAACCAGGAAGCGATGGCCATGATCGAGATCGTCGAGGGCGCGGAACATTTCAAGGCCGCGGTCGCAGACGGCAAAGGAGCGTTGCTCGTGACGGGTCACGTGGGGCTCTTTGAACTGGGCGGAGTGTTGATGCACGAGTTCGGCGTGCCTGCGGTGGTGTTATCGTTGCGCGAACCGAGCCCGGCGTTGAATCGCTGGCGCGCAGAGTACCGCAAACGCTGGGGCGCAGAGACTCTGGAGGTGGGTCACGATCATTTCAGTTTCGTCGAGATCCTGCGCCAGCTCGCGCAAGGGAAGTGCGTGGCGATGTTGATGGATCGTCCCTACGGCGACCAATCAGTGGAGATCGAATTTCCGCACGGCAAAGTGCCGTTCGCGTCCGGGCCTGTGTGGCTGAGCCTGCTATCGGGAGCGCCGTTGCTGGTGGTCACGGTGGTGGCGACCGCCTCGGGCCGGTACCGGCTGCGGGCGAGTCCGCCGTTGAAACCACAGTGGCGCGGCGACGACAAAATGGCTACGGTGCGCGAGCACACGGTCGAACTGGCAAAGTATCTCAAAGACACCATATGCGAACATCCCGATCAGTGGTATCAGTTTGTGCCGCTCTCGCCGCGCTCGTGATGGTGGCTGACGCCGAGAGCGTGACGCCGGAGGAACAACAGAAGTACTCCGAGGCGTTCACGCGGCAACAGCAGCAGACCCGCACGTTCCGCGCGGAACTGCGGCAGACGGTGATGTTGCGCGGGCTGAAGGAGCCGGTCACCAGCCAGGGTTGGCTGTATTACCAGTCGCCCGATTCGCTGTTGCTGAAGTTCGACCAGCCGGCCGGGGAATTTGTGTTGCTGCGCGGCAGCGATCTCCATCAACAGAAGACGAACAAGCCACTGATGCACCGGAAACTCTCGGAACAAGAAAAGGAATGCGGGGCCGGACCGGGTTTTCTGCTGTCGCTGTTTCAAAACGGCGGCACGAATTACTACCATTTGTTCAGCGTGCACATGGCTCGCACCAACGAGGCTCTGCTTGTCACCCTCGCGCCTCGGAAGCGCAACTCAAAGGAGCGGCTCGGCCAGATCGAAAACATCATCGCACTGCCTTCGCTGGAGATTCGCTCCATCCGCCTTCAACTCGGTCCCGCCGGCAGCGCGACCTATGAGTTCGTCAACCCAACGCGCAACGAACCGCTCGACCCAGCGCTGTTTGCGGCGCCCAAGCCGTGAAGCTCGCGCAAGCGCTCCTATGATTTGATGGCGGCCAAAAGCCGCGCCTTCAACTCGGCGGTGTGAAGTTTTCCCCGATCAGTGCGGGGCAACACGGCGGCAATCACCCAGCTTCTCGGCAACTTCCAGGGCGGCAGGCTCTGCATCAACTCGCGCTCGATCTCGACCCGATCGCGCGCAGTTTCGGCGGCGGCGGCCAGACAATCATTGCCGCGTTTGTCCGCGAGCACCGTGACCCAGGCATCGCTTACTCCGCGCAGAGCACGGAGCGCGCGCTCAACTTCCGCGGGGGAAACCTTCTTGCCGCCGATGTTGGCCATCTGGCCGAGCCGGCCCATCAACCCCAGCTCGCCGTACCGGTTCCATTTACCGAGATCCGGTAGCGTGAACGTTCCCGCCGCACTGCGTACGGCAATCCGACCGTCCCGGCAAATCCGCACCGTCACGCCGTGCAACGGTTTACCCACGCTGCGTCCCTTGAGCGTGGCGTTGCCGGTTCGGTCGTAGCAGATGCCGCCTGTCTCGGACGAGCCATAGAAGTTGTGGATCTTGAGCCCGTATCGCTGGTGGAATTGTCGCGCGACCTCCGCGCTCAGCGGCGCACCCGCCGAGATGACCAAACGCAGACTGGGCGGTTTGGTGGCGTTTTCCAGTTGGCCGAGTGCGCGAAACACAGCCGGCACCGAAGGAAACACGGTCACGCGGTGCCGCTCGATGAGGTGCAGGATTTCGCGCGGCACGAGGGTTCGGACGCAGACCAACTCCGTGGCCTGCAGAAGCAACGGCATCACGAGGTTGCCGATGCCGTAAGAATGTCCGAGCGGAATCATCGCGAGGTTGCGGTCCGAAGGCCGGATCCGCATCGTGCGAATGATGTGACGGCCATCGGCGATGAGATTCCCGGCGGCACACGGCACGGGTTTCAACTCGCCCGTCGTGGCCGAGGTGGTCTTGATGTGACAAATGCGTTGAGGCAAGACGCATTCCTCGGCAAGCAGCCGCAGGCCGTCCGTGGCCCACAAGAAATGAGCCCCAAGTTTGCGCGAGGTCTGCTCCTGCGCTTCGGGAGAAAGGGAGGGGTCGAGGGCAAGCGCGACGGCGCCTCGTTGTTGGATTGCGAGAAAGCGGAGCAGCCATTCTGCGCTGTTGGGAAGACAAAACGTAATGCAACGACCTCTGCAATCCCGCGGCAGCATGGCTGATTGACGGAGGGACTGTTCCAGGAGTTCTGCGCAGGTCCAGGCGTGTCCGGTTTCCGCTTCCACCACAACCGGCTTGGATGGATGCCGGGCGGCGGTGATTTGCCAGAGTTGCCAGAGTGAGTTCATACCGCGCCGCGCTGCACGGAACGAAAGCGGCGGCGAACGTCGGTCGAAGCGGGATGGTTCAAGAGACTGCCGCCACGGCCCCCTGACGTAGAGACTCGGACACCCCAACCCGACTGGGCAAGCAGCCGGCTCGCTCGATCGCTGCCATCACGCGTTCTTCATCCATAATGGTGCGGTTCCGTCGGTAGATCGGGTAGTCGGAACGAGGCCCAGGCGGCGTGAGATTGATCGTGGCGAGGTTCGCGCCCGACTCCAGCGCGCGGACGTATCCGTCGTCGGACACCAACCCCATCGCGCTGACGGCGGGTATGATCCAATGAGCCACCGCGCGCCGCATCCAGGCCACGCAGTCCAGCGTCAACTCGATGCTGCCGTTGGGTTCGTTCGCCAGCGGCGTTTGCGGCCCCGAGATGAACGGACTGACGCTGCACCCGGCCAGTGGCAGTGTCGTCAGCAGTTCGAGCGTCCGCAGAACCTCCTCCCCCGTCTGCCCGGGAAGTCCCACGATGAACCCGGACGATACCTTCCAACCTGTGGATGCGAGATGGCGGATCGCCTCAATTCGTTGCGACAAAGTTCCCGGCGCGCGCAGGCTCGCGTAATGCCCGGCGTCACCTGTTTCGAGTTTCAGGACGTAGTAATCGGCGCCGCATTCGCGCAGCGCGTCGTACTCCCGAGGCGAGAGTGTTCCCAAGCAGAGTGTGACGCCCAGGTTCGTATGACGACAGATCTCCCGCACCAGCGGCGTGACCACCTCGCGGACCACGACGGGATCTTCACCCGCCTGGATGTCAATGTCGGTGATCGAGGCGGGCGCGTGATGGAGAAGCAACTCCAGAAGTTCGTCGGCGACGAGCCGGTATCGCTTGAGATCGCGATTGTCCCGGCGCATCGCGCAATAGTGGCAATTCTGTCGGCAATAGTTCGAGACCTCCAGCACCCCGCGCACGAACACCCTGTTGCCGAACACGGAATCGCGCAACGCGCGCGCTTTCGTCCGCAGTTCCTGCCGGCCCTCCCGTTCGCAAAGCAGCGACCCGAAGTCCCGCCCGGATTCGTTCGTTGTCGTTTGCGCAGCCATTTCAAGGGAATGCTAATGGATCGCGATGAAACAGACAATCGCCAAAAAGAACATCCGATCTCTTTCCTCTTTCCGCTTCGTCCCGCTGCTGCTATTTTCCCCGCGTCAGTATTGCTGCCCGGGTGGTGGAATGGCAGACACAACGGACTTAAAATCCGTTGGGGGGAAACCCCCGTGTGGGTTCGAGTCCCGCCCCGGGCAGAATCATAGTGGGAGTGGAAGTTTGGAACGTTGGATGGCTGGGATTGCAGTTCCCCCCAGCCATCGCTCCAGTCCTCCGGACTTCCATTTCCTTTTCCCCCAGCTACTCTGCCCGAAATGTCATCTGTCGTTCCCAATGCCCGCGACCTCACCTTCCGCTACGAGCGCTGGCGCGCCGCGGCGATGGGCGTATTCGAGACGGCAAGCTCCACCTTCCTGCTCCTGATCGCGGTGCAGTACTTCCAAACCGGGGCAACGGCAAAAGCGCTCCTCGCCACCGGCGGGAGCGCGGGATTGATCCTGAGTCCCTTCGTGGTCTCGTGGGTCACCAGCCTTGGGTGGCGCGCATCGAAAGCAGCCGCCGCGTTGGGCGTCGTGGGCGGAATGAGCCTGCTCGCGGCAGCGGCGTTTCCCGTTCTCTCCATGTTCGTCACCGGCAGTGTGCTCGCGATGATTTGCATCGCGTCGGCCGTCCCGCTCCTCACGCAGATGTACCAGGACAACTACGAGGAGAAGGAGCGGGGCCGGTTGTTCTCGCAAGCGATCATGATCCGGATCGCCATCGCGGCCGCGTTCAGCGAACTCGCAGGGCGGGCGTTGACGGGACACCCGGAGCGGTTTCGCTGGCTCTTGCTCATCTTCGCCGGGGCACTGCTTTTCTCGAGTTACTGTCTATCCCGCTGCCCATCTCGTCCGCTTGTGTCCGACGGGGGAACACACTGGCTGCGCTCGATGCGGTTCGTGCGCGATGATTCCGTGTTCCGCCTGACGCTCATCAGTTGGATGCTGATGGGCATCGGCAACCTGATGATGCTGCCGCTCCGCGTCGAATACCTGGCCAATCCCCGGTACGGCCTCGCGCTCCAGGCATCCATGGTCGCGCTTCTGACAGGAGTGATTCCGAACCTCGCTCGCCTGTGCCTCTCACCACTGTGGGGAAAACTCTTCGACCAGATCAACTTCTTCCTGCTCCGCATCATCCTCAACCTCGGTTTCGCGCTGGGCATCCTTACGTTTTTCACCGGCGACAGCATGACCGGGCTCGTGATCGGGTCGTTGATCTTCGGCGTGTCGCTGGCCGGCGGGGATGTGGCGTGGAGCTTGTGGGTGACCAAACTGGCCCCTCCCGATCGCGTGGCAGAGTATATGGCCGTACACACCTTCCTGACCGGTGTGCGCGGCGTGTTGGCGCCGTTGCTGGCGTTTTATCTCATCGCCATCGTGCCGTTTCATTGGATCGCCATCTCGAGCGGCGTTCTGATCGCAATCTCGTGTCTGCTGCTCGTACCGGAAGCGAAGATCGCGCGCCGCCGCCGCCCGGCGACTCCGCTCGTCGAAGAAGTGAGCGAGTGATCGGCGGACATTGCGGTTGTCCTTCCTGCGGTGTACCCGTGACACCCGGCCGCTCTCCGAGGAAAAAGTGAAATCCCGCTTTACCTAAAAAGTGGCTCACGTGAGCCACATTTTAGGTAAAGCAAAATGGTCATTTGGATGACTCAGTTACGGGCACGTGCCGCTGGAGCAAGCCCATCAGTTCCCGTCGCTTCTCCCAAGCGCGATGCCCCTCGTACTGTTTCGGCCAGAGTGGCATCGGCAGAAGAGGGTCCAGATCAAACGCATCGGCCCATGCCTTGCGTTCCTTGCGGATTAATTCAAACAGATCGCGCGGATGCAGCGAGGAACCTTTTAGCCGTGCCTTCGCAGCGGAAGCGAACTCGATATATCGCCTGTATCCCTCATTGATCCCCTCGAACGGCCACGCTCCCACCACAAGCGAAGCGTTGGCAAAGCCCGACTCGCACTGGCATCGCAGCACAGTGAATGACGCTGCGTCATCGCGGAACGGCTTGAGAGTCTTGGCGATGGCATCCACGGGGTCAGGGCTGATCCAGACGCTGTCCTGCAAGTATCCAAAGCCATTTGACCGCAGCCAACGAATCAGCGATGACCGCGCGCGCTGCTGGCCCACGGGCAGGTCAAAGATCATCTGCCGCCACCAGCCATCCCATGGCCGTTTCCACTGCCGCTCGGGATCCCGACCGCCCTGTGCAAGCAGCCGACCCGACTCCGAAAGTTTGTACGCCCAAGCGTACCGTTTTCCTTCCCGGATCAGAAACTTCTGCTTCTCGAGGTACTGCATGCGACGAAGAAGGCCATTTCGCGACAACCAGCCTTCGTAGGAGTCATCCCAATTGCGGAACGTGGGTCGCGACAGAAGATCGATTCCGTAGGCGAGGAAGACCAGGATCTCCTCGGTATTGATTGCCGCGTTGGACGTTCTCATCGCGATAGATGAAGCCACTCCCCCCACACTCTGTCAAGACCGATTTACTAATATTCTGGCTCACATGAGCCAGATTATTGGGAAAGTGACGCTGCTCAATGGGTCGGGAGGGAGGAGGGTGAGCCATGGACGGTCAGGCGGGGAGAAACTTGGCGATGCCTAGATGACGAACGGCACCGTGGGAGGCTGCGCCGGGACCGACTGCCGGGAAGTTTCTCGGACTGGTCAGGCGGACGGATCCCTCCCCACCGGACACATCCTGCGGACGCTGGTTTCGACCCGAGACTCGATTGCCGACGATGTGAATTCGTGCGCAGCGAGGTCCGATAAGGATCGCCTTTCCACGTCGCGGAACGATGTCATTTCCCATGATGCATAGGTCGCGGGTCCGCTCGGCTACCGTGATTTCCGCATCGCCCTGTTTCTGACAGTTGTTCTCGATCCGATTGCGCTCGATCCACAGACGGTCGCCGCTTTGGGCCAACGGCTTGCGGATCTCAATCCCGGCGCCGCCATGCGCGCGGATCGTGTTGCCGCGAATGATGTGGTCGGTATCGCGCTCACCGACGGAGATGCCGACGTTGCCGTTGTGCTCGATCACGTTGTCCTCGCACAGTGAATGCGTCGTGCGCAGGCAATAGAAAATGCCGCAGCCGCCATTGTGTTCGAGACGGTTGCCGCGCATCACGTACCGCACCGAGCCGCTGCCGGGATGGAGTCCGCCGCCGGTGTTGTGATGGACGTGGCAATCGCGGATCGAAATGTCGGTGCACTGCTGGAAGCTGATGCCGTCGCCTCGGTAGTTGGTGACCTCGATGTTCTCCAACCGAATCCCGTGCGATAGGATCAGGAACACCCCGCCGCCGCGACAGCCGTTGAGCGTTCGTGTCTCCTTCGGATTGCCGTCGAGGCTGAGCCCACACACGGCCGCGTTGCGCGCGCCGTAACCGCTGACCAGCGGGTAGAGCGACGCCACCTGTCCGTCGTTGCCGGCGAGGTAATCGTGGCTGAACGGGCGGTCAATGTAGAAGAGGTTTCCCTTACGCCCGACGATCGTGGCGACGGTCGTGTAAAAACCTCCCGCGTTCTTGTCGTAGATGTGGACGCCCATGCCGACTCTGAACTTCGCGGGTTCTTCGACCGCGAACTCATAGTGCCCGTACCCAACGAACAACGTGAGTTTGCTGATCACGCTCGGCACTTTCTGGAGAACCGCTCCCTTTTCGCCGATGATCGTCACGTTGTCGCGCAGATGCAGGCTGTCGTTCATCCGGTACTTCCCAGCGGGGATTTCGAGCGTGCCGCCGCCGTCGGCAGCGAGGGCATCCACGGCGCGTTGGAGAGCGGCGTTGGTGTTGCCGACGAATTTGCCTTTGCCAAATCGAATGGTTCGCTTCATGTCGAGAATCGTGATGCTGCGCCGGTAACAACACGAAGCCGCAGCGTCAAGGGTGGAGTGGCGGAAGCGAGCTGGTTGTGAGAAGGGCGCACAGTCGCCCGCCCCTATTGGTTGATGAACCTGCCGAACGAAATGACCCCGTTGGTCGGCCCGGCGATGACGTTCACGATGCCGGTGCCGATGCCGCCGCCAATCGGAACGGTGGCGTGGATTTGCTCGCGGCTCAGGACGCTGACGTTGGTGAGCGTGAGACTGACCGGTGGGCCGATGGTGACGGTGGGCGTTGAGTTTGTGGGAAAGCCGACGCCGAAGATCGTCACGGGCACGGGGGCGATGTTGGTGCGACGCGTCGGGAGAATCTCAGTCACGAGATAGGGACGCAACCCGACGAGGCTCTGGTTGATCAGAAGCGAATCGGCGCCGGAGACGTTGGTGGTGGCATTGATGTCGCCGTTGAGATAGCCGCTCCCGTGGAAAACCGAACTGGTGGTGCTCCGGAGCCCGACCAGAACCTGGTTGATGAGCAACGAGTCGGCGCCCGAGACGCGCGTGTCGGCGTTGACGTCGCCGGGCGGCAATATCTGGAATTGGCGCATCATCTCATGGTCTTCGTGTTCGAGCACATGGCAGTGGTAGGGGAACTTGCCGGCGTAGCCCTCGAACCGCGCGATCACGCGTGTGATGGTGAACGAATCCACCCGCACCGTGTCTTTCCAACCCGCTTCATTGGCTGCAGGCGGAACGCGCGGGCCGGTGGTGACGATCTGGTTGCTGATGACCGTGAAGGGCTGCCGGTCGAGCGCCTGGAACATCACCAGGTGCATGTGCATCGGGTGGACGACGCCGCTGCGATTGATGAAGCTCCACACTTCGGTCGTGCCGAGCACGGGGAAATCGGTGATGTCGTGCCATTCGAGATCGTTAATCAGCCACTTTGAGCCGGTGCATTCATCGGATTGTTTGCGCAGGGTCAGCTCGCGGGTGAACACGGAGTTGGTTTCCTGGAGGGTCTCGATGGGACGCAGGGCGCCGGGCAACGCATTGGTGTGACCCGTGGCCGCCTGCACGATGAACTTCATCACGTTTGGAATCACGCCGGCGCCCGGGTCGCCCGGGTACGGCGCGGGTGCGCTGTTGGTGAGAACGATCTCCGTGCCGGTGGCGTACGATGCGAAGTCCATCACCACGTCGGCGCGTTCGCCCGGCGTGAGCGTCAGCGACGTGAGCGGCACGGGCGCAGGGAGCAAACCGCCATCGGTCCCAATCTGGTGGAACGCCGCGCCATTGGAGAAGGCGAGCGTGTACGTACGCGAGTTCGACCCGTTCAGCACGCGGAAACGATACTTGCCCTTCTTGACGTTGAGGAACGGCCAGACCTTGCCGTTGACAAGGACCTTGTCGCCGAAGAAGTGCTCGTCCCAGAGCGCGGGATATTGCAACGAGCCGTCGCCGTGGAACATGCGATCCTGGACCGCGAGCGGAATTTCGAACTCGCCCGACGGCAACCCGAGCGAGGCTTCAGTCGCGTCGCGCACCAGGTAGAATCCCGCAAGACCCATATAGACGTTGAGCCGTGTGATGCCGAGCGCGTGATCGTGATACCAGAGCGTCGCGGGGAGCTGCGTGTTGGGATAGAAATACGTGTCGGTCTCGCCCGGCAGGATCGTGTCCTCTGGGTATCCGTCGCTCTCGGGAGGCACGTGGCCGCCATGCAAGTGGGTAACGATGCGCGCGGTGGCGCCTTCCATGTCAGGACCGTGCAAGCAGAGGTCCACGTTCAGGTAATGGTTCGTACGGAGACTGCCGAGGCTGTCGCGCAGGTCGTTGATCCACGTCACGGTGATCGGCAGGTCGCGAGTCGTCTCGAGGGTCGGCCCGGGATAACTGCCCGCAAACCCCCACACGGTTGTCGCCGGCAGGTCGCGGTGCAGCTTCTGCGTGAACTGCGTGATGGCGATCTCGTAGTGCGCCTGGCCGCCGGCAGCGCCCATCGTCGGTTGCAGTACACCGGGAATGGGCAGCGCGTCCACGAACGGTTCGAGCACCACCGGGCAGAGGTTCGAAGTGCATGGAATGCCGTCGCCCTGGTACGTGCCGCCGAGCGAGGCGCACTCGGTCGAGGTGAGTTCGTCGCACGTGCCGTTTGTGAAACAGCAGGCGCCCGTCGCGGGAGGTTGCGGACAGGGGTTGGGCGTGCACGAACTGCCGTCGCCCTGGAACGTCCCGCCCTGCGCCGCGCACTGCGTTGAGCTCAGCACCGAGCAGGTGCCATTGGTGAAACAACAGGCGCCAGTGGTGGCGGGCGGTGTGAAATTCACCGTGAGCACGGGACGCTCGCTCGCGGTGGCGGATTGCCGGCTCTCGAAGCGCTTCGCCGTCTGCAGCGTCGTCTCGTTGCCAAGGACAACCCAACCAAAGTTGGTGGCGCCGTTGTTCACCCACAATTGCGCATCCGTGACCAAGCCCGCCGAGGACCAACTGTAAGACCCGATCCCATCCACCGATGTGCTCGCGCTCGGCGTGACCGCGAAATCGCCGCCGGGGTTCGCCCAGAAGCTGGTGGCGAAGAACCGGTGAATCCACGTCGCGTCGCCGGTGGTCGAGTTCGCGCCACGACCTTCCTGGGCATTGGCGTTCGACGTGCCTTCGCCCCAGTTCGCGAGCGCGCGATGCAAGGTGACGATCTCCGGGCCTGCCTCGGTGCGCGACATATAGAGCGTGAGTGTGACACTGTTGACGACCGAGCCCGCGGGGATCGAGGAGAGATCGAAAGCGATGACGCCACGACGAATCTTGCCGCCGCCGTTGGCGTCTGTCCGTCCCACGAAAAAGCGGTCGCCCGCGCCGTTACTGACCGCGCCGGTGTCGTCCTCGTAGAGCGTGTTGTCCTTGGAAGCGCCGAGGTTCGCGACTTCCGCGCGGAGCAGGGACGGGAACAGGAGCGACATCCCGAAGAGAGATAAAGCGATGACGTGGAGAAACAAATGCGACCGACGCTGCGACTGATTCATGACCACCCCAATGACGAATGACTTGTCTCCGAGTAACAAGGCCGCCGAGCGAAGTCAATCAACTCCGTTGAGCAATTCCGCTCAAGGAAGCAGATGGGCGGACAGCCGCTGGCCCTCACTGGTTGACGAATCTTCCAAACGAGATCACGCCGTTGGTGGAGGCGAAACTGACGTTCACCGTGCCGGTGCCCAGGCCGCCACCGGCCGGGACGATCGCGGTGAGTTGCTCGCGACTGATCACTACTGCGTTGGAGAGCGTCAAATCCACGGGCAAACCGATGGTGACGACGGGGACTTCGTTGGTCGGAAAGCCGACGCCGAACACGCTCAACGCGACCGGTTCGGTATGGGTGCGGACGCCCGGCAGGGTCTTCGTGACAATGTACGGACGCAAGCCCACGAGCACCTGGTTGATCAGCAACGAGTCGGCGCCGCTGACCGCGCCGTTGGTGTTGACGTCGCCGTTCGCGAAGCCCGTCGTAGCGAAAATCGGATGCGTGTTGCTGCGCAGACCGACCTGCACTTGATTGATGAGCAACGAATCCGCGCCCGTGACGCGCTGGTCGCCGTTGACGTCGCCGGGGGGATAGAACGGCGCGGCGATCCGGTAGAGCGCGCCGTTGGTGGCGTAGTGCGTGATGTAGAGTTCTCCTTGTTCGTCCTCGCCGAACGTGCTGACGAGGAACGCGGTGTTGGTCAGTTCGGTGGTCGTCCAGGTCGCGCCGTTATTGGTCGCGCCCCAGATTCGTCCCGCACCGTAGTCGCCGTAGAAGTACGTGCCACTGAACTGCGGCATCTGCGCGCCCCGGTAGCGATAGCCGCCCGTGACGGCGTTGCCAAGCGAATGGCTGTATTCGAGGATCGGCAGCGTCAGCGAGCCGTCGTTGCAGTTGTTGGTCGGGTTGAAACAGTGGAAGCCCTCCATCAACCGCCAGCCGTAGTTCTCGCCGCCGGGGCTGCCGGCCGGTTGGAAATTGATCTCCTCGTACGCGTACTGGCCCACGTCGCCGATGAACAAGTCACCCGTGAGACGGTCGAAACTGAACCGCCACGGGTTGCGCAGGCCGTACGACCAGATCTCGGGCAAGGCGCCGGCGACTCCGACGAACGGGTTGTCGGGCGGGATGGCGTACGGTGCGGCGCCGTCCACGTCAATGCGCAGCATCTTGCCGAGCAAGGTGTCGAGCCGCTGGCCGTTGTTCTGCGGGTCCTCGGCGTCGCCGCCGTCGCCCATGCCGATGTAGAGATAGCCGTCGGGTCCGAACTGGAGTTGGCCGCCGTTGTGATTCGAGAACGGCTGCGGGATGGTCAGGAGGATCGTGGCGTTGGTGTTGGCGATGTTGGCGTTGGTCGTCGAGACACTGTACCGCGCGATCACGGTCGCGCCATCGCCACTGCGGGTGTAGTTGACGTAGAAGAGGCCGTTGGTTTCGTAGCCGGGATGGAACGCCACGCTCAACAAGCCGCGCTCACCGCAACACGAGACGAGTGGACTGATGCTGAGAAACGGCGTCGGGAGCAGTTGCGTTCCATCCCAGACGCGAATGCGACCGTTTTGTTCCGTGATAAACAACCGCCCCGAGCCGTCGCCCGCGTGCGTGATTGCCACGGGGCGGAAGAGATTGTTGGTGACGAGTTGCAGTTGCAGCGCGTCGGCAGGCCAAGGGGGAAGACAAGCCGTGGCGAGAACGAACAGGACTACGGTACGACGGAACATCAGTGCCGACATTGAATCATAAAGGCAGACTCGGGGGCAAGCCGGTTGTAGAGGCCGCCGTCCCCGGCAGCGTTCGGTAAGCATTGACGCCGGGACGGCGGCCTCTACAACTTCTCACGGATTCACAAACCGCCCGAACGACTGCACCCCATTGGTCTGAACGGCGACGACGTTCACGGTGCCGGTGCCGGCACCGCCGCCGACAGGCACGACTGCGGTGATCCGTTCCCGGCTGAGTACTGTCACGTTCGACAATGTCAGATTCACCGGCGCGCCGATCTGGACCGAGGTCACCGTGCCGTTGGTCGGGAAACCGACACCATAGATCGTGACCGGCGTGGGTGTGTTGGTGCTGGCACGCGAACCGGGCAGCACCTTGGTGGTGATGAACGAACGCAGGCCGACGATCACCTGATTGATGAACAACGAGTCCGCCCCCGTGACACTGCCGCTCGCGTT
Source organism: uncultured Verrucomicrobiota bacterium (assembly GCA_964582645.1). Lineage (GTDB taxonomy): Bacteria > Verrucomicrobiota > Verrucomicrobiia > Palsa-1439 > CAZOTB01 > CAZOTB01. The sequence continues at coordinate 211 of CAZOTB010000114.1, read as the reverse complement.
GACGTCGCCGTTCGCGTAGCCCGTCACAGCGAAGATCGGGTGCGTATTGCTGCGGAGACCGACGAGCACCTGGTTGATCAACAGCGAATCGGCGCCGGTCACGGTCGAACTGCCGTTGAGATCGCCGGGCGGGAACACGTCCACCGCCAAACAGGGCGAAAACTCCGAGGTGTTGCCGTCCGGATCCGTGGCCGTGGCCGTCACCGCCTGG
>CAZOTB010000113.1:0-21135 GCA_964582645.1 uncultured Verrucomicrobiota bacterium | reverse complement strand
CGCAGCGAGCCGGGTCGGTGCCGCTGGCGCCTGCCGAGGCGGTTCGTTTTGGGGAACGAACCGCGGTGGAGCGAGTGAACTCGAACCTGAAAGACAACTACGGGGGTCGGCAGGTGCGGGTGCGTGGGGCGACGAAAGTGATGGCGCATTTGATGATTGGGCTGGTGGCACTGACGGCGGTGCAATTGTTTGCGTGGGCCGGGGCCGGCTAGGCGGTGTAGGCGACAAAGGAGGGCGGTGGGGAAAGACGGTAGCGGTGTCGGCACCGGATGCGAGGGAGGACTGGGCGGGGCGATTTTGCCCCTCCGAACCGCCTGCCAAGTTCGTTTGCCCAAGTCGTTACGAATCATTTTGCAAGTGGCTCATTTGAGTTTCAATATGTGGGAGGAGGCGGAGACGCCCACGCCGGGAGGATCGAGCCTGTAAAAGCGGTGGATGTTGAACCTGCGCCGGGCCCGGCCTGACCTGCGGTTCGAGGCGCGTGGACGACGAACAAGTTGCGGCGGGAGCTGGACCGAATGCGCCGCATGGGACTGGAGCCGATCCCAACACTGGATTTCTCCGCGGGCCACCACGCATGGCTGGGGCCGTACTCTCGTTGCGTCTCCACCGACACGGACTACGCAGTTTGCCGAGCTCTGATCGAGGAAGTGGTCGGGTTGTTCAACCGACCCAGGTTTTTTCATCTCGGGATGGACGAAGAGACCGCACATCACCAACGCCGTTATCATTACATCGTCGTCCGTCAAGGCGCGCTGTGGTGGAAGGATTTCTATAATCTGCAGAACCAGGTCGAGCGTCACCACGTGCGCGCCTGGATCTGGTCCGATTACATCTGGGAGCACCGCGCGGAGTTCCTGCGCAAGATGACCCGGTCCGTATTGCAGAGCAACTGGTACTACGGCGAGACGTTCCGGAAGGGTATCCGGGACGTCGAGGCGTATCTCGATCTGGAAAAGCACGGCTACGATCAAGTTCCGACGGCGAGCAACTGGTCGTCCGATGAGAGCTTTCCGAAAACGGTCCGGCATTGCTGGTCGCGCATCGCACCGAAACGGTTGTTGGGTTTCATGCATGCGCCATGGTTGCCGACGATTCGGGCGTATCGGCAGCGGCATCGGCGGGCTATTGAGATGGTGGGCGAAACGACTCTTTGAGGAAGCCCGAGAAGGCGGCTGCGACCCCGTTCTTGGTATGGGATTGACCCGACTTGTGCAAGACAGGCTCCTGCCGTAAGGATGTCCGTGCATCCCATCAATCCGACACAAAGAGGCCTCGCCCGCGGACGCGAAGCGGGCGCCAAAGCCAAGAACCTTCCCGAGGCGATGCGTGAAGCATTTCGGTTCTGGCGAGTCCTCTACCCGACAGCCGCGGATATTGGCTTCACGGCTGCCGTTCGCGACCTGGACAGGGAACGGCTCGCTTGCGAGGCCGATTATGGGAAGTTCCCCGAACTGCGCGGGCACGCGGACTTGCTGCGCGCGGAACGTACAGGGTTCCGTGAAACCTCGGGCCTCGACGAGACATTCACGGCCTTTCATTACTCGGCCGATTTCTTCATGCGACGACGGCTGGACGCGCGGCATCTCGCGCGTTGGGATTTGATGCCGGCGCCGGGTACAGCCTGCACCGGTGTGTATTTTTCCCAGGGCCTTGAAGGCGTCACGATGGGGCGGAACTACGATGTACCGCTACGGACCGACATGACCGAGTTGGCGGTGCGTCGCCCGACGGTCAACGGCGCGTGCGCCGCCACCGCGTGCGCGTACCTGCCCCCGAAACGGAGCGCGCACCAGTTGTCACGCGCCCGCAAGGCGATGGAGATGAAAGGCGAAACGGAGGCGACATCCGTGGACCTGAATTTCCACATTGGCGCCGGCAAACGGTACCGCCGCCTGCTTGAACCGGTCGAGGCCGAGGCGAAACGAGGAGCGACTCTTTGGGGAACACTCGATCTCATCTCGGATCACGCGGTACCGTACCCCGATCGGATCTGTCTCGCCGGCGAATCCTCGTTCCCCGACCGCGAGAAATTGACGAACTGGACCGTGAGCCATCATGCGTCGGTCGTGACTGGTCCGAACCGCCGCTGCCTGTATCGCTCGGTGCAAAGCTTCCACCACGCCGAGCTCGTGTACGAGTACACGCCGAACTTGATGCTCGGGCCCGGGGCGGCGATGCAGCCCGGCTGGCAGGAGGAGGTGAGCGCGGGGCGTTGCATCCTTGCACCACCGGGGAAATGAGATAAGCTCCCACCAATGAGACCCCATGCCCCCAGGTTCGTCGTAGCGGTCATGCTTTCTGTCTTCGCCGCCACGCCGATCCACGCGGGCTGGCTGGACCAACTGTTCGGCGGTGGCAAGTCCAACGTCGTCACCGGCGCGACAGCGCTTTCCACGGACGAGATGACGCGCGGACTCAAGGAGGCGTTGGCGCAAGGAACGGAAAAGGCAATCAAGAACCTCGGCACCAGCAACGGCTTCCTCGGCAATATGAATGTGAAGATCCCGATGCCGCAGAAACTGCAGGAAGTTGAGAAGGGCCTGCGGATGATAAAGCAGGACAAGTACGCCGACGAATTCATCGCCACGATGAACCACGCCGCCGAGACTGCCGTGCCCGAGGCAGCGCCGATCATCGGCGACGCAATCCGTGAGATGACGGTCGCCGACGCGAAGAGCATTCTCAACGGTCCCGACGATGCGGCAACGCAGTACTTCCGCAAAGTCAGCGAGACCCGACTCAAGGAAAAGATGCTGCCGATTGTGAAACAATCCACCGAGAAAGCCGGCGTCACGGCCGCGTACAAGAATCTCACGAGCAAGGCCGGGTTCATGGCCAGTTTCCTCCAGAAGGAAGGACTCGACGTGGACCAGTACGTGACCGACAAGGCGTTCGACGGTGTGTTCACGATGATCGCGATTGAGGAGAAGGAGATTCGTAAGAACCCGATGGCACGAGGCACAGACCTGCTGAAGAAGGTGTTTGGCGCCGTGTCACCATCGTCCGCCAAGTAACTTCATCCGGGTCATCCTAGGACAATTCACCTGCTGCTTTGAAGGTGACTCGGGGGTGGGTGATGCTGCGCTCTCCTGCGTGAAGCTACTGCAGCTCATCTTCGCCATCCTGCTCCCGCCGGTCGGAGTGTTCTTGAAGGCGGGTGCGGGCAAGGACTTGGTGATCAAGATCCTTCTATGCATCCTATTCTGGCTTCCCGGCATCGTTCACGCGCTGTGGATCGTCCTCAAGAAGTAGCGCGCGAGCCGAGGAACGAGAGACGACACGGCCGGACCGCCTCGGCATGCGGGTCTTCGCCGAAAGCGTGCCGGTACGAGTCATTCTGTGACTGCGTCGAGATATTCATTGCCGCGCGACGTTACAAACCGACTTCGGGGATTCGGGGTGGGTGGAGGAAATCTCTGTGATGGAAGTGGACGATTGGGGTCATTGGACGATTGCGGCTACAAATCGCGGCGGATCAGAGCCCCAGGAACAACACACCGAACCCGCAGGCGGTGATGGCGAAGCCGGCGAGAGCGTGGCTGTAGCGCTCCATGCGGCCGAAGGAAAGGCGGCTCAATCCGGCACAACTGATGACCACCACGGTCAGCATCGTGGCGATGGTGGTGAGAGCAAAGATTGCGGTGATAAAGAGCATGCCCATCCCACTGCTGTGCGCGGCCGGATACATCAGGATCGGAATCAACGGTTCGCACGGCCCGAAGACGAACACCGTGAACAACACCCACGGTGTAATGCTGTCGCGGCCGTGTGATTCGTGCACGTGCGCGTGTTCGCTGTGGTGACCGTGTTCGTGCACGTGCAGCGTGCCATCCGCGTGCACGTGCGGGTGCGTGTGCGGGCGGTTGCGGATCGCCCGATGCACTCCCCAGACCAGATAGGCGAAACCGAATGCCGTCAGCGCCCAGGCGGCCAGATCGCCCCGGAACGACTCGAAAGCCTCCAGGCGCGACACAGCGAGTCCCAAAGCGATCCCGATCAAGCCGAGCACAACCGAGCTCAACACATGCGCCAGCCCGCAGAGCGTCGTCACGATCATCGTCTTCGGCAACGACCAGCGCCGCGCGCGACTCATCGCCACGAACGGAATGTAGTGATCCGGGCCAAGCAACGTGTGGAAAAAGCCGATCGAGGCTGCTGTGACTGCGAGAAGTGTCATGTCGGCATTCATATTGTTCCTCTAGGTTCGGCAGATGTGATCTTCCATGCCTTCCCGTCGTTCCGCCCTGATCTTGCCCTCCCGCTTCAACAAGAGCAACGCGGAATGTACGGCGGCGGGAGTGATCTTTTTGTGACTCCGCAGTTCGGCGAGTGGCACGCTGGGCCGGTTGTGCAGTGCCTTCAGAATCATCTCCTTCGCGTTCTCGATGTTCTTCAAGTTCTCGCTCGGGGACGCGGCCTTTTGGACCATTTTCCCCACCGGTGATAACACCATCGCCGGCTTCTCTTCCCGCGCGGCTGCTCCTTTGAGCGACAACAGGATCGAGCGGTGCGCGTCGCCGGCGATGTGAAGGCACGTGTCGTCGTTCAGTTCGGGGTCGCGCTCCATGCTGGCAGTGCAGGGGTAGCTGTGAAGTCGCTTCGATAATACCTCGAACTCCAAATCCTCATCCACGCGTTTTCCGAGCAGCCAGCGCGCGATGTAGTACGTCGAACCGCAGCCGCCGGAGACCTTGACGTTGGTCTTCGTGATCCGGCCATCCTTGACCGTCAACTCCACTTCGGGATAGCCGACGTGGAATGCGCGCCGGAACCGTGCAAGCACTCCGCCCTCGGGCGGTTTGAACGCGCAAAACGGTTTCGGAAACGCGATCTCGATTCCATGACCCTCACAAATCTTCTGCGCCTTGGTCCGGGTCGAAGGCGAAATCCAATGCGGGCCTTCGAGAGGCACAACCACTCCTTTTGTTCCCCAATTGGGGCATTGCTTGACGCATTCGAGCAGAATCTGTTCGTGGATTGCGATGATCAAGAGGACGTCGTGACGGGCCACGTTCGCAGGCACGTAGGCATCCGGGTTTTCCAAGACGTATGGCAGCACAGACGGGAAACTGAACACGCCGACGATGTTCTCGCTGAAGTTGCGCCGGTAAGGCGTGCGGCAGTTGATGCACTCTGCCGCGCACGACGTGCAGAAATTCTCGTATCCGCGCAGATTGCCGATCACTCGGTTGGCGTACGAGGTATCGCATTCGAGAAGATAGTGATCCTCCGGCTTCTTCTCGATGCCGGTCGCTTCGCTGCGCAGGATGAGGAGTTTCATCTCAAATCCATTCGCTGGCGCGGGGGCTCTGACCCCGTGCCCCCGATCGGCGGGGCTCAGCCCCGTAAATCTTCCGCACGAGGTCAGAGCCCTCGCGCGAGCAGTAGCCATCACGCCGCCATTGCCTTCGGCGCTGCGTCCTTCTGCAAGTATGAATCGGCGTAAATCTCCCGGTTCATCAACAACTCCGCGGTCTTGGCGGCGTTGAGGAGGTCCACGTCCAACACGTCGCAGATGACGGCATTGACGCCGGAGGCGATGGCCATCACCAGGAAGGTGCGATTGATCAGTTTCTTCTCGGTGGCCTTGCTGGCGATGTTGGACAGCCCGCAACTGATGTTGGGCGCGGGGTCGGACAGCATCTGGAACTGCCGGGCGGCCTCCATGAATTCCTTCGCCTGATCCTGCATGAATTTGATCGGCATCACGATCGGGTCGAGGAACAATCGCTCCATCGGCAGACCTGCCTCCATCCACGCGGCGGTGATCGTGCCGGCACACTCGACGCGTTTGGCGGCTTCCTTCGGGCTGCCGCTCTCGTCCATCGCCAGACCGATCATCGAGGCGTTGTACTTGACCGCGATTTCGATGAACGGGTCGAGCTTCTCTTTGGAGGAGGTGGTGGAGTTCAGGAGCGGCGGTTTCCTGCAAACCTTGATCGCCTCGGACAGGATGGCCACTTTGTTCGTATCAATGGAGATCGGCGTGTCCGTGACTGCCTGGACCTGTTCGATCATCCAAATCATGTCCTCGGCTTTGCCGGAAACCGCGCCGAGGTTGACATCGAGGTAGTGTGCGCCGGCCGCGGCTTGTTTGCGCGCCCAGTCCTGCAACGGGGCGGGGTTCTTGTCGAGGACGGCCTGTTTGATGTCTTTGAAGCCGGTGTTAATTCGTTCGCCGATGAGGATCATACTATTTCTCCATGAGTTCGTTGATGGTTTCTTTGGTAACTGCGATGGCTTCGGGATGCGCGAGCGTGAGGAGGTCCGCGCCAGCCTGGATGTAGCCCGACGCCGTGGTCGCCTCCCAACGCGGGCCGCGCTGTTCGAGTTTGCCCCAGCCGGGAAGCACGTCGTCGTCCGCGAGCGCCTCTTTCACTTTCCACGTCTCCCAACCGACATTGGCGATCTGCGGCAACGCCATGTGTTTGTCGCCCTTGAGTCCCGCGATGCGGACGCGCTCGAAGATCGTATAGACGTAATCGAACCCGTACCCGAGCGCGGCGGTGACCTGGCACATGACGACGTCGTTGAGGCTGAACCCGGCGTCCTGGAGCAAAATGTTGATCTGCTTGGCGATGTTGATGTCCACGGGCGCTTCGCCGATGAGCTTGTGTTTGTCCGCTTTGCCGATGGCCGCGAGGGTGCGGTAATTCTTGTCGGTGGCCGGGCCGATGAGACAATTCTCGCCGCGCGCGGCCTGCGAACATGCCGGCAACACCTCGTTATCCTTCTTCTCGTCGCCGCAGCCCCAGATGATGAGCGGCACGTCTGTCGCTTCGAGGATGGCCTTCACGGTCTTCGCGGCATGATCCGCGGAAAGATTCTTGCCGAGCGGGTCCGGGCCGAGCAACTTCAGGCAAATCAAGTCCACCTTCCAATCGCGCACCGCCTTCTGCGCCCACTCGGTCGGCTTGTTGATCTCCGGCCCGATCGCTTTCTTGAGCGTGTCCGGCCAGTCGGGAGGCACGATGTCCACGACCAGCCCCGCGATGGCGGGCGGGTTGGGGATCTCGCCCTCGAAGGTCAGGAACGGCAGCGTGGTCTCGCCGCCGACCGTGACGGTCCGCGCGCGCGTGCCGCCCTCGGCCTTGGTCGCACCGAGAGTGACGGCGTTGATTCGGTTGGTCCATTTTTCTTTGACGTCAACGAGTTGCATGTGGGTCTCCGTTATTTGTGTTGCTGTCGAATATTCATGGTGGGCGTTTCGTTAAGACCACATTTTCTGCGGTCACTTCCTCCGCATTTACTTTTGAGTAGTCCCACCCGTCGGTTATCCGATAGAGTCCTGGCGTGACGCGAACTGCTAAAGCCGGAGTGACCAGGCGATGAAGGCCGTGATGGACACCAACGTGTTTGTTTGCGCGCTTCGCTCCAACCGCGGCGCGTCTGCCGAGTTGTTGCGGCAGTTGCGTGCGGGGCGCTGGACGTTGGTTTTGAGCAACCACCTGTTGCACGAATACGAGGAGCTCGCCAAGAGGCAAGCAGCCGATCTTGGCCTGACTCTCTCGGATGTGGACGATGTCCTGGACGCACTTTGCATGGCGGCGCATCAACAGCGGTTGTCGCACGGCTGGAAGCCGGTCCTGAGCGATCCCGACGACGAGCCGCTGGTACAGTTGGCGGCGGAAAATGGCGCCGGCATGATCGTGACCTACAACGTGCGCCATTTGCAACCGGCCGCGCAGTTTGGTATTCTTGTGCTGACACGGAGAGAATTTCTGACCGAGTTGAGGAAAGACAAATGACGACCATCGAAGCAAAAGTTCCGGAATCGCTGTACAAGCAGGTAGCGGAGTTGGCCGACCAGGAGAAAGTCAGCATTGACCAGATCGTGGCGCTAGCTCTGGCCGCCCAGGTTTCGGCGTGGTTGACCCGCGATTCGATGGAGGTACGGGCCAAGCGCGGAAGCTGGGAAAAGTTCGACCGGGTCATGGCGAAGGTTCGCGACGTCGAACCCGAGGAGCACGACCGCCTGTAAGTTATCGCCTCCCGGTATGGCTTGACGCTCACGACGCCTCCGTCAGTTTCTTCATGATCTCATCCATCTTCCTCGTCGCGGGCGTGCCGTTCAGTTCATACAACGACTTCCCGCTGAAGACCTGTTCCTCGACCACGTCGTCGTGTGGCAGGCTGCCGAGGAAATTGAACCCGAACGGCTCGAGCTTCTTCTTCAATACCTCGATCTTCTCGTCGCTGACATCGTTGAAGATGACGTGCATGTGCTTCACGTCGTTCTTCAGCGAGGTGACGATCTCGTGGATGCGCCGGGCGCAATCCACCGCCAACGGGCTGGCGTTCACGACGACGATCAAGTGATCCACGTGCGCCGTGGTGCGGCGGCTCAGATGTTCGAGACCCGCTTCGTTGTCCATCACGACCCACTCGTACGAATCTTCGAGGTCCTCGGCGAACTCCCGGAGCAGGGCGTTGACGAAACAATAACAGCCCGGCCCTTCCGAGCGTCCCATCGTGATGAAGTCCACCTTCGGCGTCTCGACGACAATCTGGTGCAGGCCCGCCTGGATGTAGTTGGCCTTGGTCATGCCGACCGGCAGCTTCTTGATTTCCTGCACCGTCTCCTCGCGCAGGTCGCCGATGGTTTTCGGAATCGGAACTGCGAGCACGGTCGCCAGGTTCGCGTCGGGGTCGGCATCGAGCGCGAGGATCGGGCCGCGCGCGTGTTCCTTGAGCCACTTGATGACCAGCGCCGCCGTGGTCGTCTTCCCCGTGCCGCCTTTGCCTGTGATGGCGATGACTTTGGACATAATTAGACTCCTCGGCCTGGGGGCTCGCTCTCATTAACACCCCACTTCAGTGGGGTGACCCGTGCGAGGAGCCTCGCTCGAACCGCTTCAGCGGTTTCCCACGCCTCGTCCAAAGCGTTAAAACGGTTCGGCCATCTCAGCAGACCGCTGCACACCCCGCTGAAGCGGGGTGTGAATGAGAGGGGATCGCAGGTCTGTATCAATCTCATGATCCCACCTCCGCCAACGGCTGATGCAGCGACGGAAACAACTCGATATTCGTATGCGGCAAGAACATCGCCTGCCGGAACTGCTCGACGTAATCGGTGCTGCCCAGCAAATCGTAGTACGTTGTCTTCTTGCGGATCTCGTGCAATTCCCGGTACGCCTCGCTCGATAACGCTCCCAGCTTCGCGCCCCAGATCGAGGTGTTGCCGACGTACTGGATGCGCGACAACGGCAGGTCGGGAAGCAAGCCGATCTTGATCGCGTTGCGCCGATCAATATAACTGCCGAACCCGCCGGCAAGGAACACGTGGCTGAGATCCGAAAACTCCAGGTTCAGGCGGTCGAGCATGATCTTCGTGGCGGCGAAGATGGCGGCCTTGGCGGTGATGACGTTCTCGATGTCGTCCTGCGTGAGAAAAATGTCCTTCGCCGCGCCGTCGGCTTTGCGCGCGATCACGTACCGGCCCCGCCCATGGTTGAACTGCAGCGCGTCGTCGCTCCCCTCGACGAACCGGCCCGCGCGATCAATCACGCCGCGGTCGAGCAACACCGCGATCAGGTCAATGATGCCGGACCCGCAGAAGCCCTTGGCCGGGACACCGCCGATGACCTTGCAGCGCAGCCGGTCGTCCTCGACATAAACCTTCTCGATCGCGCCCTTCTCGGCGATCATGCCGCACGCCACGCTCGCGCCTTCGAGCGCGGGGCCGGTCGAGGCCGAACACGCCATCAACCAATCTTTGTTGCCGAGAATGATCTCGCCGTTCGTGCCGACATCGATCAGCATCGCCACGTCCTCTCGCTCGTGCAGGCCGGTGGCCAGGATGCCCGCCGTGAGGTCGCCGCCGACCCAACTGCTGATGCCGGGAACGCAATACAGCAGCCCGCGCGGATTGACGTGCAGCCCGACCTCCGCGGCGCGCAACGCCGGCGGCGCGACGCTGGCAGCGATGTACGGCTTGCGGCGGATCTGGTGCGCCGGCAGGCCAAGCAGCAAATGGATCATCGTCGTGTTGCCCGCGCACACGACGGCGGTGAGGTCCTTGAGCTGGACGTTGTTTCGGACCGCCACCGTCGCAATCAGACGATTGATGTCGTTGACGATATGTTCCTGCAACGACGCCGCCCCCCTTTTCTCGGCCGCCATGATGCGCGCAGTGACTTCCCGGCCAAAGACGGCCTGCGAATTGAAACACGCCTGCGCGTCCACGGTGGTCATCTCGATGAGGTTGACGAGGTGCGCCACGACGGTCGAAGTGCCGACGTCCACCACGGCGGCGTAGTTATGCCCCGACGTGTCGCCGCCCTCGACGTCCATCACTTCGGCGATGTCGCCGCGCAGCCCGATCGTCGCGGTGACGGCGAAATTGTTTTTGCGCAGAACATCCGGCAACTGACGCAGCACGCGCAAACCCATCTGCATCGAGGCAATGCCGGTTACACGCGTGATCATGTCCTGGACTCGCTCGGCGTCGGCGAGATTGCTGTCGAGGGTTGGTTCCGGGAGTGTCAGGAAGGCGCGGCGCACCAGCGGCGAACGGGCGAACGGCTTGCGCGTGATGCCGGGATGCAACGCCCGAAACCGTTGCGCGTCCTCGTCCACCATGACGCGTTCGCTGGCGAGTGTTTCCTCGGGGATGTCCACCGACACGTCGCCCTCGACGAAGGTCTGGCAGGCGAGCACCATGCCGCGTTGAATTTCCTCGCGCGTGAGCAGCATCGAAGCGCCGTCGCGGACGTTGCCGCTCTTGACGACCATCTTGCAGCGTCCGCAAATGCCATCCCCGCCACATACGCTCCCGATCACGATCTCCGCGCGCCCCGCCGCCTCCAGCAGAGTTGTGCCCTCCTCGACGGTGACCGTCTTGTGGAGCGGAGAGAATGTGACGGTGTGCGTGGGCATGTGATTACGACTTCCAATTCTCCTTCAAAAACCCCGGTATCCCGCTCGCGTTCTCCGGGCCGATGAGGACCTGCTTCCAGGGAGACGTTTCCTCGATCTCGGCGCGGAACGCGGGCAACAATCCCGGGTTGATCAACCGACGATGCTTCACCCGGTCGGCTACCTTCTGCGCCTCCAGCGTCTTGACGACCTTCTCGGGCGAAACCTTGTCTCCGGCGTAGGCGTTGAGGATGCCGAGGCCGCCGCTGTCCACGACGGAAATGAAACACGGCACTTTGCTGCGCTCAACCTCGCCGACGACGCAAAAGTACGTGAGCGAGAAATTCGTCGTCCAGAGCACCGGCGAGTTTTCGTCCACCGGGCCGATCTCGTAGAGCTTCGGCTCGACGATGTTCGGGACTTGCGGGTCGGTATAGACGTTTTGGATCGTCGCCAGGATCGGCAACAACTCCGAGGCATCGAGGCCGTTGATGATGACGATGCCTGCGTACTTGGCGGCGAACGCCGCGGCCAGCGCCGTTTCCTTCGACGCGTTGCCATTCGAGGCGTCCACCATCGCGGGGAAACCGAACGGACGGAAGCTCTTCTTCAACCCGGCACGTCGCGCGATGGTGAGATCGCGGATGGTCCGGGCGGGCTTGTCGCCGTTGAACGACAATACCAAATCGGCGACGCCCTTGTCGCGCGCGGTCTTGCTGAGATCGGCCAACGCTTCGAGCGTGTCCGCGCTGATCGCGAGAGGGCACTTTGTGTCGAGCGCGATCTTGATGAACGCGTCCGCATTGCCGGGCGTGGCCTTGTAGATGAGCGGCTTTTTGTCGGCGATCGCGCCGACCGCAGAGGCCATCGTCTTCGCGTCCTTCGTCATCACAATGAATGGCAGGCAACTTTTCGGCGCAAGCGCCTGCACGCGCGCGACGGCTTTGTCTTCAGCGAGTCCGTCGAGGTCCACCGCCGCCGCTTTGACGCCCAATGGTTGACCGACACGGACAAACTGCGCCTTGTTGATCTGCTCGACACGCGCGAGCGACTCGGCATCGCTGAGCGAACCGGGCACGCGCACCGCGATGGCCGGTTGATGATGGAATTTCTCCTCGTGGCGGAACATCACCGTCTCCTGCCCGATCTCGAACCCGCCCGGCCCTGCCGGCCCGATGCGGACGAGTTTCATCGGCGGTGCGGAGGCGTCGGCGAACGCGCCCTTGGCCTGATCGGACAGGTGCGGGCAGTCGGTGAGCGCCTTTTGTTTCGCAGCCACCTGCATCGCAAAGGCCATGCAAGTCGGGAATTTGCAGTCGCCACAATTCGTCTTGGGCAGGTTCTTGTAAATTGCCATTGCAGTTAAGGCCATAGTCGTCTCCTTCCCTCAATCTCTCCCATGCGCTGGCGCGACGGCTCTCACGTCGTGCCCAAGATTCCGGGGGCTCTGCCCCCACTTCCGCGGTCCACGGTGGGTCAGAGCCCCGCCGATCCATTGCACCACGTCAGAACCGTCGCGCGACGGTGAGTGGGGAGAATTGCGGTTCATCTCAATAACACCCCGCTTCAGCGGGGTGATTAGCAAGCAAGGACAAGCGCGAACCGCTTCAGCGGTTTTGTGCGACGCGTCCAAGCCGTTGAAACGGTTCGGGCTCACGGTAATTTTCCTCCACACCCCGCTAAAGCGGGGTGTTAATGAGAACCGTGTGTTCTCGCGCTTCATTTGCACTTCATTACCTCAAATCAACGCTGCCATCGCCAGCGCGGGATGTCCGACCTTCTGCAGAAACTCCACCAACTGCTCGGCAGTCTCGGCGTTTTCCTCCGTCGCGATCTTGTCGAACAAATCCTCCTTGCCGATTTTCTTCAGGCGTTCCTTCACGCGGTCGGCGATCTCTTCCTTGAGCGACTTCGGCATCCAGACCACGCGCTCGATGCCGCCCTCGGCGCTGATGAACTTCGCGCTGCTGATGTAGAGCTTGCCGATGCCGACGAAACCGGGGGTCTGCGTGCCACCGCCGATCTGGCCTGCCAGCGTCGAGAACTTCATCCCGATCGGCGTCATGCCCTGGAACTCCCGGTCCACGATCATCACGCCGTTGGCCTCGGGCACGATGGCGGCGATGCACTCGAAGCAGCCGCACGATGTCATCGGCTCTTCGAGGATCGAGTAGGCGTTGAACCGCTCCAGGTTGCCGTGCGATTTCACGTTGATGTAGTCGTTGATGTTCCGCCACTGACCCTTGTCGGGATCAAGACACTCGCCCTTTGTGACCGGCTCGTTCGGGCCGTGCTTGTCAATCTGGTGCGACGCCTTGCAATCGAGCCACGTGTACGCGCCGCACAGGCCGAGCCGCTCGGGCGTGACGATGCAGACGTGGTTCGGCGCGTACGACTGGCAGAGCACGCACGAATAAAACTCGTCCACGTCCTCGTCGGTCATGCCGGCAATGCGGTCGTCGCGGTGATGATAGATGCGCTTCGCTTCTTCCAGCGGGGCTTTGATTTTCTCGGCGTCGGTAATGATCCGCACCTGGACGCGATCAATGATGCTGGAGAAGTCATTGTGGATTTTCGCCACGAGAATCGCGCCGAGGTGGGCGATCTTGAATCCCTTGGCGTGCGCCTCCTTGCTGATGCGCACCCAGATGATCGAGCGCTGGCCCATGTGGAAAATGCCGTTCGCGCAGGAGATGTACTCGTGGATGCGCCGCTCGACGACCGACTCGAAGTCGTCTTGGAAATTGCGGCCCGCGACCTCCGCTATGATGCCCAGCGGATACGCCTCCCCCTCCTTCATCTGCTCAACCTCAGGCCCGATCACCTCGATGCGACCGTCCTCGATCTGGTCAATCGGTCTCGAGCGCAGCAACTCGAACGCATCGGTGTACTTCCCGCCGAACTGGACGAACATGTCCTCCTTCCGTACGCGTTCGCCCTCGAAGCCCGCGCCGTACGGGACGGGGATCGGAATCTTCTCGATCTTGATCTTCAGCCCGCGCACCTCGGTCGCGCGCGTGATGATGTCGGCGACGGGAACGTTGGCGACGACGTGTTCGTAAGTGCAAATGCCGGTCGGCAGAATTTCGGGAATGTTCACGTCGGAGATGACGGGGAAGCCGAAGTTGATCGCGCCCGCGGCGGTGGCGTACTTCTCGTCGGTCAGGTATTGGCCGCCGTTGACGCCCGGGTCCGCGCCGAGCGCGAGCACGAACGCCTTCACGCGTTCCTTGTTGTAGAGCAAAATTTCCCGCGCTTCCTTGAGTCCTCCCGGCGCGACGCCACCGAACGTCATCGCCGAGCGCGCGGCGAAGTTGAGCGCGTGCACCGCGGCGGTGATCTCCTTGCCGTAGGGCACGAGGAACGTGTCCCAGTTCATCTCGATGCCTTCCTCGGCCAGTTGCTCGGCGATGGCGCGTCCGCCGGAGTTGCCGGCCATGAAGACGAGGATGTTGCGCTCTTGCAGACCGCGGATGAGTTCGACCGCTTCCTTGTTGGTCTTCGTCGCGCCAACAATCGCGGCGAAGCCGGGCATGCGTCCGTCCACGAGCTTGATGCCCTGCATGCGCAGGATGGAGTCGTCGGTGAACCCCAGCCAGATGCCGCTGCCGTTCTTGCCGGCGGGGTTGACGTACTTCAACGCCTCGATTGTCTCCTCCGCGATGAGCGTCGCGACGCCCGAATCGAGCGCGTCGCCGAGATACGGCAACCAGACGTCATCGGTCGGGATGTCGTGCAACAGCTTCTTCGCTTCGGCCAGCGATTCCTCCAGGTCGCCGAGTTTCTCGACTTTCTGGCCGAGGAAAAGCAGCATGATCGGCAGGTAATAGGCGGTGTTTGGATACTCGACCTTGGTGTCTTTGCCGTGCGCCTTAATGGCGTCGGCAAGCGCGGCCTCGGCCTGGTTGAAGATTTTGTGAGCGCCTCGAATGGCTGCGGTGGCGATGATCTTGGACATGGGATTCCTTTCAGATTGTCGCTTGAGCTGGCTGGCCTGTCTCATTAACACCCAGCTTGAATCTGGTTGGCGTGCTCTTCGCTAGCGTTTGGAGTTCAAGCTTTAGCTTGCTGGGGGGCGCGAAACGCAGACAAGCTGAAGCTTGAAGTCCAAACGCAAGCCGATCGAGCGCCTTGCTGGACGAACGCTTCTCATCAACACCCAGCTTTAGCTGGGAGTTGGCGATTGACGGGAAGCTGAACCGTTTCAACGGTTTCAGCGGCGGGCGTCCAAACCGTTGAAACGGTTCGGACTCTCGGCTCGTTCCCCACACCCCGCTGAAGCGGGGTGTTAATGAGAGGGTTGACGCGTACAGCGCGACTTGCATTACTCCTCGTACTTCAACGGTTGCTCATACATCGGCGGTTTCAGCTTCAACGCTTTCCGCTTCTTATCAATGTGGCGAATCATCTTGTGCGCGGCCTCCACGGCGTCGGGCTCGAACACCCATTTGCCGCCGACCTCCTGCTCGATCTCGTCGGTCAGGTACTTGTGCAGATTCTCGCTGCCCATCATCGGCAACGGATGTCCGATCACGGTGAAGACCCCGGACGCCACGAAGTAGAACCCAATCGCGACCGCCTTCTCGGACATCCACTCGGGGGCAGCGCCCGCTGCCGGCAGATCGGAGATGTCGTTACCGAGACCACCTTCGGCGACGATGTTGGTGAGGGTGCGCAGGATGCGGCTGTTGTCCACACACGAGCCGACGTGCAGGATCGGCGGAATGCCGACTGCCCGGCAGATTTCCTGCAAACCTTTGCCCGCAAACTCGACCGCCGATTCGGGCCGCAGCAATCCGTGTTTGGCGCAGGTGATGGCATTGCAACCGGTCGAGACGACGAGCACATCGTTCTTGAGAAGTTCCTTCACCATCTTGATGTGGCCAGACTCGTAATCAATCCGTGGGTTCGAGCAACCGATCACGCCCGCCGCGCCGCGGAGTCGGCCGGAGATGATGGCGTCGTTGAGCGGACGATACGTCCCGCGATACTTGCCGCCGAGATGGTGGAAGACCGACTCGGTCGTGAACCCCGCCACGAGCTGCTCGGTCTCCTTCGGGATGAACACCTGCGCCGGTTTGCGGCTGCCGTAGTTCTCGATGGCCTCCTCAATCATCTGCGTTGCGATCCCGCGGGCGTTGTTTTCGTCGAACGGAATGTGACGCACGCCGGGTATCTTCGCCTTCGACGAGGTGGTGACGAGTTTGGTGTGGAAACAATTCGCGACTGTGGCGACCGACGGCATCAGGCATTGCACGTCCACCACCATCATCTCGATTGCGCCGGTAAGGATGGCGAGTTCCTGCTGGAGGAAGTTACCGGCCAACGGCACGCCGTGGCGGACAAGGATTTCATTCGCGGTGCAGCAGATGCCGGCAAGACCGATGCCTTTCGCGCCTTTCGCTTTTGCTTTCTCGATCAGCTTCGGGTCTTGGGACACGATCGCCAGCATGTCGGAGAGCGTCGGCTCGTGACCGTGGACGAGAATGTTGACGTTGTCCGCTTCGATGACGCCGAGGTTGGCGCGTGACTTGATCGGCATCGGTGCGCCGAACAACACATCGGAAAGCTCCGTGGCAACCATCGAGCCGCCCCAGCCGTCGGCGAGCGAGGCGCGCATGCCGTGTTTCATGATGTTCTTGTAATCGGCGTCCACGCCCATCGTGGTGCGGTGCATCGTCTCGACCACCTCCCGGTCAATCGAACGCGGGTAGATGCCGAGTTTCTTCCAAAGTTCCTGGCGCGATTTCGGCGCGGTCGTGGCGATTTGCATCTCGCCCTCGTATCGCCCGAACTCTTCGAGCGCCTTCTTGGCGACATCGCGGGCGATGTCCTTGATCGAGCGATCCCTCACCTCGACGCCGTACACGTCCGCGATGGCTTTGAGCTTGTCGGCGTTCTTGACCTGGTAGGGGAAATTCTCCTTGTCCGCGACGTGCAGCAACGTCTGCGCGACGTCCCGGCCGTGATCAGAGTGCGCGGCCGTGCCCGCGGCGATCATGCGGGCGATGTTGCGGGCGGCGATGGTGTCGGCGTTTGCGCCGCACGCGCCGGTCTGCGGTTCTTTGCCGGGCGTGAGACTGATGCGGCACGGACCCATGGAGCAGATCCGGCAACAAATCCCGAGCGAGCCAAAGCGGCAGCCGGGCTGGACCGCGTCGTACCTGTCCCAAACGGTGTCAATGTGTTCTTCCTCCGCGCGCTTGAGCATCTGTCGGCTGGCGTTGTCGGCAAACTTGAGTTCTCGTGGTGCTGTTACTTTCGGCATAATTCCCTCGATGGTGATGGTGAATCTGGGTGGTGGTTGGAAGCGACGACACCCCTCACCCTGCCCTCTCCCGCAAGGCGAGAGGGAATGATGGCGCGGCGCTGCGAACGCGGACGGTGCGATTTCCTCTCCCCTCCGCGGGAGAGGACAAAGGTGAGGGGGATCGTCGGAAGTTGATGGAGCGTAGAAGAATTCATGTAACGGGTCGCAAGTTAGAGTGTGAGTGTTCGTGCGAATGAGAATGCGTGGTGCGCTCGACGGCGCGGACGATCTTGGCGATGAGATCGTCCACGGGTTTGCTCACGCCGAACGGCGGCTTCCCGGCCACCTCGGCTTCGCGCAATCGGTCGTCGTAAGGGAGGAAGCCCACGATGGCGATGCCCGTGAGAGCTTCCAACAGGAAAGTTCGGTCGGCGTCGGTGCGTGCCTTGTTGCCGATGACGCTGATGTGATGCAGGCCGATGTCCTCGGCGAGATCGCGGATGCGGAAGGCGGTGTCCACGCTCTGCCGGGAGGGTTCGACGACAATCAAAAGATGATCCACGGCCTCGACCGTGCCGCGGCTGAGATGTTCAATACCGGCCTCCATGTCGAGGATGAGCGCGGTCTGGTCGTCGAGCAGCAGATGCGTGACAAGCGCACGGACGAAGGCGTTCTCGGGGCAATAACAGCCCGAGCCGCCATGTTTGACCGCGCCTGCGACGAGCACTTTGAGGCCATCGAAGTTGACGGCGTACTTGCCCGGGATGTCGTCCACGCGCGGGTTCATCTTGAACATCCCGCCGATCGTGCCCGGCTTGGCGCCGGTGCGTTCCTCGATCAAATCGCCCAACTCGACGAGCGGACGGACCTTCTCGGCTTCCCGGTAGCCCAGGCAGGAGAGCAGGTTCGAGTTCGGGTCGGCATCAATCGCGATGACCTTGCGTCCCGATTTCGCGAGCGCGTTTGCCAGCAGCGCACTGATCGTGGTTTTCCCGACGCCGCCCTTGCCGGTGATGGCGAGCTTCATCGAACTCGGCGCACCGTGGCTGTGGCTGTGGCCGGGACCGTGGCCGCCACATTCTTTGCACATGATTTACCTTTCTAGAAAAGTCCGCGAACCTTGCCGGTCTCAGTGTCCACATCAATGCGACGGAACGCGGGATCGGAGCCGGTGCCGGGCATGAGTTTGATGTCGCCGGCGATGGCCACGATGAAGCCCGCGCCTTTGAATGTCGTGATGTCGCGGACGGGCAACGTCCAGCCTTTGGGGCGGCCTTTGATCTTCGGATCGTGCGATAGACTAAGATGTGTCTTGACCATGCACGTCGCCAGCTTGCTCGATTCGGGGTCCGCCTCGAACACACGAGCTTTCTCAAGAGCCGGCTCGGAGTAACTGACACCGTCCGCGCCATAGACTTCCTTCGCGATCAGCTCGATCCGTTGACGCAACGGCGTCTTCAGATCGTAGAGGAGGCGGAAATCATTCTTCTCCTCGCACGCGGCGACGACCGCCTCGGCCAACTCGACCGAGCCTTCGCCGCCCTTCAGCCAACCTTCGCACACGGCGCACAGGGCGCCGGCTTTCTCGGCGAGTTTCTTCACAAGCGCAATCTCCGCCTTGGTGTCGGCGTAGAAGCTGTTGATGCACACGACGGGACGCACGCCGCTCTTGCGCACGGTCGCGATGTGCGCGAGCAAGTTCTCGCAGCCCTTCTCGACGAGGCCGAGGTTCTCCTTCTTGTACTCGTCGGGCATCGGCAACCCCGGCTTCACCGTCGGCCCGCCGCCGTGCATCTTGAGCGCGCGGATCGTGGCGACGACGACGACGGCGTTCGGCTTGAGCCCCGAGAACCGGCACTTGATGTTCCAGAATTTCTCGAAGCCGATGTCCGCGCCGAACCCGCTCTCGGTGACCACGTATTCGCCAAGGCGCGTGGCCAGTTCGTCGGCGATGATCGAGCTTTGGCCGATGGCGATGTTGGCGAACGGCCCGGCATGAACGAACACGGGCTGGCCTTCGATGGTCTGGAGCAGGTTCGGGTTGAGCGCCTCGACCATCCAGGCGGTCATGGCGCCGGCGCAGCCGAGGTCGGTCGTGGTGACGGGGTTGCCCTTCTTGTCGTAGGCCACGACCATCCTGCCGATGCGCTCGCGCATGTCCTTGAGGCTGGTCGAGACGGCCAGGATGGCCATCACCTCGGAGGAGACCGCGATGCCGAACGACGACTTCATCATGAAGCCGTCCTTCTCGCTGCCGAGGCCGATGACGATGTTGCGCAGGGCCTGGGCGCAGAAGTCCATGATCCAGCCCATGGCGACGTTGCGGGCGTCGATGTCCAGGCGCCGCAGGCCGCGCCCGGCGAGGAACTTGTCGGAGAGGTTGTACTCGTGCTGCATGCGCGAGGTGAGGGCGACCATGGCCAGGTTGTGCGAGTTCATGATCGCGTTGATGTCGCCGGTCAGGCCGAGGCTGAACTGCGTGAGGGGGATGACCTGGGCGATACCGCCGCCGGCCGCGCTGCCCTTGACGTTCATCGTCGGACCGCCCGACGGCTGCCGGATCGCGCCGATCACGCGCTTGCCGCGCTTGCCCAGGCCCTCCATCAGGCCCACCGAAGACGTGCTCTTGCCCTCGCCCAGCGGGGTCGGCGTGATCGCGGTCACGTCGATGTACTTCGCATCCGGCTTGTCCTTGAGGCGGTCGAGCACCCGGGCGAAGTCGACCTTGGCGATGTAGTGGCCGTGCGGCAGCAACTCCTCCTTCTTCAGCCCCAGCTCCTCGGCGAGTTGATGGCAGGTCTTCATCGATTTCTCGGCCTCCTCGGCGATTTGCCAGTCGGCCATCTTCGTCGGATCGAGTACCATGGTTCCTTCCCTTTCCTCGCCCGGCTTGCTGGGCGCCCGCGTCCGGCCCCTCTGGCCGGACGGCCTCTTCGAGCGGATCGAGATGCCCTCCGTTCCGGACGCCACGACCTCGGCGACCCGAAGCCGCGTGCCCGGTCGATGCGACGCCCCCCGGCATCCGAGGCCAGCACCCTTGCCGTAAAGCGGCGGAATTGTCAAGAGCTGGCCCGATCCCGGCCCGATTGCGGAGGATCCGCGCCTCCTGTATCATCCTCTCGTGCGTCCGGCCCGCCCACGCGGTTCGTGTTCACTTCCTCAGCGCGGGAGGGGACGGTCGTGAAGCCGCCGACCAACCTGCGCGGGTACAAGCTCGAACGGCCGATGGGGAAGGGCGGAATGGGCGCGGTGTGGGTCGCGCACAAGCTGTCCACCCACCAGCCGTTCGCGATCAAGTTCCTCAAGGAGGAATTCCTCGAGGATCCGACCTACCTGGCGCGGTTCGAGCGCGAAATCGCGGCGCTGCGCGCCATCCGGCATCCCAACGTCGTCAACGTCTTCGAGTGGTCGATGCCCAAGGACGACCCGGATGCCAAGCCGTACGTGGTCATGGAGCTGCTCGAGGGCGAGGGCCTGGATCGCATGCTGCGGCGGCAGCGCATCGTCCAGCCGCAGATCGCCGTCGCCATCCTGCTGCAGATCCTCGACGGGCTCGCCGCGGCCCACAACATCGGCGTCATCCACCGCGACCTCGGCCCCTCCAACGTCTTCCTCACCGCCCAGCCCAACGGCACGTACCTCGTCCGCGTCCTCGATTTCGGGCTCGCCCGCCCGGTCACGGGCGAGGAAGAGGCCAACGTCACGCAGGCCGGCACGCTGATGGGCAAGCCGGGCTACGTCGCGCCCGAGACCTTCCTGCAGAAGCCGGTCGACGCCCGCGTCGACCTCTTCGCCGTCGGCATGATCCTCTACCGCATGCTCGCCGGCCGCCTGCCCTACCGCGAGACCCAGGCGCAGATGCTGTGGGCCGAGCGGTACGGGGAGAAGAACCACGATCGGGAGTACGCGGCGATCGGCGAGCTGGCACCCTGGGTCCCGGAGAAGCTGGCCCTGATCTCGGCCAAGGCGGTCCGCCGCAAGCCCGAGGAGCGCTACCAGTCGGCCGAGGACATGCAGGTCGACCT
>CAZOTB010000112.1:0-21347 GCA_964582645.1 uncultured Verrucomicrobiota bacterium | reverse complement strand
TTCCGTAACTACTCAGGAGGCATCCCGCGGCGGGATGCCACCTGAGTAGTTACGTGCGTTCGAAGAGAAACAACACGCTGTCCACTTCATTCAGCGGCCCGACGCGGCGCTCGCGGATTTCCTCGCTCTGCCAGAGCGCTTCGAGGATTTCGTCCGGCGCATCAAAGCGCGCCCCGAGCCGCAGCAAATGATTCAACGTCACTCGTCGCTTTGCCTCGGTTGGGTGCGCGGTCAATACCGGCTCGATCTCGAGCACGTCGAGACAACGCTGCACGGTCTCCGCGGTCACTCCGGCCTCCTTGAGTTGTCGAAAGAGCCGACGCAACGACTGCGCCGGCTCAGGATTCGATTGCAGGTGCCGGATCCGGGCGCGTTCTTCGCAGAGGTTTGTGAGTTGAAAGAACAAGCTGAACGCGTGCGCCACCGGGTACGCCTCGCGCGTGGTCAGGCTGGCAACCAGTCGCCGCTTCGCACGAATGCTGGCGCGGTCGTGCTGGGCGCGGATTGCCTTCGAGAGTTGACGGAGGTGCTCGACGTGGCCAAAGGCGACCTCGCCCGCTTGTTCGCGGATGATGTGGCCGAGCCGGGTGGTGATGAAGCGCACTTCGCGCCGCAGATGTTCGTCCATGCGCTGTTATGCCCCAGAAAGTGTGGAACACCTGCGCATTTACGCGGCGAGAAACCCGAAATCCTCCAGCACCAGTTGCGCACTGATTTTCGCCGACTCGAAGATGACGGGCAAGCCGCTGCCGGGATGCGTGCCGCCACCGACGAGATACATCTGTTCAAATTCCTCGAACCGATTTTGCGGACGGAGGTGGAGCATCTGACCGAGATTGTGGGCGAGGTTGAACGTCGCGCCCCTGTAAATGCCGACTTTGTTTTCCCATTCGACCGGCGTCACCACGCGCTCGAACCTGATGCGCTTCTCGATGTCATGAATGCCCAGCTTGGACAGTTGCCGCAACGCCACCTGCCGGTATCGGTCGCGCTCGCTGCTCCAGTCAATGTTCGGGTGCTGATGACTGACCGGCACCAGGACGTAGAGCGTGCTGTGCCCGGCCGGCGCGAGCGACGGGTCGGTGACACTGGCGTTCTGAACGTAGAACGACGGGTCGGCGGTGAGCACATGCCGCTGCTCGATGTCTTCAAGATTCTGCCGGTATTCCTTCGCCACGTAAATGTTGTGATGCGCCAGGTGGTCGCACCGGCCTTCGATGCCGAGGTAGAGCATGAACGTCGAGCAGGAAAACTTCTTCTGCGCAATCGTCGCGTCGTTCCACCGCCGCCGGAGCCGGTTCGGCACGAGCTTCGTCATCGCGTGGCCGAAGTCGGCGTTGACCACAACGGCATCGGCGCGGTGTTCGCCGTGCGCGGTGCGGACGCCAACCGCCCGACGGCCTTCAAACAGGATTTCCTCGACCGGTTCGTTCAAGCGAATCTTCGCGCCGAGCTCGGTGGCGACGCGCGCCATGCCGGCCGTGAGCGCGTTGCAGCCGCCGAGCGGATGGAACACGCCGTATTCGTATTCGAGGAACGACAGGATCGAGAACAGGCTCGGACACTGGAACGGCGACATGCCGAGGTATTTCGACTGGAAGGTGAACGCCAGTTGCAGGCGCGGGTCGCGGAAATACCCGGCCAGTTCGGCGTGCAACGATTTCCACGGTTTCAGATACGGCAGCACCGCCAGCAACCGCGCTTGCAGCAGGCTCGTCCAACCAAGAAACGGCGACTGGAGACACGGCGCGAACTTCTCCAGCTTCACCCGGTTATAACTCATGAACCGCCGGAACTGCGGCGCGTCGTCCGGCGCAATCTTCGCAATCTCCGCCACCATCCGCTCCACATCGGGTGTGGCGTTCAACTCGCCGCCCGCGCCGAAGATCAGCCGGTATTGCGGGTCGAGTTTCTTCATCGGCACTTCACGGTGCAGGTCGCGGCCGCACGCGGCGAAAATCTCCTCCAGGATTTGCGGATAGAGAAAAAACGTCGGCCCGAGATCGAACCGGTAGCCATCACCCTCGATGGCCGAGGTGCGCCCGCCGACGCGCGGTTGTTTCTCGAGGACGGTGACCTCCAGCCCCGCCTTGGCCAGCAACATGGCGGAAGCCAGCCCGCCCGGCCCCGCACCGAGGATGAGTACTCGCTTTGACATGATGTCTTTCTAGCCTACTTGGTCGGTTCCGACAAGCATACTACGCGGCATGAAACACATCGACAAAGTGGCCGGTTACATGAACTTGCTCGCCGCCATGGAACGCGCATCGTGTTTGCCAACCGCGCCTTCTGCGCCAGCACCGGCCACTCCGGGAAAGAATAGCTTGGCCAGACACCACGACTGCTGCAAGGCCCGCGCACCGATCGGGTCCTGCTCCAGCGACTCGCCGAACGACTGAAGAACGGCGAGCCGTTCACCGGCCAGACGATCAACTACCGCAAAGACGGCGCGGCTTACCAGGCGTCGTGGAACATCAGCCCGATCTGCGACGACAACGGCAAGATCACTCACTACGTCTCGATCCAGTTGCACCAGCCGGCGCCGCGCGAATAACGTCTGCTTGCCGGCGAATCTGACTTCGTGTCGCTGCATCCAGCCGGTCGAGATTTTTCAACTGCAACATCATCCGCGTGTTCTTCCGCAGTAGTTTCTGGTGACGCAGCAGGAAAACCCAGTACAACGGCGTGAACGGACACGCGTCGGGGCCGGTTGCCTGCCCGGGCTTGAACCGGCAACCCGCGCAGTACTTGCTCATCCGCTGGATGCATTTGCCCGTCGCGACGTACGGTTTCGATGCCATGATGCCGCCGTCGGCGTACTGCGACATGCCGAGCACGTTCGGCAACTCGACCCATTCCACCGCGTCCACGTACACCGCGAGATACCATTTATGCACCTCGACCGGATCCACGCCGAGCAACAACGCATACAACCCGGTCACCATCAACCGCTGGATGTGATGCGCAAACCCATACTCCAACGTCTGCCCGATCACCTCGCGCAGACACTTCATCTCTGTGTCGCCCGTCCAGTAGAAGGCCGGCAACGGCGCACGCCCGCGCTCATACGCTTTCAACGCCGCAGCCACGACCTCGCGCGGGTCGAGCAACTTCAGATTCATTGCCGCGCTGAGCCGCGAGTGATACAAAACCGGCTCGCCCGTCCACATCGCGTCCTCGAACCGGCCAAACTCCGGCAGCCGGTTCGCTATGAAATCCTCCAGCGCTTGGTGCGCCTGCGTGTGTGTCACCGGCCAGTCGAACTTCTTCAAGCTGCCGGGATGGTCCGCGAATTTCTTCTCCACCAACTCAATGACATCCCGTGTCACCGCATCGGGCTGGAACGCGCGCGGTACCGGCACCTGTCCCGGCCCCGCCGGGCCGAACGCGCCCCGGTTCTCCGTATCATAATTCCACGTGCCGCCGACCGGCTGGTCGCTGTTCATCAATACGCCGTGTTTCCGGCGTATCTCCCGATAGAAAAACTCCATCCGCAATTGTTTTCGACCGGCCGTGTGCGCCGCAAAGTCCTCATGCGAACACAGGAAATGCCGGTCGGGCCGAATCTCCAACCCCGGCACGGCCCGCCGCAATTGCTCGCGCACCCGCCACTCGCCCGGCTCAACGACGACCACGCGTTGCGGTTTGAGTTAACGGAATGATTCTGCGAGTGCCTCTCCAAAAGTCATTGGTAGGGACGGACCGCCAGGCCGTCCGTCCGAAACGGGCGTCGGCGCGCCCGGCGGTCGCGCCCTACCGGCGTCCAACTCGGTGTAGTGCACCGTGACGCCGCGCGCGCGGAGTTCGTCCCGGAAATGGCGCACCGCCGCGAGGAAGATGGCGATGCGCGCCTTGTGCAACCAGACGTGTTCCGCTTCGCCGCTGACCTCCGCCATCCAGACGGCGTCGCGTTTCGCGTCGAAGCCGTCAAAAGCCGCCGACTTCGCGTCGAGTTGATCGCCGAGGACGAGGATTAAGTTTCTCATCGCGAATATCCAGCCCCCCCGCGCACCGGCGCGGGTCACCCGAAGCAATTCCCCTCTCCCCGCTGGCGGGGAGAGGGTCAGGGTGAGGGGCTGGCCGATTCAACTGCATCATTGCGACTTATCGCGGCAGCATCCCGTAGTTGATCCAGGCGATGACGGCGGAAAGAATCAGCAACGTCAACGAGGGCAACATCTTGAAGACTGGGTTCTTCACCCGCAGGTGCGTGGCAAACGCCGCGCCCATCAGCACGGCGATGGCACCGCCACCCACGACCGCGAAAATTGGGCGCTCGATGCCGATCAATAACAGCACCGAACAGGTGAGCTTCAAAATGCCCACCAGATCGCGCAACCAGTCGGGCAACGCGTACTGTTTGAATTCCTGGACGATGTTGGCGTAGCGCACCACCCACACGAAGAAGATGGCCGCCGCCACCAGCGCCTGCAAGGCGATGGATAACTTGTGCATGCGCGTATGCTACGGCTTTTCAGAAAAAAATGAAATGTGAATTCGCATCCTTGAAATCCACCGCGCGCCGGGCTACCGGCGGGCGGACAGTTCGAGATCGAAGTCGGGTGGGCCAACGGTCACAATTCCCAGATAACCATCCACGGTCACCAACTGGCCGTCGGACCGCAGTTCGACGGCATCGGGGACGCCGTTGACGCAGGGGATGCCCAACTCGCGGGCAATGATCGCGCCGTGAATCAACATGCCGCCACGGCGCTCCACGACCGCACAGGCCAACGGCACGAGATGGGTCATCATCGGTTGGATGGCGTCGCACACCAGCACTTCCCCCGCTTGAAACCGTCCCAAGTCCTCCGTGCGGCGGACGCAGCGGACCTTGCCGGTCGCCAAGCCGGCGGAGACCGGTTGGCCGGTCAGTTGCCGGGGTGTTTCGTCGCGTGCCCCGGTCACGGTGACCGGTTCGGCGACCGTTTCCACCGGCAGCACCAACGCGGCGCCGGACTGTTCGCGCAACGCCGCGATGACCAGTTCCGCCACCTTCGCGGAAACGGTGGCGCCGGCCGCCAGCCGGCCTGCGGCTTGGAGCCGTTGCGCCGCCACTTCGAGCGCGCGAATCAACTGCGACTCGATCCGCGCCAGCAACAGATTGTCGTTATCGCGCAGCCGCCAACTGAGCCTGGCCATTTCCAGCGTCTCGAGCGCTTCTTCCCGCCGGGCAGGACCGACAGCCGTCAGTAGCCGCTGTTCGAGGGTCGCGACCGTGGTGGTGGCCGACTCCGCCGCCGAAGGGTGCGGTCGTTCGGCGGCGCGCGACAGTTCCAGAACCGACCGCAGAATCAGATCGGGCCGGTCGGCCAGACGCGTGGTGTCGTACGCGAGGTCGAGCGCGTTGTCCATGACGCGGCGGAACTCCGCCAGAAATGTTTCGCCGCCGGTGACCGACCGCACGGTTGTCGCCCAGCGTTCCGGATTCGCGGGCAGCCAGTGGCCGGCTTGCGCGAGGGCATCGGCGAGCGGCGGGTTTTGGCGGACCTGTTCCGCGAGCGCTTGCAGCGCGGCGTTGCGCTGGGTCGCCAGGAGATCTTCGCCCCGCAGCAGCCCGACAAATTCATACGGATCGGCCGGGCGCACCGCGTCGTTGTAATACACCGCCAACCGCCGCACGCCGTGGGCGAACGGAATGAACTCGTCCCAGTAGATTTTCGTCCAGCGTTGGAGCGTCGCGACGCGCTCGGCAATCGCCGCCGCCAATTGCGCCTCGGGCAGCGCGTCGAGATTCTCGGCGGCCAGGCGCGTGCCTTCCGCTGCGAGCGCGGGAATCAACTCGTCGGCCACGCGCCTCCGCAGCTTGCGCAACCGGGCCAGGCCGGGCCGCAGCGTGAGATACCATTCCCGTTTGTCATGGCCGGCAGGCGCAGCCCTCGTGACCGGTCGGGCTTGGAGCAAAGTGAAATGTTCCGCGCGCCCGGTCCACTCGATGTCCGGCGGCCAGCGGAACTGTTCCTCCACCGCCGCGAGCACGCGCAGCAGATGGCTCAGGTCCGCGCCGTCGAGCAACGGATCAGGACTGCCGGCCGGCTCGCGCTGGCCGGGTTGCCACGTGAGAATCGCGCCGTCGGCGCGCCGCAGTTGCCAGCGGTCGGGATCAATCTCGCCGTCCACCAATCCGGCACAAAGTCCCGGCACCGCTTCGATGATGGCGATCTCGCGCGACATTTGCCGGGGATCGCAGCCGAACGCCACGCCCGAGACCGGCGCGGTGCGCATGGCCTGGATCAGCATCGCCATCCGGCTGTGCGCGGGATCAAGCCCGACCTCGCGCCGGTACAGCATCGCGGCATCCGACCACAACGAAGCCCAAACCAGCCGCAGCGCATCGAGCACGGCAGCGCGCCCCACCACGCCCACGTACGATTCATGCAAACCGGCAAAGGAACGGTTCGCGGCGTCCTCGCCCGGCGCTGACGACCGCACCGCCCAGGCGAGATCGGCCGGGTAACCCGCCAGCGCTTCATCCACCGCGCTGGCCACCGCGGCCGGCACCGAGTGCGCCGTGAACGCCGCCCGAATCCGCAGCGCCGCGTCCCATAATTCCTCCCACCGCATGTCCTCGAATCGTTTGCGATCCAGTTCCATACGGATCAGGGTCTCGAGCCGCGACTCAGCCAGAAAACATTCGTAAGCGCCGACCGTCACGCAAAAGCCCGGCGCGACCGGGTGCCCGGCCTTGGCGAGGACGGCCAGGCGCGCTGATTTCGCCCCCACGAGCGGTTCGTGGGATTGATCCACCTGCGTTAGCGGGATGATGAAGCGGGAACCGGGACCCACTGCACAACCTCCTGAAACCGGCTGACATAAAAATAACGCACCACCGCGACCCGAAACAGAGCCGAGGATTCCGCCCGCACAAACCCCGCCAGATGCGGATGCCGCTCGATCAGCAACCCGGCCCAGCGCTCGAAATCCGCCCCCGGCAACACCTGCTCCGCCCGCCCCGTGGCTGTCACCGCCTCGACTTCCATCAGTTCGCTCGGCGCGCCCGACCGGTTATCCATGACCACCGCCACCCGGTCGCACTCGGTGAGTAACCGGTACTTCCGCGTCGTGATCGGCGTCGAGAACACCAGCGTCGTCAAGTCTGCCGTGGCTGCCAGCGCCACCAACGATCCGTACGGCTGCGACTCCGCCTGCGTGCACAACACGCCGTAAGGCTGCGCCCGGACCAATCGCCCGATTTGCTCCGCCGCCCTCATGCGCCATGTTCTCCTCTTCCACTCATGGCCCGCCGAAACAGCTCGTCGCACTCCGCTTCCAAAACTCCGCCGATCAACCGGCACTGGGCAAACCGGGCGCGCCGCGTGACTTCGGCGGCGGTCAACTCGATCTGTCGCCACCCCAACTGTTGCAGGGTCCGGATGGACGTGCCAAAGACGACCTCGGGAATTCCGGCCCAGAGGATTGCCCCCTGACACATGCAGCAAGGCTCGGCCGTCGTGTACAGGCGGAGACGCGCCCAGTCCACCGCGCGCTCTCGGGCGGCGTAGCGATTGATCACGTCAATCTCCCCGTGCCAGGTTGGATTCTCGGCATGGCGATTGATCCCTTCCGCCACGATGCGATCCGTGTCCCGCTCCACCAAAATCGCGGCAAACGGCGCGCCCGGATCCCCGGCGGCCAGTGCGATCGCCCGGCGCATCAACGTTACGTGAGAGCCGTTCTCAGTCGTCATCAGCGTCCGCGGCCCAACGAAATTAAAACCAGATTATGCATGGCAACCAATATGGCACACCCACCCGTCGAAGCCAACGGAGCAAGTGCCGCGAGCGCTGAATCGAAATGGCGTTCGTTGCCGCGGCATCGCCCGGCGCTTCAGGAAAGCATTGGTTGCCACCAGTCGCTCGGTCTATAGTTGCGCATGTTTCTCACGGGTATTGGCTTGGCTGTGCCCGAACAATTCTACACGCAGTTGGAGTGCTGGAACGCGCTCCAGACCGCCCGCCCGCGTCTGACACTCCACGACCGCTCTTGGACATTGCTCCGCAAGGTTCTCTTGGGCGACTCGTGGATCGAACGCCGGCATTTCAGCTACGCCAATCTCACCGAGGCATTCCTCCTCACACCGGATGTCTTGCACCAACGTTTCCGCGATCACGCGCCCCGGCTCGCCACCACAGCCGCCCAACGCGCTCTCGCGTCCGCCGGCCTGACGGCGCAGGAGGTGGACGCCGTCGTCGTCTCCACCTGCACCGGCTATCTCTGCCCCGGCCTGACCAGTTATCTCGCGGAAACATTGGGACTCCGGCAAGACACCGCCACCTTCGATCTCGTCGGGCACGGCTGCGCGGCGGCGATTCCCAACTGGCAGATGGCGGACGCGCTGCTCGCCGGCGGGCGTGCTCGGCGCGTGCTGAGCGTCTGCATCGAGTTGAGCACCGCCGCGATGTACCTCGACAACGATCCCGGCGTGTTGATCAGCGCGTGTCTGTTCGGCGACGGCGCATCGGCGCTCGTGTTTTCCGCTGAACCACCGGCGCAGGGCCGCCGGTTGCGCTGGCGGCATTTCGAGAATGCCACGCTGCCGGTCCACCGCGAGTTGCTGCGGTTCGAACAACGTGGCGGCATGCTCCGCAACATCCTCTCGATTGCCGTGCCCGCCGTCGCCGCCCAAGCCGCGCGCACCGTGCTGGACACGGCGCTGGATCGAACCGGCCTGCGCCGCGAGCAGATTACCGGCTGGCTGCTGCATCCCGGCGGCAAGGCCATCCTCGTGGCGTTGCGCGATGCCCTGCAAATCACCGACGCCGACCTCACCTGGAGCCGGTCGGTCTTGCGCGACAACGGCAACCTCAGCAGCGCCAGTCTCGGCTTTGTGTTGCAAGCCGCCCTGACAGGCCACGCGCCCGGCGGGAATTGGTGGTTGTCGTCGTTCGGTGCCGGGTTTGCCTGTCACGGCGCGTTGGTGGAGGTGGATTGATGCGCCAGCTCGTCCCGGAACTGCTCGACCAATTACCGGCCGACGACCCGGCCGCCATTCGTTCCCGGCACGACCTGCGGCGGATCAACTGGTTCATGCGCAACGCCGCCACCATCGCCGCCGCCGCCCGACAGCACTGGTCCGGGCCCCCACCAAAACACCTCGTTGACCTCGGTGCCGGTGACGGCGCGTTGGTGCACGCATTGGAAAAACGACTGGCGCAACACTGGCCAGACCTCGCCGTCAAGCTCGTGGATCAAGTGGCGAACGAGCGTCATGGTGCGGCCGGCGCGTGGCGAACCGAATTCATCCGCGCGGAAGTCAGCGACTGGCTCAACACGGTCCGACCAGCGGCGGTCGATGTGCTGATCGCAAATCTGTTTTTGCATCATTTCAGCGATGACCAACTCCGCCCGCTGCTGGCCGGTATCGCGCGGGCGACGCGGCTGTTCGTGGCCTGCGAACCGCGCCGCAGCCGACGGGCGTTGATTGGCTGCCGGCTGCTTGGCGTCATCGGCTGCAATCAGTTGACCCGGCACGACGCGCGGGTCAGCGTCGGGGCCGGGTTTGCCGGTCGGGAATTGAGCGCCCTGTGGCCGACCGGGCCGGACTGGCAGTTGGTCGAACGCCCGGCCGGGCTGTTCAGTCATTTGTTTGTCGCACGGCGGACATCATGAACACCTTGCGCCCCATCACCATAGTCGGCGGCGGTTTGGCGGGGTTGTCGCTGGGCATCGGGCTGCGGCAGGACGACGTGCCGGTCACGCTCTGGGAAGCGGGCGGCTATCCCCGCCACAAGGTCTGCGGCGAATTCCTGAGCGGCCGGGGCGTCGCCGTGCTCGGACAACTCGGCTTGCGCGACCGCGTCTTCGCCGCCGGCGCGCGACTCGCGACCACCGCGCGGTTTGCCCGCGGCGCAGTCGCCACCCCCGTCCAAGTGTTGCCGCAACCGGCCATCTGTCTGTCGCGCTGGGCACTGGATGCGTTGTTGGCCGACGAGTTTCGGCGACTGGGCGGCGAACTGCGCGAGCATCAACGCGGCCCGGCCAACGCCCTCGGGGAAGGTCACGTCCGGGCCACCGGCCGCCACGTCGAGCCGGCGGAGGCCGGCTGGCGGTGGTTCGGGCTGAAAGTCCACGCGCGCCGCGTGCAATTGCCGGCCGACCTCGAATTGCATTTGAACGGGCACGAATACGTCGGCCTTTGCCGGCTGAGCGATGGCGTGACGAATGTATGCGGCTTGTTCTGGCGGCGCGGAGCGGAGCCGGGCTTGCGCGAGCGTTGGCGCGAATTGTTGCGCGGTCCGGCCGGCTCGGCGCTGGCGGAGCAGATGCGCGACGCGACATTTGACGAAAGCTCGTTCCGCGCCGTGGGTGGGTTGTCGCTCGTGCCGCGCCGCGCAGCCCGGCAACCCGATGTCTGTCTGGGCGACGCGCTCACCATGATTCCCCCGCTGACCGGCAACGGGATGTCCATGGCGCTGGAATCCGCCACCCTCGCCCGGCCGCATCTGACCGCATACGCCCGTGGTGAACAATCGTGGCCGGAAACCCGGCAACAGATCGCCCACGCCTGCGACCGCGCCTTCGCCCGGCGCTTGCGTTGGGCGGCGTTCACCCAACGATTGCTGACCGAGGGTGTTTCCCAGCGGTTGGCGGCGTCCGCGATTCTGCGCACGCCGTGGGCGTGGCGCTGGTTGTTCAACTCGACCCGGTAAGGTTGAATGGACAGCGGTCGGTTGCCACGGGCAAGCTTCTCGGCTACGTTCGGCGACAACTGGAGGAGATTGACATGATTTTGATTACCGGTGCGACGGGGAGCAATGGCAGCGAGGTGGTGAAACAATTGGCGGCGGCGGGCGTTCCGTGCCGGGCGATGGTGCGCAATCCCGACAAGGCGGCGGCGGTGCGGTTGCCGGGCGTGGAGATTGTGCGCGGGGATTTGGCCGACCCGGCATCGCTGGATGCGGCGTTGCGGGGCGTGAACCACGCGCTGTTGGTGTCCACGTTCGACCCGCAACAGGTCGCGTTGCAGGGCAACTTCATTCAGGCGGCGCAACGGGCGCAGGTCGAGCATGTCGTCAAAATCTCGGGGCTGGGCGCGAATCCGAACTCAAAGATCGCGGTGGGCCGGTGGCACGGGCAGAGCGAGAAACAGTTGGAGGAATCCGGGCTGGGCTGGACGATGTTGCAGCCGAGTTTTTTCATGCAAAACATGCTCGGGTTCGCCGACGCGATCAGGAAGCAGGGCGCGTTTTCTTGTCCGGCCGGCGACGGCAAGATGGGGATGGTGGACGTGCGCGACATCGCCGCCGTCGCGGTAAAGGCGTTGACCGAGCCCGGTCACATGGGGAAGAAATACGTGATCACCGGCCCCGAGGCGATTTCGTATGCGCAGATTGCCGAGAAACTTTCCGCCGCCACCGGCCGGCCGGTCCGGTATGTCAATGTCACGCCCGACGACGCGAAGAAAACGATGTTGCAGACGGGGATGCCGGCGTGGTTGGTGGAGGCGTTGCTCGAACTGTATGGTGTGGTGCGCGGCGGTTACGGCGCGGTGGTGACCAAGGTGGTCGAGCAAGTGACCGGGAAACGACCGCGCAGCTTTGACGAGTTTGCCCGCGACCATGTGGCCGTATTTCGTGAGCAGGCGTGAACCCGACCGGCAGCGCGCGCCAGGAGTTCAAGCCTCCAGATCGCGAAATTCATCGCCGTCGCGAAACTCACCAAAAAGAATCCGCCAAGAACCAACCATTGATTATCGGGCTTCATCAGCCAACCTTCGCACTGTCGCTGCATCCAGGCCACCCGAGCCGCGCCACTGTTCCCGGCCGGCGGCGTCGAAGAGGATGAAGGTGGGCGTGAACTTGATCCCAAATTGCTCCACGAGTTGCCGGCCTTCGTCGCTTTGAATGTTCACGCGCCGGACCGCCAGTTTGCCGGCCAGTTCCCGTTCCAACTTGTCCACGGCCGGCTTCTGGGCGACGCAACCAAGACAATACGGCGATTGCACCTCCAGCAACACCGGCAACCCATTCGCTGGCAGGCTGGCCGTCTGCGGCCACAAGGCCGCGCACGCCACGGCATACACGCCCACGATGCCGGCCATGATCCAGCGCCTGCGGCCTTTCGTCGCCACCGCCGCCACGAGCAACAGCGCGCCAATGATCCAGACCGAGTACTGATTGAAAAATTGCATCTCAAATCCTCCGGCGCGGCCAAAACATACCACTCCGCGCCTGATACCGGCGATACGCATCGCCGAACCGGGCCAGCGCGTCCGCCTCCTCCTGTTTGGCCAGCCGGTAATACACAACCAGCAACACCGGCAGCATCGCCAACGTGATCAACGTCGGCCAGTTGATGCTGCTGCCAATCAGGAACAGAAAAAAACCCGTGTACTGCGGATGCCGGATGCGCCGGTACAAACCCGTGACAACCAGGTCGCCCCGCCCCCGGTAAATCTGTCGCCAGCCAACCAGGGCCAGCACCGCGCCGGCCACGATGAGCAACTGTCCGACAACATCGCAGACCAGCGCGCCGATTTCACCCCAGCCAAACACATACGCCCACGCGTGACCGCGAAAATGCTCCGTCACATACTCGCTCTGCCCGGTCCACCACGCCAGCACATACATCGTCAGCGGCAGTCCGTACATCTCGGCGTACAACGCGATCACCCATCCCTGCGCCATCCCCGCCGACCGCCACTCCGCCCGCCGCCGCGGCCGCAGGATTCCGAAAAGAAAAACCCCCACCAGCCCAATATAGAACGCCACCAAAAACCAGTTGTGATAGCCAATCCGCCAGTTCATCGAAACCGCTCCGCGAGCCGCCGTTGCCGGTAGGTGAAAATCTTCCGCAGATCGCGCCGCACCAACAGCGCGTTTGCCACCGCGCCGCCCGGCACGTCGTATCGCACCACATCGCGCACCAAGGTCCCGCCGTCGCGCGCCGCAAACGTATGCGTGTGATGCCAGAGCCGGTATGGCCCGCGCCGTTGCTCGTCCACGAACCGATGCGGCGGACTCCAATCCGAAATCTCGCTCTGCCACCGAATCGGCCAGCCACGCAATCGCAACCGGTAATCAATCAAAGCGCCCACTTTCATTTCAATCGGCCGCGGCGTCACAATCTCAAAGCGCAACCACCGCGGCGTCAGCGCGTCGAGGTTGCCGGCATCGGCGAAGAACCGAAACACTTCATCGACCGGTCGCGGCAGCCATTGCTCGGCGGTCAGCGTGAACGCGCCGCCATCGTTGCCAAACACAATCACGGCTGGATGCGCAGCATCACCTCATTGCGGCGGAGAAACACCGGCGTCCAGGGCGGATCAAAGTAGGCGAAGATCGGTTCGCCGACCGGGGTGAGGTTTTCCTGTTTCATCCGCTCGACAAGAGCGGCGTGGGCTTTGGATTCGTTGGCCCGGGTGCGCCGGCCGCCAAACCGCAGCACCGCAAACCGCCCGCCCACAATGGTGGAAATCGCCACGTCGCGATTCCGGGGTTGGGGAGTGTTGGTCGTCGTCATGGTTGCCGGCATCACAAAGGCCATGGTGGCATTGGTCGAGGCGCTGGTCATGAAGACCGGGGTCGTCATGGGAATCTTCCGGGCGTCCGCGTTCTGCCCGTCAAGATAGCGAAACAATCGCATGAAGGCGTCATCCGAACCGCGCAGGGGAGTTTCGGCAATAATCAACGACGGATAGTCGCGCAGTTCAAACTCGCCGTCCGAGCGCGTGACTTGATACGGAGCCGATTCGTACCCGCCCCGCGAGGCGGCCCTGCCGGCATTGGCCAGGACAATCGAAATCACAACCGCAACGGCGATCATCAGTATTTTCATAAGTTTGTTTTCCTCCGCGGCGGCGGGGGGAAATCTGCCCCCCCGCCGGCAGCGCGGGCTGGTTATTCGCAGCTAAACGTGGGCAGTCCGGCCGTCTGGAGGTAAACCGTGAAGGTCCCATCGGAGAGCGAGCCGATTGCATAAGCAATGTACGAAACCCCTCCGTCCAGTTTCAACTTGCCGCTGTCAAACGCGGACGTAGTCGTGCCGGCCACGTACAACTGGGCGCGGTAGGTGCCGGCCTTGATGTCGAGCGCGCCGCCCTGGTTGTTGCCGCCGTCGGCGCTGGCGAGGTTGGCCAGGCTGACGAAGTTGCGGGCGGCTCCGGCGCCGCGCGAGATGACAGCGTCCACCGCCGGGGCATCGGCCAGATGCCGGATGGTCAGGCGTGATTGCTTGTCGCAGATCGGCGTCACGGTGTTTTCAAACACCGACAGCTTGATGCCGGGCACATTGCCGCTTTCCGTGAAGTGCGCCACCACGGCGTAATCCCCGCCGGCTTCCACTTCAAGCGTGCCGCTCAACACGACGGTGGTTCCGAGTTTGACTTCGAGGTCGTACGTCCCAACCGGCAACGTCAGCGGCCCTTGCACATCGTTGAAGTCGAACGAGAACAGAAATGTTCCGTTGGCATAGACGTCCACCGGTTGTGGCAGGCCGGAGATGCCGTGGATGACGGTGACGGTGCCGGTGTCGGCTTGGGCTTGCAGTTTCGGCGACGCCGCGATTCCCACGACGAAGGCGAGCACTGACATGATAATGCGGATGTTTTTCATTTTACTTTTCCTTGATGGTGGCGGGTGTTGGTTTGTTTGACGTTGAATCGGCGGCCACCAAAACTGCGCCGCGCAACGTGGTCACCAGCCCCACCGCGGCCCTAACCGCGCGGTGGCTGATGATCAAAGTCGGAAATGAACTGGTTGTAATCATGGTCGGTGACGCGTCAGGGGTTCCAAGTCACCGTCGAGCAACCGGAAGAAGTTTTCGTGAAGCTCCTGGTGGATGAGCTGAGTCCATTGTGATTCGCGCCAGGCAGGAACGCATTGAGACAGGTACTCGGCGGCAGCCCATTCGAAGCTGACCTCAACGCCGATGGTGGCGCTGAGAGTTTGCCGGTGCTGCTCGATTTCATCACGGTAAACCGCAAACAGCGTCTGCTCACTTTGCCATCCATCACTTACGCCGTATTTAGACATTAACTTTACATTGATTAGACAAATATCATAATGTCTAAATTATGTCAACTGGCTTTTGTAAAATTTCTAAACATCGATTTGACTTATGTTAGACAATGCCGTATCAAAGTCGTTGTATGCCGAGCAACCTTTACCCAATCAGAGTGGTCGCGCGGCGCACCGGTCTCTCGCCTCATGTGATTCGCGTCTGGGAACGCCGGTATGGCGCAGTGAAACCGCAGCGTTCCGACTCACATCGCCGCTTGTATTCCGACGACGAGATCGAGCGGCTGGGATTATTGCGGCGGCTGACCGAGGCCGGGCACGCGATTGGTCAGGTGGCCGGGATGCCGCAAGATGATCTGGAGCAGATGTTGGCCGCCGACCTCAACTCTCGCTCCGCCGCCGCCAGGCTTGCGCCTTCCCGGAAGGTTTCGCCCACCGCGGTCGCCAAACCAGCCGAGGCCGTTCAAGCATGTCTCCACGCGGTTGAAAACCTCGACGCAGCGGAACTGAACGCGCTCTTGCATCAAGCGGCGATTGTTCACAGCCAGCCGGTATTGCTGGAGAAAGTGCTGGCTCCCTTGATGGACGAAATCGGCGAGCGCTGGCGGGCCGGAACTCTGCGGCCGGTGCATGAGCATTTTGCCACGGCAATGGTCCGCCACCTTCTCACCGCGATGGGTGGCGTGGCGGCGCCTCATGAAGCGGCGCCGTTATTGGTTGTGACCACGCCGGTGGGCCAGCTTCATGAAGTGGGCGCGCTGCTGGTCTTGGCCAGCGCGGCGGCGGAAGGTTGGCGCGTCCTCTATCTCGGCCCGAATCTGCCCGCTGAGGAAATTGCCGCCGCCGTCGCCAAACACCAGGCGCGAGCGGCGGCCTTGAGCATCGTCTATCCGGCCGACGACCAACGCGTGGGGCCGGAGCTTCTCAAACTGCGCCGGTGTCTGCCGGAGCAAACGTTGCTGCTGGTGGGCGGTCGCGCCGCCCCCGCCTACCGGCAGGCGATTGCCGATGCCGGCGGCGTTTTGGTCGAAGACCTCGCCAGTCTGCGTCTCCAACTTCAAGCCGCCTGAGCGCCCGCGTCCCACTCGCCGCGCGCCGAGATCTTTCGGCGTCTCAACAACCGCGGCTAAACGGCCTTCGGCGGAGCGATCAGTTTCTTCACCGCGGCGATGAACACGCCGGTCAGCAACAGGTTCAACGCCAGCGACAACACCGCCACCGTCAACGCCGTCCCGCCCAAGCCGTAGCTCACCGACACCACCAACACCCCGGCCCCCACTTCACCGCGCGGGAACATCCCGATGGACAACGCCAGCCGTTCCCGCAGCGTCGCCTCTTGCCGGTAACAGAACGCGGGGAACATCTTGCCGAGGTTCGACAGCACCGTGATCAACACCACATGCGCCGCCACCACGCCCCAGTTGATTCCCGCGCGCGGAATCACCGGCATGGATAGCCCGACCAACACCATGAAAACCGCCGACACGATTGTCGCCACACGTTGTTCACCCGCCGACTCCGGTCCCTCCTGGTGGCCTTCGCGAGCATCGTCCACGTGCGGGTCATGTCCGGCGGGACGCGCCAGCATGCACCCCAGCACAAAGGCCGGCAACAACACCTCCAGATGCACCGGCACCGTGTCATCGATCACCTTGCTCGACAGATAAATCGCCTCGCACACCCCGGTAATCACCCCTGCATACAACATCACCCACGGCCAGCTTTCCGGCAGCCGCAGCACATGCAGATACCGCCACGCCCCCCACAGCAACACCGCAATCACCAGCACAATCACGCCGAGTTGCCATTTCATCCCGACCATCCAGATCTTCAACGGAATCATCAGCAGAATCGTGTCGAGATCGTCAAAGATCGCCACCACCCGCGCCTTCTTGAACACCCACGTCGTCGCCAACCCCGCCGCTGCCGTCCCGGCCACGACGTAATCCCACGCGTATTGTCTGGGCCGGGCCTTGTCGATGTCGAACTCGTACCCGACGTGGATCATGATGAACGCGAGGCAGAACATCGTCCCCAGCTTGATCGCCGTCGCGCCAATCCCCGCGAGGAATTGCGATGCGATCAAGCCGCCCACCAGCAGCAACGAGTAAAGTAGAACCTTCTTCATAGAATTGATCCGCCAACTATATCCCATCCAACCGGTTTGCTACCGTGGTTCGACCACGGAACAGGCTTAACGGCCCAGCAACCACCGGGAAGCCGTTTTCAACTTCGCCAACGACAGTTTCGGCGGCGGATACCGGAAACGGAAATCAACCAACAGTGGGCGGCGCACGACGGTGCGTTGGTGGCTGAAACAATCAAAGCTCGCCTGGCCGTGGTATGAGCCCATACCGCTCTCGCCCAGCCCCCCAAACGGTAGTTGCCTGCCGAGGATCTGGACGGCCGTGTCGTTGATGCAGACGCCGCCGCTCCGAGTCTCAGCCACGACGCGTTGTTGAATGCCGGCATCGTTGGTGAACAGGTACAGCGCGAGCGGCGTCGGGCGGTCGCGCAATTTCGCGAGCGCGTCGTCGAGAGAATCAAACTCCATCACCGGCAGGATCGGCCCGAAAATTTCCTCCTGCATCACCGGCGCGTCCCACGAAACGTCGGTCAGGATTGTCGGGGGGATGTAAAGGTCGGCGGCATCGCCGGGAGCGAATGCGCCGAGCCGGTCGAAGTGCCGGCGATTGACGATGCGACCGTAATCAGGACTGCGTTGCGGGTCATCGCCGTAGAACTCGCGCACGACTTGCCGGAGCGCGTCCACCAAAGGTTGCCGGATGCGGGAGTCGGCCACGACAAAGTCGGGCGCGACGCACGTTTGCCCGGCGTTCATAAATTTGCCCCACGCAATCCGCCGGGCGGTGACATCGAGCGGCGCGTCGGCGCAGACGATGGCCGGGCACTTGCCGCCGAGTTCGAGCGTGACCGGCGTGAGATGTTTCGCGGCGGCGGCCATGACGGCGCGGCCCACGGCGGTGCTGCCGGTAAAGAAGATGGTGTCGAATTTTTCCCGGAGCAGCGCCCCCGCCGTGTCCCGGTCGCCTTCGACGACGGTGATGTACTCGGCCGGGAACGTGTCGGCAATCAGCTTGGCGATGACGGCGGCGGTGTGCGGCGCGAACTCGGACGGTTTGAGCACAACGCAGTTGCCGGCCGCGATCGCGCCCACGAGCGGGGAGAACAAAAGTTGAAATGGATAATTCCACGGGCCGAGGATGAGCGCGACGCCGAACGGTTCTGGGTGGACGGCGGCGCGCCCCGGCCACGCCATGAGCGGCACGCGGCGGCGCTGCGGTTTCATCCATGCCGGCAGGTGTTTGAGCGCGTGACGGATGTCGCTGAGGACGAAGCCGATTTCGGAGGTGTAGGCTTCGATGGGAGATTTGCGGAGGTCGGCGCGGAGCGCGTCGAGGAGCGCCGCTTCGCGGGATTCGATGGCCGCTTGGAGCCGGCGGAGTTGTTCCTGCCGGTAAGCCAGTGGGCGCGTGACGCCGCTCTGGAAAGACTGGCGTTGCCGGGCGATGAGCGGGGCGCAGTCCATAATTGACGCGCAAATTGTCGGCGGTTTCGTGTATCGTCGTCAAGCGATGATTCGACGACTCCTGATTCTGATGTCCGCCCTGCCGGCAGCGGCTGCCGACACGACCAATCTGACCGCGACCGGGGTGGCGGAGTTCACGGCGGCGTATCAGAGTTGGAGCGGCGACGGCTTCGCGAAGGCGGCCGGCACGTTCGCCGCGGCGCCGGTGTCCAGCACGAATCAGTATTGGCGGGGGGTGGCGGAGTTTCACCGGTTGCTCTGGTGGTTGGGGGAGACGAATCGAACGGAGACCGCGAAGGCGTTGGAGACGACCGTTGCGACGTTGCAGCGGGCGGTGCAACTTGATCCGCAAAACGGCGAGAGCCGGGCGCTGTTGAGCACGACCTACGGGTTGAGCATCGCATTGAACCCGGCGCGGGCGGCTTGGCTGGGGCCGCGGGTGTTGGATCAGGAGAAGCAGGCGCGCAAGTTGAGTCCCAACAACCCGCGCGTGTTGTACCTGGCGGGGATGAACCGCTACTACGGCCCGAGCCTCATGGGAGGCAAGGACGACGGCTTGAAACTGTTGCTGTCGGCGGAGCAACGGTTCGCCGCCGAAGCCGGCAACCCGCACGCTCCGACTGAGCCGCGGTGGGGACACAGCACGTGTCTCGTGTATATCGGCAAGACGTACGACGCGTTGGGCAAGTCAGCGGAGGCGGAGGAGTATTTTCGGAAGGCGCTGAAGTTGAATCCGCAGGACAAACTCGCGCGAGCGGAGTTGGAGAAACGCAAGAAATAGCGCGAAGTGCGGGGCGGCGGCGAGATTGACGCTGGCCGGGTAAGACGCTATCTTACCCCGCATGACGACCATGGTTTCCACAAAAGGACAGATCATTCTGCCCGCCAAAATTCGACAGCAGGACGGGATTGAGCCGGGCCAGGAGTTCGAAGTCGAGCGCATTGACCGGGGCGAGTATCGGCTCGTGCGGCGTCAGCCGCGACCGAATGAAGGGCTGGTGGACTGGTTGCTGGCCTGCCCGGAAAAAGGTTTCTTCGTCCCGATTGAATCCGAGTCCACGGATACCCTGTGACCTACCTCGTTGACGCCAACGTCCTGAGTGAACCAACCAAACCGGCGCCTGCTCCCAAGGTCATCGAGTGGTTGCGGCACAACGAACGCGAGATTGCGGTTGATCCAATTATCCTGGGTGAGATCCGGTTTGGGATTCACCTGCTGGCTGCCGGGAAACGTCGCCAGCGGTTGGAACACTGGTTCAAGAATGGCGTGAGCAACATCGTCTGCCTGCCGTGGGATGCCGCGGCGGGGTTGCGTTGGGCAAAGCTGCTGGCCGACTTGCGTCGCACCGGCCAGACCATCCCCATCAAAGATAGCCTGATTGCCGCATCGGCACTCGCCCATCATTTGACAGTTGTCACTCGCAACGAGACGGACTTCAAGAAAGCCGGGGTCAAAGTGATCAATCCCTTTGCCTGAGTTGCGGAGCGCTCGAGGCTTTCCGCCCGCATGTTTCCGCGGGCAAGCGGGCGGGTGTATGTTCGACGGCAGACCGGAACAATTGAATGAAGAAAACAATCATTGTCATCGGGGCCGGGCTGGGAGGACTGTCGGCGGCAATCTCACTGCGGCAGGAGGGCTACGACGTCACCATTCACGAGAAGAACCCGCAGATCGGCGGCAAGCTCAACGTGCTCAAGGAACGTGGCTACACGTTCGACCTCGGCCCGTCCATCCTGACGTTGCCGCATATCTTCGAGCGGTTGTTCGAGCGGTCGGGCAAGAAGATGAGCGATTACATCCCGACCCGCACGCTCCGGCCGCACTGGCGGAACTTCTTCGAGGACGGCACGGTCATTGACCTCGACCCCAATCCCGCCGTGATGGCCGCCGAGGCGCGCAAAGCCGGCGAAGACCCCGCAAACGTCCAGCGGTTTCTCGATTACTCCGCCCGACTCTATGACCTTTGCGATGCCGGGTATTTTCAGCAAGGACTCGACACCTCCGCCGAGTTCCGTGAGTTCTATGGATTGAAGAAATTTCCGCAATTCGACCTGCTGCGCTCGATGCACGGCGGCGTGAAACGCTTCCTCAGCACTCCGAAGATGCAGGACATCTTCGATTACTTTATCAAATACGTCGGCTCGTCAGCCTACCGCGCGCCGGCGTTCATGAACTGCCTGCCGACGATCCAGTTCCGCTACGATCTTTGGTACGTGGACGGCGGTTTGTACGGCATCGCGCTCGGATTAAAGAGTCTGATGGAGGAACTGGGCGTCACCGTCCACCTCAACAGCGAAACCGCCGGCATCCGCACCGCCAACGGCAAGGTCACCGGCATTGTCACCAAAGACGGTGCGTTCCACGCCGCCGACATCGTCGTCTCCAACATGGAAGTCATCCCCGCCTACCGGGAACTGCTACGCGAAGACGCCACGTTCGTGGCCAAGCTCGAAAAGAAATACGAGCCGGCCTGCTCCGGTCTCGTGCTCGATCTCGGTCTCGACTGCAAATACCCGCAACTGGCGCACCACAACTTCTTCTTCTCCGGCCACCAGCGCGAACATTTCCGGACGGTATTCCAGAAGCACCAACTCCCGCCCGACCCGACCATCTACCTCGTCGCCGCGTCGAAGACCGACCCGACGGTCGCCCCGCCCGGCTGCGATTGCCTCAAGATCCTCCCGCACATCCCGTACATCAAAGACGAGCACCCGCTCACGCGCGACGACTACCTCGCGTTCAAGGAGCGGGTCGTGGACAAGCTCGAACGCATGGGCCTCAAAGACCTCCGCAAACACACCGTCTATGAGCATGTCTGGACGCCGCTCGACATCCGCGC